>JBAUWA010000137.1:0-15305 GCA_049583555.1 Candidatus Dormiibacterota bacterium | reverse complement strand
ACTCGAGGCACGTCTGCGCTACGACTTCGACCCGCGGCAGCGGCTCCGCCGCGATGGCGCCAAGCTGGCGGCGGGCTTGGACGTGGTGGCGCTGATCGGAGCTGTCTACGTTGTCCGGACCCGGCGCCGCCGTCGGGTCGAGTCGCCCGCGGAACAGGATTGGCTCGCAGCCATGCCCGCGGATTGGCGACTCAACCTGCAGGAGCTGCTGGCCGAGGCAGCGGCCAGCGGGCACCTCGAGGTGGCCGCCAACCGGTCATCAAGGAGCCGGGGTCAGTCGCTGCTCACCAAGCTGGTCGTCCGGGCTGCCCGAACTGCTGCACCGATGGTTCTCTCAGCCGCCACGGAGCGAATCGGCCGTCGCCAGAGCGAGACTGCGAGAGGGCAAGGACCACAGCTGTAGAGCGGCCACGCCGTGCGCCGGCGTTCGGCGCGCTACTCGTAGCGCAGGACTTCGAGGGGCCTGGTCCGGACTGGGCCCCAGGCGACCAGGGCGGCGGTGGCGGTTGCCACCGCGACCGCGCCCAGCACGATGACCAGGGCCAGGGGGGTGGGTAGCGCCAGATTGAGCTTGAGTAGGACCCTCCCGAGCGGCACCAGGAGCGCCGCGATCGCGAGCATGCCGACCATGGCTCCGAGCCCGGCAACTGTGGCGGTCTCCACCAGCACCTGAGCGTAGACACCGCGACTGCTGAGCCCCACTGCCTTCTGGATACCGATCTCGCGACGACGCTCCAGCAGCGCCAGGGCCACGGAGTTGGCCACGATCACGATCCCTGCGAGCAGGGCCAGGGAGGCGATGGCGGTCAGGAAGAGGATGGCGTTGTTGAGGAACTGGTCGATGATGAGGGTGAAGTCAGCCAGGTTGATGACCTCCGCCGAACTGTCAGCACGGCGCAGTTGGGACGCCGCGGCACTCGCACGGTCGGGTGGAAACTTGAGCTCGACCACCTCCTCCAGGTTGGAGCCCCCGACCGCCGTCGCCGTCTGCCGGGTGGCGAGGATGGGGGCTACGGTGGTGCTGATGCTGATCCCCTTGCTACTGCGGAGGAGCGCCCCATAGAAGCCCACCACTTTCAGCGCCACGGTCTGAGGATGGCGGGCAAGCGGGTCGGAGACGGTTATCGCGTCGCCGACTCTCAAGTTGTACGGGGACTTGTTGAGGGCGGCGCTGACCAGCACCCCGCCGCTGGCTGTGTCGGAGGCGCGCAACTGGTGGCCGGCGACGATGTTTACGTCGGGGACCACCCCCTGGTCGACGGACCATCCCTGGATCCCGTCGAGGAGGAAAAGGGCGTCCTGCCCCCTTCCGCTGAGGGATCTCGACCCCGGCTTGGGCTTGGCCCGAGCCAAGTCGGTGAATGGTCTGCCGTTCACCGACTGCGGCGCGCTGGGGGCGGCAACGGTAGCCAGCTCCCCTGAGCTGTGCAGCCTACTTGCGACTTTCACCAGTCGGTCGGCACCGCTGCTGGGGGCAACTGCGATGACGTTGTACGTCGTGGCCTGGGTGATGACCGAGTCCAGCTCGGTACGGATGTCGGTCCCTAACACCAGGATCAACCCCACCGCGAAGACGCCGACGAATAGAGCGACCGCAGTGGCTGCGGTTCGGGCGCGCTGCCGGCCAGTGTTGCGCAGCGCCATGCGCACCACGGACTGCACCGCCCTGGGCAGGAAAACAATCACATACCCCAACAGCGCTAGAGCAATCAGCAGAGCCCCCACGGCCCGTAGGTCTGGGACCCGGACGATGGCGATGGAGACCAGGAGGGCAAAGGTCACCAAGATCACATAGCTGGGTGTGAGACGCTCGGGGACCGGGAGATGACCGATCACCATCAGAGCCAGGCTGAAGAGCCCGGTGAGGAGGGCTATCGCGACGCCCGTCCCCACCACCAGCCACAGAGCCAGAATCGGGGAGGCCAAGATGACGGAGGCCAGGAGCCAGAAGAGGGCGGCTACCACGGCAAGTAGGGCGATGGTGGAGCCGACCACGCCGACCGAAGGAGCTCCCGGGTCATCGCGAAGGACGGCCGCCGGCCGCACCCGGCTGAGGCGAACGATGGGGAGCATGGCGAAGATGCAACTGGTGGCGACTCCGATCAGCACCCCGAACAAGATCACCTCAGGGCTGAGGACGAAGTCGATAGAAATGTTGGCGATCTGCTCAACCAGAACTCGGACGGCATCGGACAAGCCGATCCCAGCCAGCGCCCCGACGACACCGCCCCCCAGACCGAGCAGAGCCGCCTCCAACCCGAACAGCGTGTAGAGGTCGCGACGCCGGTAGCCGGTGGTCTTGAGCATGGCGATCTCGAGGCGCCGCCGCGCCAGGCTCACCTGCATGGTGTTGATGATTCCGATCCCGCCGATGAGCAGAGCCGCCAGGCCTGCTACGGAGAGGAACTCGGTGAGATCCTGACTCCCCTTCTTGTCTGAATTTAGGGCCTGCTTGACCGTGGATACAGTCGCCAGCGGGAGGCTGTTGCTGATCGCCTTGGCCGCCCTGCTGGCCTCCGATGCGTTCCTGGTGGTGACGTAAACCTCGCCATATTCGGGAGCGCTGGACTTGGCGATGGCGGAGTCCAGCAGTGCTTTGGACACAATCACGTCGTCGGTCATGCCCGCCGGCGGGTCCACCGACAACACGCCGCCCACGGTCCAGAACGTCGGCTTGCCGGCGCCGAACACTTCAATCCGGACTCGATGGCCCACGCCCACCTTGAGCAGGCTGGCCACGCTCCCAGAGAGAATCAATGTGTGGGGGCGGTTCAACAATTGGTGGAAGTCGCCGAGAGCCCCTGGCTTGAGGGCGAGGCTGCCCACCAAGGGGAAGCTCTTGGGGTTGACCGCGTCGATGGTGGTCGCCAGACCCTGGCCGCTGGGCAGGATGAGGTTGGCCGAGTCCTCGACGACGGTGGTATAGCGTTGGATCTCGCCGGCGCGTTGGAGCTTTTGGAAGATGCCAAGCTGATTGGCCGGGAAGGGCACCGCCACCGAGACCACCGAGACGTCGCCGCCATTGGCCTCACGGACGTTGGAGGTGAGGGAGTCGGTCACCATCCCCGCGGCCAGCTGGAGGCCTACGATGGCCATCACCCCGACGGCGACGCAGAACGACGCCAGCAAAGTCCGGCTGCCGCCCCGGCGAAGTGAACGGGTCGTGTACCTGAAGTAGAGGCGGAGCCTCAACTGGATGTGGCCCGGGGACCTGGATGATCACCGACCAGGACGCCATCGGCGAGCTGCAGCATCCGGGTCGCGTAACCGCTGACATTGGGATCGTGGGTGGCGATCACAAAGGTCGTGTCGAGCCGCTCCCTCAGACTCCAGAGCAATTCCATGATCTCCTTGCCCTGGGCTATCGCCAGGTTCCCGGTCGGCTCGTCCGCCACCAGCAGCGGTGGCTGGGTGGCGAGGGCCCTGGCGATTGCCACCCGCTGCTGTTCCCCGCCAGAGAGCTGAGTGGGCCGATGTTCGGCGCGGCTGGTAAGCCCGACTAGACCAAGCAACTCGTCCGCCCGCGCTGACGGTGAGCCTCGCCAGTTGCCGGCGTAGAGGGGGATCTCAACGTTCTCGCGAGCGGTGAGGGTGGGAATCAGATTGAAGGCCTGGAAGACCATGCCGACGCTGCGATTACGGATTCCGGCGAGCTGGGACTCACGCATGCGGGAGATGTCCACCCCGTTGAGGAGCACCTCGCCGCTGGTGGGGCTGTCGAGGCCGGTGATGCAGCCCAGCAGGGTGCTCTTTCCGCTGCCCGAGGGGCCCATCAGAGTGACGAACTCCCCTCGCTGGATCTCGAAGTTGATGTCACGGAGGATCTCCAGCCGCTCAGATCCAAGCGACAGGGAGCGACTTAGGTGCCGCAACTCGAGGACCGCGGTACCCACACCGGCCGGGGTGGGGTGGGCATCGCTGACCGAAACGACTTCAGCCAATCAGGCTAACCACGAATGACCCTGGCCCTGGCCGGTGACAGCACCGCGGCGAGGGTCAGCATCGGTCGGGCTCTCGTCTACTGCCACGTCCCATATATTGACTGGAGCTTGTTGGCCAGCGCTTCCCGGTCTGCCGAACTCTCGATGCCCAAGGGTGCTGACTTGAGGTCGGTCCACCGAGCCTTGGGCAACCTGGCCGGAGCTGTTCATCTGGTGGGGCTCACCGACAACCACATGGGTCGCGCCCGCCTCTCGCCACTGGCTGCGATCCCTGACTGCCTGGCCTTCGGCGTTCGGCCCGTGCTCCACCTCTCCTGCCGAGACCGCAACCAGCTGGGACTGCAGCAGCAGGTTGCCGGGGCGGCGGCCATGGGAGCCGCAGGAGTCTTAGTCGTTCGCGGCGACCGCAGCGGTGGGCCAGCAGTGGAGTCTGCGATGCGCCCGACCGAGGTACTCCGGCTGGTGCCCGAGTGGGCCGCCCCCAAGCGCCTCAGTCGAGGGGCGGTGATAAGTCCCTTCGCCGATCGCCGCCGCGAGCTTGGCCTGCTGGAGAGGAAGGTTGATGCGGGAGTCGACTTCGTCCAGACCCAGATGGTCTTCGACCTTGATCGTTTCGACGACTTCCTCCGCGACCTCGGGTCGGTGCTCCCGACCGAGACAGTCGTCTTCGCCAGCGTTGGGATACTGCGCTCCGGCCGAAACCTCGACTTCGTGAGGCGCGCGGTCCCCGACTGCCCGGTGCCCGATCATTTGGCGGATCGGATTCGGCTCGGCCAAGGGGTGGCCGTCGCCACCGAGCTGGCGGGGGAGATCGGTCTACGGCCCGGGCTGCGCCTGCACGTGATCCCATTGGGTGCAGAGCGGCACACCCGCCAGATCGTCGACGCCTACGATCGCTCCCGCACCTCCGCCACAGCCTGAAGCGGCCAACTGAGTGAGCGCGCCGCAACCCGGTCCCGGCGACTTCCTGGGCGCGACTAAGGGCCCCGAGATCGAGGGATTCCTCGGCGATATGTCAGCGGCGGAGTTCCGCCGCCTGGCCCACGTCACCGTGGATCAGATTGCCGACTACCTGGAGGCAGTGCCCAGCCTTTCCCCGCTCTCGCGGGCGGAGCCGGGACAGCTGGCGGCGGCCCTGCCACACCAGGCACCTGCCCAGGGTGAGCCGATGGCGGAGATTTTGGCTGACGTTGACCGACTGCTGCTGCCCGGAATCACCCACTGGGCCCATCCCCGTTTCTTCGCTTACTTCACCAGCTCAGGCTCGGCGGCGGGAATCCTGGGGGAGATGTTGACCGCCGGGATCAACGTCAATGCCATGCTCTGGCGGACTTCGCCGGCCGCTACCGAACTGGAGTGGGTGGTTTGCCGGTGGCTGGCGCGGCTGATGGGCTTGCCCGACAGCTTTGACGGCCACATCAATGACACTGCGTCCTCCTCGACCCTGGTAGCGCTCGCCGCCGCGCGCGAGCACCTGGGAAGGGATGTCCGACAGCAAGGACTGTCGGGCCGACCTGAGCTGCCCGGACTCCGCGTCTATGCCTCGGAGCAGGCGCACTCGTCGGTCGAGAAGGCGGTCATCACGCTGGGTCTGGGCCGGGACGGCTATCGGGCAGTTCCCGTCGACAGCGCCTTTCGGATGGATGTTTCCGCGCTTCGGAGCTGCGTCGACGAGGATCTGGATCGCGGTTTGTTGCCGGTCGCGGTGGTGGCCACCATTGGCACCACCGCGAGCACCAGCATCGACCCGGTCGAACCGATCGCGGAGCTGTGCGGGGAACACCGTCTCTGGCTCCATGTGGACGCGGCTCACGGCGGGGCGATGGCGATCGTCCCGGAGTGGCGGAGAGTGCTCGCCGGGACGGAGCGCGCTGACTCGCTGGTAGTCAACCCTCACAAGTGGCTTTTCACCCCCCTCGACTGCTCGGTGCTCTACACCCAACGGCCAGACGTGCTCAAGAGGGCGTTCTCCGTGGTCCCGGAGTACCTCACTGCTCCCGAAGCCGGACGTGAATCGGGATTGGGCGCCCGCAACCTGATGGACTACGGGGTCTCCCTGGGTCGGCGCATGCGGGCGCTCAAGTTGTGGTTCGTGCTTCGTTACTACGGGAGTGAGGGACTGGCCGTGCGCATCCGTCACCACGTCCGGATGGCCGGTTGGCTCCGCGACCAAATCGAGTCAGCGTCGGGTTGGGAATTGTGCGCCCCCCTGACGATGGCGACCGTGTGTTTTCGACACCGGCCGGACGGGATCGTCGACGAATCGAGCCTGGAGGCTCACAACCGAGCGCTGATGGCGGCGGTCAACGAAAGCGGAGCCGCATTTATTTCGCACGCCGTGCTTGGTGGCCACTTCGTGCTGCGCGCGTCGATCGGGAGCATTCGCACTACGCCCGAGGATGTCGCCCGCCTGTGGCAGGCGCTGAGGTTGGCGGTCACGTCCTTGCAAGCGCAGTCCAAGATTGCCGCCGACGAAGCCTTGTGACCTGGCCTCGAAACCACGCTGGTCATTCGTTGAGCAGCGCCATTAACTTTGTGACCGTGGTCCAATTGCGCGCCGTGCCCTGGTCGCGCCCAGACCGGAGTAATTGAGCAACCAAATCGCTGCGCCCAAACCCGTCGGGCGTGTGCAGGTAGAGCGTGCCTCCAACCACACGCGCCTCGTCGCGGCCGCCTCGTTCCTGTGCTCGACTCTGCGCGGCCGCGATCGCCACGGTACGGGCGGGTTCGATTTCGGTGCCTGAGAACACCGCATGCAGGCACTTGCCATCCCTCTCCCCGGGGTAGGGGTTATCCGCAATTACCTGGGCTAAATCTTTGCGAGATAGAACAACCACATTGGGCTTGACCTTCAAGCGTTCCGCGATCGCCTTCTGCAGAACAACCCCGAGTAATTGGGTGTCACCTTCGTGGCTTGAGAAGACTACGTTGCCGCTCTGGATGTAGGTTTCGACATCGGTATGCCCGAGGGAGCTGACGAGCTCGCGAAGGTCCCCCATAGCCACCCGGTTGCGGCCCAAGACGTTGATCCCGCGCAGCAGCGCGACATGAGTGCGCATCGAAGTACTATGCCGAATCGCCGAGGCTGAAAGAGTCGGCGGCTGACCGCGTCAGGCCGAGAAGAGGCCATCCAGGCGGCGATAGCGTTCCCGGCGGCGCGCCGGGTCGACACCCTCGGAGACAAGTTGCTTGAGCCGGGCCTCGAGCCGGGGACGGAGCAGGGCGGCAGTGCCGTCCCAGTCTGTGTGGGCCCCACCGGCAGGCTCGGGTACGATCTCGTCGGCGATCCCCCACTCCAGCAGATTCTCGGCTTCCAGACAGAGCGCCGCCGCTGCGCTCTGTTTGCGGCCGGCGTCCCGGAAGAGGATGGCCGCCGCCGCTTCCGGGGACGCCACCGAGAGGAAGGCGTGCTCCAGCACCATCACCGAGTCAGCCAGCAGGGTGGCCAGCGCGCCTCCGCTACCACCCTCCCCGATCACCACCGCCAGGTATGGGGTGGTCAGGGCCAACTGCGCCTCTAAGGTCTGAGCGATCGCCCAAGCCTGGCCCCTCTCCTCCGCCGCGACCCCGGGGTAGGCCCCCGGAGTGTCGATGAAGCTGACCACCGGCAGTCGCAACCGGCCGGCCAGGGCGAACAGCCGCTGTGCTTTGCGGTATCCCTCGGGATGGGCCATCCCGAAGTTGCGCCGGCCCCGCTCCTCCAGGGTGCGGCCCTTCTGGTTGGCCACGACCGCCAGGGGCATCCCGTTGAGCCTCGCCAAGCCGATCACCACGGCAGCGTCGTCGCCGCCTTGGCGGTCGCCGTGGAGTTCGACGAAATCGTCGAGACAGCGCTGGATCAGATCCAGGGAATAGGGCCGTTCCGGGTTGCGCGCCACCTCGACATGGGCCCAGGCAGAGGCCATCTCCTCAGCGGTAGCGCTGCCCTCTGCCTCAGGCCCGCTCATGCCGCTTCCTGGTCGGTGTCCCCCGTTGGTCCCGACAGCACCCTCAGCAGTTGGGCCACCACGTCACGAAGGTGGCGCCGGTCTACCACCTGATCGATCAGCCCGCGGGCGTGATGGAATTCGCTGGTCTGGAACCCGGCCGGCAGCTGCTCGTAGGTTGCCTGAGTTATGACCCGCGCCCCGGTGAAGCCGATCATCGCCTTGGGCTCCGCCAGGATGATGTCACCTAGTGCAGCGAAGCTGGCGATGCTCCCACCCATGGTTGGGTCAGTCAGGATCGAGATAAAGGGGAGATGGTGCTCCGCCAGTGCGTGCAGGGCGGCAACGCTCTTGGCCATCTGCATTAGGGAGAAGACTCCCTCCTGCATCCGTGCCCCGCCCGACGAGGTCACACAGACGAAGGGCATTCCAGCATCGGCGCTGCGCTCGATGGCGCGTGCCAGTCGCTCTCCCACGGCAGTCGAGAGGCTGCCGCCCATAAAGCCGAAGTCAAACGCCGCCAACCCGATCGGGATCGAGTCGATGTGGGCTGAGCCGGTGAGGATTGCGTCGGGCAACTGCTGGCGAGTTCGTGCCTCGTCGAGCCGGTCCACATATGCCCTGGTGTCGAAAAAGCCCAAACGATCGCGGCCTTCGAGATCGGCGTCCCACTCTTGGAAGGTGCCGGCATCGGCCAGTTGCCGCACCCGCTCATGGGCGCTGATCCGGGCATGGGCACCGCAGGCGGGACAGACATAAAGGCTCGACTCTGCTTCTTCGGCGGACTGGCTGGAACTGCAGACGGCACAGATGACTGCCCCACTTGCCTCAACCTCAGCGGTTTTGGGCGTTGAGAATGTGGGGCTCGCCGACATAGCTTCCTCCCTCACGTTCTTGCCGCAGAGGTGCCGCGGGCCAGGAAGGCTCCAGTGTCACCCCTGACTCAAGCAGAGTCCTGAACTACCCCGCAAGGTTACGGCCCTGGGACTCCGAGGACTTCAGGCCGTAACCGCCGCGCCGGTTTTGGTCTTCAATGCGTGTGGGGTCGGCCTGGCTCGGAGGCGCTGATTCGGTAGGCGGCAATGGCCGGCGACCCTCGCGGCAGGGATGTCGGGTGGTTGGTATTGGGACCTCCCTTCCAGGCCTGCGGATCTCCAATTCTGATATCGAGCAGTTTCTAGACACCTCCGACGAGTGGATCCAGTCGCGAACCGGGATCCGGGAACGCCGGGTTGCTGAACCGGATCTGACTCTTCTGGAACTTGCGGCGCGAGCCGCGCGGGCGGCACTGTCCGCCGCCGCGGTCGATCCCTCAGAGGTGGACACGATCATCTGTTCCAGCAGCTCCCCGGACTCGACCTTTCCGTCGCTGGCCTGCCGCCTGCAGGCGGAGTTGGGCTCTCCGCTGGGCGCCGCCTTCGATCTGCAAGCGGCCTGTTCGGGAGCCCTCTACGGGGTGGCACTGGCCCAATCGATGATCCAGGGGGGGCTGAGCCAGACCGTACTCGTGGTCGGCGCCGAGATATTCACCAGGGTGGTGGACTGGAGCGATCGCTCGACCGCTGTCCTATTTGGAGATGGCGCGGGTGCGTTCTTGGTGCGCGATCACGAGCACGAGGGCGCCGAGATCCTCGAAATCGAACTGGGTGCGGACGGTCAGGGTGCCTGGGCTTTGGACACCGTCAACTTCAGTCCCCCCGACCAAGCGACGCCGTCGTCACTGCCCGATTTTGCATCTGGGAGACGAGCGCTGGACCGGGTGATCCAGATGAACGGGCGTGAGGTATTCCGTTTCAGCACCAAAATCCTGGAGCAGATCGTCGTGCGGCTTTCCGCTGCGGCCGGGATCGAGCCCGCTGACATCTCCCTGATCGTGCCCCACCAGGCCAATTCAAGGATCCTGGCCACCGCGGCGGGTCGGCTGGGGCTACCGTTCGAGCGGTTTGTCTGCAACGTCGACCGGCTCGGGAACACTTCCTCGGCCTCTATACCACTGGCCCTGGCCGAAGCTGCCCGCGAAGGGCGCTGCCACGACGGCGAATTGGTCGGTTTGGTAGCCTTCGGGGCCGGGCTTACCTGGGGCGGGGTACTGCTCCGCTGGCACCCAACCGCGGTCGGCATCGACGATCCCAGCGCTCCAGCGTCGGACCGCGGTGTGGAGGAGCACCAGCAGTCCCCCTCGCCCGATCATCAGGAGGTCTCCAGTTGAGCACGACGGCGGCACCCGATCGACGCCGAGTGGTCGTGACGGGTATGGGGGCGGTCACGCCGTTGGCGGTCGGTGTAGGCCCGACCTGGGAGGGTCTGTTAGCCGGGCGCAATGGCATCGCCCGCATCCAGAGCTTCGACCCTGAGCCCTATGCCTCGCAGATGGCCGGTGAGGTCCTGGACTTCGATCCGAGCGACTTCATCGAACGCAAGCAGATCAACCGTACCGCGCGCTTCACCCAGTTCGCGCTGGCCGCGACCATGGAGGCAATGGAGCAGTCCGGACTCACGGTCGACCAGTCGAACCGAGATGAGGTCGGCGTCATCGTCGGCTCTGGGATCGGCGGCCTCCAGGTGACCGAGGAGGCCAGCTACACCCTCCGAGATCGTGGCCCCCGCCGCCTCAGCCCCTTCACTGTGCCCATGATCCTGGGCGATATCGCCGCCGGCGAGATCGCCATGAAGCTCCAGGCCTGTGGCCCCAACTTCGCGCTGACGTCGGCTTGTGCCACTGGCGCCCACGCCATCGGTGAGGCTGCCGAGATCATCCGCCGCGGCGATGCCGTCGCCTGTTTGGCCGGCGCCAGCGAGGCGTCCGTCACCCCCTTGGCGGTGGGCGCATTCTCCGCCATGAGGGCCGTCTCCCAGCGTAACGACGACCCCGAGCACGCCAGCCGTCCCTTCGACATGGGTCGCGATGGATTCATCGTCGCCGAGGCCTGTGGGATTTTGGTTTTGGAGGACTTGGACTACGCCCGGCGCCGGGGTGCTCGCATCCTCGCCGAAGTTGTCGGCTATGGGGCCACCGCCGACGCCTACCACCTGACAGCCCCAGATCCGAGTGGACGAGGAGCCACCCGGGCAATGACCCGGGCTTTGCAGCGGGCCGGGGCCGGACCCGAGGACGTCGACTACATCAATGCCCATGGCACGTCGACCGAGCTCAACGACGCATCCGAGACCTCAGCTATCAAGCAGGCGCTGGGAGAGGAGCGCGCCCACGCGATCCCGATCTCGTCCACTAAGTCGATGACCGGCCACAGCCTAGGTGGCGCCGGCGCCATCGAGTCCATCTTCTCGGTCATGGCCTTGGTCGATGGGCGAGTGCCCCCGACCATCAACTATCAAGATCCCGACCCCAACTGCGATCTGGACTACGTCACCGAGGGCGCCCGCAGAGTAGACCCCAAGCTCGTTCTGAATAACTCCTTTGGGTTCGGCGGACACAACGCCTGTCTGGCGTTTCGCCGCTTCGGCGACTGAGTCTGGCTCCGCTCCATCCGGATCCGGACCGACCTCTCCCCACGGAGACCCGTGACACCGATTGGTTCCCACCGAGCCTATCCTCGCCCTGTGCCCTCATCGTTGAACCGGAGCCAGGCGGTTCGGCTCGGGGTAGCAGTCGTGGCGGTCGGTTTGGCGATGGCCAGCTGCAGCGTCAAGCCGGGACCCACCCCAACTCCCAGCGCCTCGCTGTCACCAAGCCCGTCTGCAACACCCTGCTCCAACCAGCTGATTCTGGCGACTTGGACGATCGACCGCCTGGCCGCCCAACTTGTGGCGGTTCCGGTTCAAGAGACTGATGTGGCGGCGGTTGCTGCGGAGGTCTCCCAGGGGGTGGGAGGCGTGCTCTTGTTTGGAGCAACGGCGCCGGCCGATCTCGGCTCAGCGCTCGCCTCTTTGGAGTCGACCGCCCCCGGGGGAATTCGCCCCTTCGTGATGACCGATGAGGAGGGGGGAGGGGTTCAGCGGATGGCCAATCTGGTCGGCTCGATCCCTTGGGCGCGGCAGATGGGAAACACCATGACTCCGGCTGAGATTCAAAGCCTGGCAGAGTCGGTCGGGAAGGCGATGCTCCAGCAGGGCGTCACCATGGACTTGGCCCCGGTCCTCGACGTCGACGGAGGGGACGGTCCCAATGCCACCGACCCCGACGGTTGGCGTTCGTTCAGCGACAACGCGACCATCGCCACAAGCGATGGGCTTGCCTTTGCCGCCGGCCTCGAGGCAGCCAGCGTGATCCCGGTGGTGAAGCACTTCCCGGGTCTGGGCGGCGCCAGTGGCAACACCGATGACGGTCCCGCCAGTACCCTTCCCTATACGACTTTGGTCGGTGGCGGGCTGCTCCCCTTCGAGGCGGCGGTGAGCGCCAAGCTGCCCGCACTGATGGTCTCCAATGCCACCGTGCCGGGGCTCAGCACGGTGCCCGCTAGTCTGTCGGCCGCGGTGATCGAGGGGCTGCTGGTCGGCCAGCTCCATTACCAGGGCTTGATCCTCACCGACTCCCTGGATGCGCTGGCGATCTCGGACCTGGGGCTGAGCGTCGCCCAGGCGAGCGTGGAGTCGATCACCGCCGGGGCTGACATGATCCTGTTCTCTTCAGGCGACCAGGCTCAGGTACTGGCTTCGATTCAAGCCGCGATGGTCGCTGCCGTAGGAGACGGCCAGTTATCCGAGGCTCGGCTGGTCGATGCTGCAAGTAAGGTGCTAAGTGCTAAGGGTGTCGAGCTCTGCCCCTCCACGCCTCTTCCCCATCGCGCGAGCGGTGCTTAGCCACCTGACTCCCGCGCGCAACCGGCCTCGGCTCGCTAGGAGGAGGCGCGGTTCGCGACGCCTCTGCGGGCGGGTGTCATCGGACTCCATTACTAGGAAGTATTCCGCCTCCAACTGGAGCCGACATGCCGCACAACCTAAGTAACCGACCTCGAGGTTGAGTTGGCGCTAAACAAAGAGTGCTTGGGGCGACCTTAGATCTCCGGGCGAGTCCAAAGGACCGCTGTAGCGTGGTAAGTTCACGGCAATGACCGCCGAACTAGAAGCGGCACTGACGGCCATCGAAGAGCTTCAAGCTTGCACTGAGGCGCGCCTCGCGAGACAGGCGCCTGCTGTAGAAGAGGCTCGGATCAGGCGCGCCCGCCTTCGGAAGCTGCTTCAGGAGTTGAGATCGACATAGCGGTGTCCGCTCCAGGGTGTGCGCGCGCTGGGTGCCGGAGTGGTGCCCGCAGCAGGACTCGAACCTGCAACCTTGGGATTAAGAGTCCCCTGCTCTAACCAATTGAGCCATGCGGGCCAGCCTTGGGAAGTGTACCCAGTGTGCGGAGCTCTTCGGTCGAGCGGGCTGCGCTCTACGCGTTGGACTGGGGCCTTCTTGCTAGCTCAGAGGCATACTCCGACCCAACAGAAAGCTCAATCGGAAGACGCTCCCCACCCCTGGCTGACTCTCCAGAGATAGTCTACCTCCGTGCGCTTCGGCGACCCGGCGCGCGACAGCGAGGCCTAGACCAGTTCCAGGTGTCCTGCTTGCCCGTGCTGCCGGCAGGCGGTGGAACTCAGCGAATATCGCGGCCTGATCCGCTAGTTCGATTCCCGGCCCACTGTCGGCCACCTCGACCACAGCGAGAGCGCCACGTCGGCGCAGTGAGACACGGACAGGACCTGGGCGCGACGCGTACTTCAGGGCGTTATCGACTAGATTGGCGATAGCCTGCGTCAGTAGGTCGGTGTGACCTTCGATTGCTGGAACATGGGGTTCCACGGTGACCTCGAAACCGAGGCCCTGCATGGCGGCTAGGTCCTGATAACGGTTCGCGACATCTTCCACCCGCATCCGGAGGTCGACGGAGGTCCAGGACTCGCGGGAGCCATCAAGGCCATGGGCAAGGTACAGATCCCTAAGCGCCTGTACTAGTGCGGTGAGCCGCGTCAGTGATCGGCCTTGCTGTGCCACCGCGTAGCAGACATCCTCGTTGCTCGATTGGGTGAGCTGTGTCAGCCTCTCTAGGGACGCATGCGCCGACAGGAGTGGCTCCCGAAGCTCATGCACGAGCAGCCCGAGTACCAGGGAGTCGGAGAGGTAGTCAGCCGAGTGTTGGATACGAAGAACCATAGCCGTCCACTCCGTAGCAGCCTTCAGCGGCAGCACCTCGACGTCGACAGTTTGATCGGCGTGTATAGCGGTCGTGCACCGGGATCCAACAGAAAGGCCCTGGTGAACGACTTGTCGTCGTGCATTCTCGAGCACTGCACTGGCGAGATAGCCTCGGGAGTCGACTAACTCTGACAGTAGGGGTGAGTGCCGAAATGCGGGATTTGAGTACGCGAGACGGCCAGTCTGATCGAATACCGCCACGCCCGCTTCGGAGTTCCACACGATTTCGCTCGACACGTCCGATGCGACAACCGGAGTGGGAGATTCGGCGGACCACCAGGCACCCTTCATGATTCGACTTCGAACTTGTAACCCACGCCCCTTACGGTATGAACAAAACGCGGTTGGGTGCTGCTATCACCCAGAAGGCGACGCAGCTCGACCACAGCATTGTCAACGGCGCGGTTGTAGATGTCGGAGTTGATGCCCCAAACCTGATAAACCAACTGCTCCTTGCGCAGGACCCTCCCTGGTTGGCTCGCGAGCACCTGCAGGAGCGTGAAGAGCCGGCGCGGGAGACTCACCACCACTCCATCAACGGTGCAGGTCCAGGTCGCAAGATCGATTACCAGACCGCCCAACTCGATTCGATTGCCGACCGACCCTCTTTGTTCCAAGAGTCGGCGCACGACGGCGCGGAGAACACCAGGATCTTCCTCTTTGCCGACATACACGTCAGCTCCGCTGGAGTACCCGGTCACCTTGTCGTATGAATCGCTCTTGGCGCTAAGCATCACGACGGGGGTTTGATCTCCGGATTCGCGTAGTTGGTGGAGTACCTCGAAACCGGTGACCTCTGGCATGGCGTAGTCAAGGACGACGCAGTCGGGGCTCTCGCTGTTGATCCTGCGCAGTGCCTCGCGGCCGCCGGACGCCAAAGCGACTCGGTAACCGTCCGCGGTTAGCAGGTCGGACAGCGCTCGGAGGCTATCCGGATCGTCGTCGACTACGAGGATCACTGCCCGGTCCCTTGCTGGCACCTGCGCCCCACCTCCGACTACAGGTTAGCCGCTGCCAGTGCCCGTGGCGCAAACACTGCAAAGTCCGGGCGAAATCGGGGAGCTACGACAGCGTGGACCGGTGGAGAAGACTGCCGAGTCCCATCCAGAGTGACCAGCCTGCGGGGCCGGTGGCGGACCCAACGAGGAGGGCTTCAAGATGGATGAAAGGGAGTTTGCGAATTGGATCGACCCGCTCCGGGCAGGACGACCCGAGGCCGTCGCCTGGATGTTCGCCAATTTCAGAGGCGATGTGGAGCGGTGCTTTGGACGCCGACCTCCTGAGGACCGAGCAGACCTAGTC
>JBAUWA010000136.1:0-10937 GCA_049583555.1 Candidatus Dormiibacterota bacterium | reverse complement strand
CCGCGCGTCGGAGGGTCGCCGCCCGGTCCAGGGCGAGAAGGCGTCGCTGCGTGAGGCCGCCACCACCACCCCGCCGTCGAGCTCGGCGACCGCCGCGTATCCGTAGAGCGGCAGGGTGGCAGGCACGGCGGCCTTGTGAGCAGCGTAGGCCGGGAAGAGCAACCTGAGGTAGCCGACGGGCAGCACCGCCGCCACGGCCAGGGCCCCGTCCGCGATCGGCTCCACTCGCCCGCTGCCCCGGCGCCTACCGAGCGCCTGGCGCTCGGGGAGATGCATGAGAGTGGAGCGTGGCGGCAGCGGGATCCATGAATCCAGGGACTGGATCACACGGCCACTCTGCCCCACTGCCTCCCAGCCGCTGGACGCCGGCCGCAGCGCCCCCGATAGGTCGCTGAGGAGCGGGCGGATCCGGCCCGCGCTCACACCGCGATGGTGGCCGGGTCCTGGGGGAGTTCGGGCTCGATAGCCAGGCCGGCCCTCTCCAGGCAGGCGGCCATGAAGCCGTGAAAGAGCGGATGGGGACGGTGGGGACGGGAGCGGAACTCGGGATGGAACTGGCTGCCCACGAAGAAGGGATGCCCCTTCAGCTCCATGATCTCCACCAGTCGACCCGTCGGCGAGGTGCCGCTGAAGACGACTCCGACTTCTTCGAGGGCGTCGCGGTAGCGGTTGTTGAATTCGAAACGATGGCGATGGCGTTCGTACACCACCGACTCTCCATAGGCTTGGGCAACCTTGGTCCCCGGCTCCAGCTTGCAGGGATAGAGCCCCAGCCGCATGGTCCCGCCCTTGTCGGCAACGTCGCGCTGCTCGGGCAACAGGTCGATCACCGGGTTTTCGGTGAAGGCGTTAAATTCGGTGCTATTAACGTCATCGGTACCGAGAGCTTCTCGGGCGATGTCGATGCAGGCGCACTGCATGCCCAGGCAAAGCCCCAGGAAGGGCACCCGATGATGCCGGGCATAGTGGGCGGCGGCGATCTTCCCCTCTATCCCACGGTGGCCGAAGCCCCCCGGAATCACCAGCCCGTCGAGGCCCTCGAAGACTGAGGTGTCGCCCGGGATTTGAGCCTCGGTGTTGATCCAGCGGATCTCCAGGCCGACGCCGTGGGCGACGGCGGCGTGGCGCAGCGCCTCGGTGACGCTGATGTAGGCATCGGGGAGAGCGACGTACTTGCCCGCCACCCCCACCACCACTCGTTCCTCGGCCCCCAGGATGCGCTCAACCAGAAGACTCCAGGCCTCAAGGTCGGCCGGAGGCGCATCGATGCCCAGTTGCTCGGTCACGTAGGCGCCTAAGCCGCTCGATTCCAGCAGCAGGGGGACCTGATAGATGGTGGCGGCGTCGGGCACGCTGATAACCGCGCGGGGCTCCACGTCCGCGAAGAGAGCGATCTTGTCGCGCACCCCGGCTCCGATCGGCTGACTGGAGCGGCAGACGATGGCGTCGGGTTGGATCCCGATCCCCCTAAGGGTCTGAACGCTGTGCTGAGTGGGTTTGCTCTTGAACTCCTCGCTGGCGTCCACGTAGGGCACCAAGGTGACATGGACGTAGAAGGTGTTGCGCCGGCCGACGTCATTCTTGAGCTGGCGGATCGCCTCCAGGAACGGCAGTGACTCGATGTCCCCGACAGTCCCGCCCACCTCGACGATGACCACGTCGGCCTCGGACTCCTCGGCCACCCTGGCCACCCGGTCTTTGATCTCGTTGGTGATGTGAGGTATCACCTGAACCGTGGCGCCCAGGAAGTCTCCCCGACGCTCTTTGGCGATGACCTCGCTGTAGATCTTGCCGGTGGTGACGTTGCTGGCCTTGGTCAGGTTGGTGTCGACGAAGCGCTCATAGTGGCCGAGGTCCAGGTCCGACTCGGCTCCGTCGTCGGTCACGAAGACCTCGCCATGCTGGTACGGCGACATGGTTCCCGGGTCGATGTTGATGTAGGGGTCGAGCTTCTGCAGCGTGACCTTGAGCCCTCGAGCCTTGAGCACCGTGCCCAGGGAGGCCGCGGTGATCCCCTTTCCGATCCCGGAGACCACACCACCAGTGACGAAAATGAACTTTGCCATCACTGGCTCCGGCCGGCACACGGGGAGGCACCACCCATGTAGCCGGATCCTAACACGCTGGGATCAGCGCCGCGCCTCCAGGACCACGACCCGGGTCTCGTCGCTGATCCCCGGTGATCCGGACAGAGTCAGCTTGGGCTGGGGGTTAACCTGGGCCAGGCCCATCTCCTGGGCGAAGGGCGCCAGCTCCCCCAGCGAGCCGTCAGCGGAGGCGTGATAGCCGACCGGGATGAGCACCGCCGGCTGGAGCTGGGAGACCAGACTGGTCAGCTCTCGCGCCCTTGTCGCCAAGCCCTGCTGCACTGAAACCGCCAGCACGGCGATAGTTCCGAGCGCGTCAATCACCTCGACGTCGAGAGCCCCGGAAAGCTCCCCGAAGTCGCAGACGGAAACCTCGTCGACTTCGGTGACGAACACGGTGCCGCTGCCGGTCGCCACACCGCGGACGGAGACCCCGCGCAGCTCGTACTCTCCCTGGCGGGCTACCACCTGGGGCCCCTGTTCGGGCCGAAGCTGGTTCTCCCCCCCGGCAGAGCTGACGACTATCTCAAAAGCGCCGTTGCTGGAAGCCCGTCCAGGTTGGTAGGCCGGGTCCACCAGCACTCGGGTGTCGCGGCCCTTGAGCAGCAGAGCGCTCTCGCCTAGCCAGGTGATCTCCAACCGCTGCCTCTCCCCGGAATCCGCCGCAAAATTCGACCTCCCGAGGGCGGTCTTAGGGCGAGGGAATCGTAAGCGATAGCTGGCGAGTAACCCCGGCGCGGACCACGGTCAGCGGCACCGCGCTGGCGGCATCATTCGCCTCCAGGAGGTCGGAGAAGCTGGGATATGAGGCTGACTTTGAGCTCCACGCCGGTGAGCCGTTGACGGCAGTGATGACGTCGCCGACGTCAAGCCCCGCGGCCGCGGCGGCTGAGCCAGGATCGGCCGAGTCCACCAGCACTCCCGTTGGCAAACCCAAGGCGGCAGCCGAGGCCGGATCCAACCACTCGGTCACGAGGCCGATCGAGCTGGGCACCGACCCGGTAGATGTGAGGGCGGTTACCACCTGGTCAGCCGCGGTAGCGTCGAGAGCGAATCCCGAGGCGTCGGCGCTGGCGCCAAGGCCCAGTGGCTGCATCCGGTCACCGGTGAGGATTCCGATCACCGCGCCCGCAGAGTCCACCAGGGGCCCGCCTGAGCTGCCCATCGGCTGGGAGATGTCGGTCCGCAGAACCCCATCGACCTCGGCGGTACCGCTAGCCGTGGCTAGGTTGGGCACGGTCACGGTGAGACCGGTGGCGCTGACGGTGCCGACGTCGACGCTAGGCCCGGCGCCCACCGGCAGGGAGATGGCTATGGCGACGTCGCCCACCGCCGGGGCCGAGGTGGCGAACGAGAGCGGTCCGGGCAAGGAGCTGCTGCTGACCTGGAGGACCACCACCCCGGTGTCGGAGTCCACTGAAGCGATGGTCGCAGGCAGGAGCTGACCCGAGGCCAGGGCCACCTCCACTCCGGAAGCACCGGCGACCGCGCCCTCGCTGGTCACGATCAGCCCACCGGTACCGGCGATGAATCCGCTGGAGATGTCGGCGGCGCTGATGGCGGTGCCGCTCGCGGGCTCGCTGATCACTTCCACCACCGAGGGACTGAGCTGGGCTACCAGTGCCGGCAGTGATGCTCCACTTCCACCGCCCGTGTTGATGTTCCTGATCACCACCGAGCCGGGGGAGCTGTTCTCAAAGTGCTTCACCAAGAAGTAGGCGGCTCCGCCACCGACCACCACGCCCACAATGGCCGCGACCAGGGCCACCGCGCCTAGCCGCAACGCGGGCGAGCTGGAGGGCGCTGGCACAGCAGTGGTCTTGGTTTCTAGAGCGTCGTCCGCGCGAGCGCTCACGAGGGTGGGTACCAGGTCAGCACCAGCTGGTCGGTGGGAGCGAATCCCGCCCGACGATAGGCCTTGACCGCAGCTGGGTTGGACTCCCTGGTCCAGACGCAGGCAAAGGTGACGTGGCTCTTGGCGAACAGGGCAACCGCCTCCTTCACCAGCCTAGACGCTACTCTTTGCCCCCGCGCGTCGGGGACGACGTAGAGCTCCGCGACCTCTCCCTCCAGGCCCGTGCCGGGGTCGAAGAGCAGGCACCAACAGAAGCCGACGATTCTGCCCTCCTCTTTGGCGGCGAGAATGTGGTTCTGTCCGTTGAACTCGGGCCGGGTGGTGGGCAGCCAGTGCTCCAGCTGCTCGCGGCTGAGCTTGGCTCGCGCGCCCTGGTCCTGCTCACCATGGAGCAGGTCGACCAACAGGGGGCGGATACCGGACAGCTCAGATTCAGGCAGGCTCTCGATGACCACCGCGCCATCGTACGAAGCTCGCCGGTCAGCCCTCCGCTCGGGGCAGGTCGTCGTAATAGTCGGGTAGCGGTTCGATCCGGGCCACCCCGGTTCGCACGGCGGCCTGGGCCACCGCCCTGGCCACGCTGAGGTGGACCCGAGGGTCGAGGGAGTCCGGCACCACCTCGTCGACCTGGGCCAGGCGGGCGATGGCGGCGGCGGCGGCAAGGTACATCTCGCTGTTGAAACACCTGGCTTTGGTGTCCAAGGCGCCGCGATAGAGGCCGGGGAATGCCAGTAGGTTGTTGACCACGCTGCCGTCCACCGCCAGGATCGCCCCGGCGGCCATGGCGCGTTCTGGCTCGATCTCAGGCAGAGGATTGGAGAGGGCAAAGATGATCTGGCCCCGCCGCACCTGTTCCGGCCGAATCAAGCCGGGCTGGGCGGTGGTGGCGATCACCACGTCGGCCCTGGCCAGTAACTCGTCCATCTCGACAGCCTCGCCCCCAGCCGCGGTGAGCCGCTCGATGGAATCGGGGGTTCTGCCGGTCCCGAGCACGGGGCGTCCCTGATAGCGGATCAGCAGCTCGGCGATGGCGGAGCCGGCGGCGCCCAGCCCGATCACGCCGGCCGTGAGCGTGCTGAGATCCAGTCCGGTCATGGCCGCAGCCCGGAACAGGGCCGCGAGGACCACGGTCGCCGTGCCGTGTTGGTCGTCGTGCATGACTGGGATCTCCAGCCGCTTCTGGAGGGCCGGGGCAATCTCGAAGCAGTGGGGCGCGGCGATGTCCTCGAGCTGGATCGCACCGTAGGTGGGGCTGATCCTGACCAACGCGTCGACGATCGCCTCCGACGGCCCCGGCTCCACCAGCAGTGGGTAGGCGTCGATCCCCACCATCTGGGCCATCAGCGCGCACTTGCCCTCGATCACCGGCATCCCCGCCACCGGCCCGATGTTCCCCAGCCCCAGGATCGCGGTTCCATCGGTCACCACCGCTACCGCGTTGTTGATACCGGTGTAGCGGTCGGCCACCCCGCGGTCGGCGGCGATCAGTCGGCAGACTTCGGCCACACCGGGCGTGTAGACGCGCCTCAGGTCCGCCACCGAGTGAACTGGGTACCTCGGCAGCACCCGGAGCTTGCCCCCAAGGTGCACTCGGAGGACCTCGTCTCTGACATCGAGCAGGGTGGTGTGGGAGAGCAAACCGATCCTCGCCAGGACCGACTCCAGCATCGACAGATCGGTGGTGCTGACGTCGATATCGCGGACCACATGTCGGGAGCCCCGCTGGATGGTTCGGATGTCGCCTAGGCTGCCCCCGGCAGCTCCGATCGCGGTCGCCACCTCGCCAAGGACTCCGGGGAGGTTCTCGTTGCGGAGCCGCAGGGTGCGCAGGATCCGGTGAGTGGATGCTGCGCCTGGAGCCTGGCTCTCCTCGGTTGGGAAGCCCCGGACTCCGGGGTCGAGTGCCTCGGCCCCAGGCTCGCGGTCCAAGCTCATGTTGGCCCCGGCGTGCGCTGGCGCCGGACCGGCCCGGTGTTTGGGTTCACCAAGCTGAACTTACAGTGGCGACCGGGGGTGGCGCCTGGCTGGCCGGGGGGCGGGCGGCCCCCCCGGTCCGCAGCTCACTTCTCGATCGGTGCCTTGACCAGGCTGCCCCACTCCGTCCAGGAGCCGTCGTAGTTGCGGACATTGGGATAGCCCAGCAGCTCGTGAAGAACGAACCAGGTGTGGGCCGAGCGCTCCCCAATGCGGCAGTAGGCGACGATCTCCTGGTCCGGGGTTATGCCCTCGCCCTGGTAGATCTGGCTGAGCTGCTCAGCGCTGAGGAAGGTCTCCTGCTCGGGGTCCACCGCCTTGCCCCAGGGAATGTTGCGGGCTCCGGGGATGTGGCCACCGCGCTGGGCGCCCTCTTGTGGTAGGTGGGCGGGAGCCAGGCTCTCGCCGCGGTACTCCTCAGGGGAGCGGACGTCGACCAGACCCTTGCCGGCTTTGCCGACGATGTCGCCGGCGACCTGATCGCGGTAGGCACGGATCTTGTCGTTGCTACGCGGCACCGGGTACCCGCGCGTGGAGACGCTGGCCGGAGCATCGGTGACCAGCGGCCGTCCCTCCAGCTCCCACTTCTTGCGACCGCCGTTGAGCAGCTGAACCCGCTCGTGTCCGTAGTACTTGAAGTACCAGTAGGCGTAGGCAGCGAACCAGTTCTTGTTGCCGCCATAAAGAATCACCCTGGTCTCGGGGGTGATCCCGAAGCGGTCCAGCAGCGCCGCGAACTCCTCAGGACCGACGAAGTCACGCTGCAATGGCGCTTGCAAATCCTTGCGCCAGTGCACACCGATGGCGCCCGGGATGTGGCCCTTGGCGTAGGCCTCGGTGTCCTCGTCCACGTCGAGGATCCTTACGTCCGGATCGTCTAGGTGTTCGGCCAGCCACTCGCTGGTGACAAGCGTCTCGGGCTTGGCGTATTCGGTCACGTTCTACTCCCTTCGCAAGTTCTCAGCCGTGAGCGACCCCTGGCTCACCGATTCCACACTGAAATGGTAGCAAATCAGATTCAAGAGCCAAGCGCGGAGGGCATGTCCTGGTTGACCTCGGCTTGTTCCAGCTGACCAAGCTGAATGGCGGTGACCTTGCCCTGACTGTTAACGAACACCGCCACCGGCAGCCCGGGGACGCCGTAGCGCTGAGCCACCTGGCCGTTGTGGTCAAGCAGCGTGGAGAGGTCGATACCCAGCCCCTTGAGGAACTTGCTGGCGGTGCCGCTGGATTCCTCAAAGTCGACCAGGAGAACCCGCAATCCCTGGGCTTTGTAGCGGTCGGCGGTCGCGGCCACTAGCTTCATGTCCGCCCGGCAGTTGGTGCACCAGGTGGCCCAGAAATCGATCAGAACGGGGTGACCCACCTCCTGACTCAGCGCCACGTTGCCGCCGGCGGAACTGGGCAGGGAGAAATCGGGTGCCGGGTCGCCGACGCTGACCACTCCCGGCAGGGTGGTGTAGACCCCCTGCTGCTGCAGCAGCGGTGTCACCTCGGCCAGCAGGGACTGCGGGGTCCAGGCCCCTCCTGCCTTCTGATCCTGCAGGCCAGAAGCGTTCAGATACCCCTCGAGAGCTGCGGGAACGCTGGAGGAGCTGAGGGTGGGTTGCCCCTGTAGCTCTGACACCACGTAACCCCTGGGGTTGATGACGTCGACAACCGCGGAATGGAGGATGTTGAACGGTTCGGCCTTGCCGGTGAAGATGTCGATCGGCGCCGGCCCATCCCAAGCCTCGTCTTGTAGGGGCGGAACTTTGAGCTGGGACCAGAACTGTTCAAGGTTGGCCGCAGTGCCGGTCAGGAGCGGCCAGGGCAGCGAGAAATGCTGCCGATAGTTGGCCAGGATCGTCGAGGTGTCGTCCGCCGAGTCCTGGCTGACCTCGACGATCTGGACTTGGTTCTGAAGATTCTTCTGGTCCAGCAGAGTCTGCAGTTGCAGCAGCCCCGCAGCCACTAGCGGACAGGTGTCCTGGCACTGGGTCAGGAATGAGGCCAGCACCAAGACCTTGCCTTGGTACTGGCTCAGCGACAGCGACCGACCTGACTGGTCCACCAACGGCACGGTCGGCACGCTCAGCACCTGCCCTTGCGCCACCTGGAGACCGAAGTTGACCTGGTCGTTACCCCCATAGGCTGCCGCGTCCACGAATCGCGACCCCGACACCGCCGAGCTGGCTCGGAAGGTGAATAGCAGCGGAGTCAATCCGGACTTCGCAACCTTGAGCGCCAGCTTCTCGGAGTCGTCTGCCAGGCCTCCCGAGTCCGATCGCCAGACCAACTCCACCGAGCGGTAGTCCCCGGCTGGGACCGCCGCCAGAAACAGGCTGTCGGTGTTGGGTGCCTGCCAGCTCCCAGGAAGCGTCACGTTGGCAGCCGGCACGGTGAAGCTCTGCCAGCTGCTGCCAGCGGCTTCCGGGAGCAGCCGCAGCCCGATCGCCCGCTCATGCAGGGTCGCCGGGTTCTGGGGTAGCGGAAGATCCACGGTCAGCAGCACCAGCAGCTTTCCTTGGGGTGGTGAGGAGGGGCGGATGAGAAGCCCCACCGCGAAACCCAGGGCCACCACTAGGGCCGCCGTCACCAGCAGTGCCAGGTACCGCGGCGCTAGCCGCACCCTCACCGCTTCAGGCGCTCCACGCCCCTCACAAACAGGCCGCTAGTCGGCCCGGAACTCACCCGTCCTTCCACTCTGGCCGCTTGCGGAAAAGCCCGCCCCGACCGAGATGGAACCAGTGCTCCTCCTGATAGTTGGGCAGGTCGATCACCTGCTCGGGAGGAATGCTGGTGTGAACACCGCCCAGCGTGATCTTCTCTATCAGTGACGCCGCGATCTCAGCGACGCGCCGCTCGTCGTGGAGCTTGACCGCGAGGCCGTGGAAGATGTCCGAGGCCTCGTCCCCCAGCAGCGAATCGGTGATGCCGAACTCGGCACCGGACTGGTCGAAAACCGGCGCCTGGTATGGCGTCCGGATCCAGGCGACCTGCTGATCCGGATCCAGTTCTTCGGACGCTTGCTCGGATTGATCGGCCACTTGATCTACTCCTCCAGTTGCGATCCCCTTCCCCGAGGTCATGTTAGGGGCGGGCACGACCCGCCTCACTCACTCGACCTCCGGCATCCCCCAAGCCGACCAGGAATTGACCCCAATCAGGAAACTGATCCGAGCCTCGGACTTCTCGAAGTCGTGGCCGACGTAGCGGCGGCTGAGTCGATGGATGTCCTCGGTGGCGGCCGGACCAACCCGGCGTTCAGTGACGACTCCCCGCAGCTGGAGGGATCGATAAGGAGCGGCGCAGTCGAAGACGGTGAGAGCCACCCTCGGGTCCCGGTCCAGGTTGTGGGCCTTGACGCGACCAGCCTTGGTGTTGATCAGCACCTGATCCCCCTCGAGAAGGAACCAAACCACGGTCGCCTGCGGAGCTCCATCCGCACCCAGGGTGGCTACGGTGGCCAGGTTGGGCGCTTCTAGGAACTCAAGCACCGCGGCGGGAATCTGACGGCTAGGCACAACTGCTGGCCGAGAGCTGTCCCAGCGCGATCGATACCGTGCCCTTGGAGCCGTCGGCATGGGTGACCGAGAGGGTGACCTTCGAGCCCGGGCTGAGGTTGGCCAGATCGTCGGTCAGATCCTGGACCGCTGGCGTGGCCTGGCCGTTGATCGCCGTGATCACGTCCTGGGCCTTGAGTCCCGCCGCGGTGACCGCCGATCTGGTGACCTGGGTGACCAGGACCCCCGTGTCCTGACCGTTGGACCCGGTCACCTGCTCGACGACGATGCCGATGCAAGCGCGGCCGGAACTCTGGACCTTGCCGTACTTGACGATCTGCCCGGCGATGCTGGCGACCAGGCTGCTGGGGATGGCGAAACCGATTCCCGATGCCTCCGAACCACCCAGCTGCTCGTCGACCGCGGCCAGGGTGGGGATGCCGACCACCTGGCCATCCAGATCGACCAGCGCCCCCCCACTGTTGCCAGGATTGATCGGAGCTGAAGTCTGGATGACATCGGGCAGTGTGACTCCGTTGGGCTCGCTGACGGTGCGGCCGACGGCGCTGATGATGCCGTCGGTGGCGCTGCTCTGGAATCCCAGTGGGTTCCCAATCGCCATCACGATGTCGCCCACCTGGAGCTGGGAGGAGTTGGCGAAGGTCGCAGGCTGGAGCCCGCTGGCGCTGATGTGGATCACCGCCAAGTCGTCCGGGGCGAAGTTGTTCACCAGGGTCCCCGGGTACTCCTTGCCGTTGGCCAGGGTGACCTCGAAGGTCTTGTAGCCATCGGCAACGTGATTGTTGGTCACGATGTCGCCCTGGCTGTTGAAGATGATCCCCGATCCCAGGTCGGCCTGAGTGGAGATCTGGACCACCGAGGGGCTGACCTCCTTGTAGAGGTCGACGTAAGCCTGCTGCAACACCAGCAACGACTGCGAGAGTGAGTCGGGCGAGAGTTTCAGCGACGGGATGTTCTTGACCTTGGGTGGGGTGCCGGTGGGGGCAGTGGTCCCACAGCCAGCCAGGACCGCGGCAAGCGCAAGCAGAGCGGGCGCCGCACCCAAGGTCACCCTTCTCATCCTGACTTCATCCTGAACCCCAGCGCCGTACTCCGGCAAGATTCCCGTTGCGCTTGGCGCTCCCACCCCGCAATTGGGGACCCTGAGAGTGAGTAACGGTAGCGCAGCCGCGCTGACTTCGGGCGTATCGCTTGGGAGGATTGGAAGATGGTGGCGACCCTGGTACGGTCGATCGTCTCGGGCCCGGTCGCCCGCCTTGAGCTGGACTCCCCAGCGAACCGCAATGCCCTCTCGGTGCAGCTGCTTGCCGATCTCGCGGACGCGATCGCGCGGGCCGAAACCGACCCTGCGGTTCGGGTCCTGGTACTGGGTCATACCGGGCCAGCGTTCTGCTCAGGCGCAGACCTCAAGGAGCAGGCCGCTGCCCGTCAGAGGGGTCAAACGGCCCCCGGAGTGGGCGCTCTTGCTCCCCTCCTGGTCCAGCTCCAGGACTGTCCCAAGCCGGTGGTCTGCGC
>JBAUWA010000135.1:0-1945 GCA_049583555.1 Candidatus Dormiibacterota bacterium | reverse complement strand
CCGCTTCGACGACCGGGTTTCGGACCACAGCCAGCCAGGCGCCGACGCCGCCATACGCCGGCTGCGGGCCCGGCAGCGAGAGCTGGAGGCCGCGGCCGAACAGCTGGAACCCGAGGCGCAAGTGGATGCTGAGGTTCTGGCCAACCAGCTGGCTCTCCACCTCTTCAGCTACGAGGAGATCCGGGCCCCCAGCTGGAACCCGCTCATCTACAACCCCGGCGATGGCCTATTCCCACTCCTGACCCAAGAGACGCAGCCCCTCGAGGTCCGACTGCGCGGCGTCTGTGCTCGCCTGGAGGCGGTCCCTCACACCGTCGAGCTGGCCTTCCGACAACTGGAGAATCCGCCCCGGATCCATCTCGAGACGGCGCTCCAACAGCACCCTGGGGTCATGCGACTGATCCGGGATGAGGTCGACCGACTCCTCTCGCGGGCCACCGACCTGTTCCTTCGAGGCCGGGTGAGTCGAGCCCAGGAGCGGGCGCTCACCGCCTGGAAGCGCTTCGGCCGCCATCTCGAGGAATCTAGGAGCGCCGCCAACGGAGAGTTCCGGCTCGGGGAGAGGCGTTTCGCGGAGAAGCTCCGGCTCTACCTGCACTCGCCGCTCAGCCCGGATCAGGTGGTGCAGCGGGCCTATGCCCGCCTCGACGCCTTGACCGAGGAGCTGGCTGAGGCTTGCCGCGAGCTGGGGGGAGGCGGAGGCTCGCAGGCCGAGATCATCCGTCGCACCCTGGACCAGGTGGCCGAGACCCGCCCCAACAATGGCACGGTCCTGGGGGAGGCGGGCTCGGCGGTGTCCGCCCTGACCGCGGCGGTTGCCGCCTCCGGTCTCTTCACCGTCCCCGATGACCCCTGCGATATCGAGGTGGTCCCGGAGTTCATGCGCGGCACCGCCTCCGCCTACTGCATGCCGGCCGGCCCTTTCGAAGAGGGCGCCCATTCCAAGGTGATGATTGCGCCCACCCCCGACGACTGGACCGAGGAGCGGGCTGAGTCCTTTTACAAGGAGATCAACTCGGCCATGCTGCTGATGCTGATGGCCCACGAGGCCATGCCCGGACACATGCTGCAGCTGGCGGTGGCGCGCCGATACAAGGGACCGACCAGAGTGCGCGCCGCCTTCGCCAACGGGCCCTTCGTCGAGGGCTGGGCCTGCCACGCCGAGCGGATCGTGGGTGAGCTGGGTCTGGGCGGGCTACCAGTCCGCACCCAGCGGATCAAGATCCACATTCGGACCGCCATCAACGCCATCCTCGATGCCGCGGTCCACGCCGGTGGGATAGACCAGAGGGAGGCGATTGCGCTCATGACCGATAGGGGCTTCCAGGAGCCGGCCGAGGCTCAGGGCAAGTGGCGTCGCGCCTGTCTCTCCTCGGCCCAGCTCTCCACCTACTTCGTGGGCTACACCGAGCTCCAGGATCTCTTCGAGAAGCTGGCCCCAATCTCGTCGTACGACGAGGTGCTGGCCCATGGCTCGCCGCCGCCGTCGCTGCTTGGGAGCCTGCTCCAGGGACGCGTAGCGGTAGAGACGACGCAACAGGCAGCGCCGCAGTCCTAGATCTCGTCGAGTTCGGCGCTCTGGACCAGACCCGTTAGCCTACTTTGCGGCGTCGGAGAAGCAGCCCACGCCGGGTGGCCCCGACGACGGCTCCGGCTCCGCCTAGCCCGAGTAGGACAAGGGCAGGCAACACGAGCAGGTTTACCGAAGAGGGGTCCTCAACTCCACTGGCCAGTGCAGCCGCACCGGGAACCCGGCCTGCTATGACCGGGGCGAAGCAGAGGATGGGTTGGATAACCGTGGTGGGCGGGCTTGTCGGCGTCGAAGGCGGGAAGGTCACAGGACTGGATGAGGAGCCGGCGTTGAGTCCGGTGCCGGATCCGCAGCAGAAGCTCGGCGACGGCACCGGCGCGGGCACTGGCGTGCCGGGGCTCGTCGCCACTGGCA
>JBAUWA010000134.1:0-1971 GCA_049583555.1 Candidatus Dormiibacterota bacterium | reverse complement strand
AATTGTGGCCGCTACGTCGGACGCAGCGGCGCTGTTACGGATTGACGACGAGGGCGGTCAGCTGAAGGTGGGTCAGTTCGCAGATCTTCTAATCGTCGATAGCGATCCGCTGGTGGACATTCGCAATCTGAGCAAAACGGCCATCGTCATCCGAGACGGCCACGTGATCTTCAGCAACGGTGTGGCTGCCCAAGGCGACTTCCTGCACGACACCAGGCCAGTGCCACCCGGGCCCTGGCCTCTTTCGTCACGCCCTGTTCAGGACGGCGCAGACACTTCAAGGAGCACTACGGGAGGGTTGACCGTATGAGTATCTCGACGAGCATCAGATTTCGCTTCGTCGCATCACTCTGCACTATGTCTGCGGTGGTAGCGATCACGGGGGCAGCTACGGCAACCGCTCTAGCTTCAAACAACAGCGGGGGCGCTGCGACGATTGCTCAACAGCCTGGCTCGGTACCTAACTACGTCTTTCCGCTCGTCAACGGCTCTGATGCCACTGGCAGCGACGTGATGCAGTTCCAGTACTTGATGTATCGACCCCTCTACTGGAATGGCGACGACGGCCATCCTGTCGCTAACCCAAAACTCAGTCTGGCCTACCCCCCAACCTACTCCAACAACGGAAAGACCCTAACCATCAAACTTCGCTCATACCGCTGGTCCGATGGAACTCCAGTCACCAGCCGTGACGTGGAGTTCTGGATGAACCTGCTCAAGGCTGAGAAAGATAACTGGTGGCAGTACGTTGCTGGTGAGTTCCCCGACAACGTCGTCTCCATGACCTACCCCTCCCCATCAACCTTCACCATAACCTTCGATCGGCAGTACAACCAACAGTTCCTGGTCGGAAACCAGCTGGCCCAGATCATTCCCATCCCCCAGCAGGCGTGGGACCGAACTTCAGTTGGAGGGGCTATCGGGAACTACGACATGACCTCAGCGGGCGCCCAAGCGGTCTACAACTTCCTCAATTCGCAATCGAATGACCTCTCGAGCTACAGCTCAAATCCTCTCTGGCAGACGGTCGATGGCCCCTGGCGGATGAGCGCCTACTCCGCCACCACCTCTTACGTGGCCTTTGTCCCGAATCAGGCATATTCGGGATCTCCCAAGCCCAAGCTCGCGAAGCTAGAGGAATTACCGTTCACGAGCGACGCGGCAGAATATGACGCCCTTCGCGCCGGCCAAGTCGACTATGGGTACGTCCCTTATCAAGATGTCGGAGAAGACTCTTACCTCAAAGCACATGGATACAAGATAGACTCCTGGGCCACTTGGGGCTTCAACTATCTTTCGGTGAATTTCGCGAACCCAAAACTCGGCTCGGTGTTTTCCCAGCTTTACATTCGTCAAGCGATGCAACACCTGATCGATCAAACCGGATTCGTCAAATCGATCTTTCACGGGCTCGCGTATCCCACTGAAAGCGTGATTCCCTCGCTGCCTTCAACCCCTCTTCTCACGTCCGCCGTGTCGAAGGTCGCGTACTCCTACAGTCCGTCTACGGCCAAGGCATTGCTCACCGCCCACGGGTGGCGTAAGAATGGGGCCGGCGTCGATGAGTGTGAGCGCCCTGGGACAAGCCCGAGCGAGTGCGGCAACGGTGTGGCCAAGGGTACCCAGCTTGTGGTCCCCCTTCAGTACGCGTCGGGCACGGCCACCATCACCGCTGAAGTGGAGGTCTTGAAGTCGGATTTTGCAGGCGCGGGAATAGATCTCACGCTCAATTCGGCCCCATTCGATACGGTGGTGGGAAACGTGAGTGTCGCCTGCGACCGCTCCCAGCCTAGCTCCTGCTCGTGGGCGCTAGGGTATTGGGGCACGGGTTGGACGTATTTTCCCGCCGCCTATCCCAACGTTTCAGTTCCCTTCGGAGGGCCGGATCCTTCCTCAATGCCGGCTATTACTCGAGCTCAGAGGCAAACTCTCTGATGCAGGCGACACTGAGCCAAAACGGCTTAACGCCCA
>JBAUWA010000133.1:0-3441 GCA_049583555.1 Candidatus Dormiibacterota bacterium | reverse complement strand
ACGTTGAGCCCCTTCACCACTCGGTCGATGCTGCCTTTCACGAGGTCATAGAAAAACCCAACGTTCCGCCGAAAGCTCGCGTTGAATTTCGCGGTGCCGTCGGTCACCTCGACCAAGATCCCCGCCTTCCCCTTAAGCAAGAGAGGCATGGCCTTGGCAGTCGTGATCAGGTGAGTGTCCACCCCCATTCGTAGCATCCGCAATCCGCCTTCCAGATCATGTTCCCACAGGGGCTTGTCCCACTGCATGTAGCGGTCGCCACCGAATATGTCGTTCACGAGGATGTCGAGTCGCCGGTGCTCAAGCTCGATGACCTGGACCAACGCTGCCACTTCTAGAGGTTCGAGGTGGTCCACACGAATTGACTTTCCTGCGCCTCCGGCCTCCTTCATCATGGCCTCGGTTTCCTCGATCGTCTCTGGTCTGCCGAGCTCGGAAGGCCCAGTCACTCGGCTGCTTCGCCCAGTTGCGTACACGAATGCCCCGGCGCGGGCGAGTTCCACGGCGATGGCTCTCCCCGCACCTCGAGTCGCGCCTGCGACAAGAGCGACTCGTCCCTCGAGAGGTCCGCTTGGCGACTTATCAACCACCAGTGATGTCCAGTACCGCCTCGGGCGCGACCAGCCAGCGCAGGACCGGGTAAAGGACCCACAAGCTCCCGTGCAACGCGCCGACCTGAGAGATTTTCAGAATCGCTCGCTTGACGGTCACCTCGGCGACGTGCACCAGGCCGCCGAATGCTGCAAAGGGAACCAGCTGCAAATCGACGAATAGGGCGATCGCAGTGGCCGTTGCCAGGGGCACGTGGAAGAGAGCAAGCAGAAAGACCAGCACGCCCTCGCGGAGTCCGAGACCATTGACAGAAATCGGGATAAAAGTCACCAAGAGAGCAATGGGCAATGCCAGCGCGAAGACACCCCAGGAAACGTTCTGACCCAGAGCGTGGCTGAAGGCTTGCAGGGCGAGTAGATTCAGCCCCCAGCCAACACTGCCCACCAAAATCGTGAGCAGCAGCGCCCTCGGGGCGCCGCGATAGCGCCCTAGCGAGCGCAGGAAAATCGCGAATCGCTCGGTCAGATGATGGGTTCGCCAGGACTTCGCCGTCCCCCGGGTCTGCCCTCGAATCCTGCCGAAGAGGGGCTCGGCGATCAGCGCCAACCCCCAGGCCAACAGCATCAGCCCAGTAAAGACCGCGAAACCGACGACGTCGTTGGTGTGAAACCCGGTATTCAGAACCACCGCCCCAGCAAGCCCCCAAAAGCCCATCCCCAGCATGCCAGCCATGCGACTGCCGACCAGCGAGGCGATCACCGGGCCGTGGCCCACCCTGCGCCCCACTTGCATGGCCCGGGCGGCGTCACTGCCGATTCCGGCTGGGACGACCTGGTTGATGAAGAGTCCTTTCACGTACCAGTTCCCGAGGTAGTGCCAGCTGACCCGGCCGCAGGCTCCGCGTAGCAACAAGCCCCACTCCAGAATGCTTGCCAGCACCGTCACCGCGGTCAAGAGCATGGCCAACAGGGCCCAGGTCCCCTGCAGGTGACCGAACTTGGCCAGCGCGGCAAAGAGGTTGACCGAGTGGACGAATATGGCGAGGGCCAAGACCGTAACCGCCACCCGGACGGCCGGGTGGACAAATATGCCCGGGAGGCGGTCGACAAGTCGACGAGGGGAACCCTTCCTAGCGCCCGTACTCACGTTGCCCACTTTGCTGGTGTCGGCCACGATCGGCTCAAGCTGTCATCCTCGGCTTGACTGAGTGGCGCCTGGAGCGTACGCGCTTAGCCTGGGAAAATCGCCAGAATAGCCGCCGATCGGCATCTGCGGTGACCGAGCTGAATTCTGGCCCCATCTTGAAACTGCCCAAGACCAGCCCCTCTGCCTGGCACGCACGAGCAGTTGGCGACGGGTTGGGCCTAGGAGGCGGCGAAGCGCCTCACCGAATCCACGTCGCGAACAAGGATGTGTCGGCTCGAGACCTCCAGCCAGCCGCGACGTTCCAGGGCGTGGAGGGCAGAATTCACGCTCTGCCGAGTACCGCCCACACGGGCCCCAATCTCGCCCTGGGTCTCGACCAGCTCGAGGTCGCAAGTACCTGCCCGGTCAACCTCTTGCACCAGGAGCTTGGCAACCCGCCTCGAGACGTCGAGGAAGACCAGATCCGCCGCCGCCCCGGTGAGCCGCCTCAGGTCAGAGGCCAGCTGGGAGAGCAGATGGCGTGCGAGGTCGGGGCGACGGTCGACCAAAGTGAGCAGCTCCGACGCCGGAAGTTGAACTAGCAGGCTGTCCTGGACCGCCTCCACCGTGGCTGAGCGGGGTCCTCCGTCCAGACAACCGACCTCTCCCAGGGAATCGCCCGGGTTGATCACTTGGAGAACCAGCTCGCCGCCCTCGGCAGAGTTGACTAGCACCCGCAGCCGACCGGAGGCAAGGACCACCAGGGAGTCGGCAGTGTCACCCTCGGAGAAGAGGATCTGGCCACGACGCACGCGCCGAACTCGGCAAGACGCCGCCAAGTCGGCCAGGTCGGCCGCGTTGAGGTTGGCGAGGCTGGGGGTGGCGGCGAGCATCTGTGCGATCCGTACCGAGTCCGTCGTAGTTCCTCCTCGGACGGGCGCCTGCCGCGTGATCCCTGGCAAGGCCCTCTCCAACCTCCGAGTTTGGCCCATTCGGGGCGCGCGTGGGGGGTCTTTCAACTCCTAGACTCAGAGGCCTGTCACTCGACTCGGTGGGGAGGTACGTCAACTGAGCGTCGCAGCAGCCTTCGCGCAAGCGGAATCAGGCCTGTCTGCGCTCCGACGATGGCTCCCGACCCCGGCTAGCGCCGAGACCGCGGCGAGCTCAGCGTCGTGACCCCGCGTCCCCCCGGCCCGTCTTTGCTGGGCCGTCTGGCGCAGGACGCCTGGCCCGCCGTGGCACCTCGAGCAGCCGAGGAGCTGCTAACCGCCATAACCACCAACGCGCGCCGTCTTTTGGGGGCAGCTGCCTGCTCGATCGCCTTGCTGAGCCCCGACGAGTCGGAGCTCACCTACACCGCCTCCGCAGTCGGGGGAGAGGGCGAGGTGCATGGTCTCAGGCTCCCGTCGGACGAGGGAGTGGCGGGCTGGGTGGTGCAGTCGGAGCAGCCGATCGAGGTACGCGATCTGGGCCGCGATGCGCGCTTCTCACGAGCGGCGGCGGAGCGAACTGGGTACGTCCCCGACGCGATCCTGGCGGTGCCGATCAGAACGCCTCGACGCCTCCTTGGTGTCCTCTCCGTGCTCGATCGTGACGTCGACCGGCCTGGGGCGGTCCACGATCTCCAGTTGCTGGGCATGGTCGCTGATGTCGCCGCCCTGGCCCTCGAAACGGTGGCAGCGTTCGACGATCTGGGTCGGGTACTACTCAACGGTCTTGCCCAGGCGACCGACGCCAGCGACGCTGGCCGAGCACTCCGGGCGG
>JBAUWA010000132.1:0-5575 GCA_049583555.1 Candidatus Dormiibacterota bacterium | reverse complement strand
CGGCCGAAGGAGCGGGCGGCGAACCAGACGGCGGCGGCCGCCAGGACGGCCATGATCAGCACCCCCTGGTAGACGTTGGGGTTGTCGAAATGGCCGAGAAAGACAGCTCGGTTGGCCGACACCGCGTGGGATAGGGGGTTGAGCGTGGAGATGGTCCGCAGCCAGCTGGGAGCTAGGCTCATCGGTAGCAGCACTCCCGAGAGCAGAAGCAGAGGCAGGCTGGCGGTGAAGATGATCGGGGCGAACGAGTTCTCGTCCTTGAGAGCCAGCGCTAGGGCATAGGAGATCGAGGCCACCAGCAGCCCGATGGTGGCCACCAGCCCCAGGGCGATGAGGATGCCGAGAGGGCGGAAGCTGAGGCCGAAGGGCAGCGCCAGGGCCACAAGGATTAGGGACTGGACCAAGAGGGTGAGGACGTCTCGGAGCGCCCGTCCCAGCAGCAATGACAGCCGGCTGACCGGTGTCACCCGGAGCCGCTCAACCACCCCGAAGCGCAGTTCCGAGATCAGACTGAAGCCAACACCAGCAGCCCCGAAGAGCCCCAGCTGGATCAGCAAGCCGGGCACGAATACGTTGTAGGCTCCCCCCGCAGGGAAGCCGGGAACGCGGGCGATCGACTTCAAGAGGGGCGCGAAAAGCAACAGGTAGAGGGCCGGCTGGATCACTCCTACAGCCACCCAGGCGGGGTTGTGGATGAAGATCCCAAAGTAACGGAGGAAGACGAGCCAGCTGTCGCGAGCCAACTTCATGATCTCTCCTGAGTTCCGGCTAAGCCGAATCCGACTCGCGCAGGGAGCGCCCGGTCTGCCGGAGGAACACGTCGTCAAGGCTGGGTCGGCTCAGGGCAATCGTGGTCAGCCCCAGCCCGGCCCCATCCAGCAGGCGCAGGATGTCCGGAGTCGCGCTCTCGCCGCGCTCCACGTAGAGGCGCAGGGCAGAGCCCTCCAGAGACGCTTCGCGGACGAACGCCTGGGCCTGGAGCAGCCGCAGGGCGGCCTCAGCATCGCCGGTTACCTCGACCGTGACCAGGTCGCCGGCCACCTCCCGCTTGAGCTCGTCCGGCGTGCCCTCGGCCACGATCTTGCCGTGGTCGATGATCGCCAGTCGGTCGCAGAGGACGTCGGCCTCCTCGAGATAGTGTGTGGTGAGAAAAACCGTCGTGCCCCGCTTGCGCAGGCCGCTGACTTCATCCCACATCCGAGCCCGGCTTTGGGGATCCAGTCCCGTGGTCGGCTCATCTAGGAAGAGCAACCGGGGTCGGTGTACCAGACCCACTCCGATGTCAAGCCTTCGGCGCTGGCCGCCGGAGTAGGTCGAGACCTTACGGTCGGCGCACGACTCCAGCTCTAGTGTCTCGATCAATTCTTGGGCGCGGGCACGTGCCTCCGCCTTGCTCATGCCGTAGAGACGACCCTCGAATGTCAGCTCGGTACGGCCAATCACCTCGGGATCGACCCCTCCACTCTGGCCGACATATCCGATCAGTCGCCGTACCTCACCAGGCTGGCGGCGCAGATCCTTGCCGGCCACGATCGCCGTGCCGGATGTCGGAGGCAGAAGGGTGGCCAGCATTCTTAGGGTGGTGGTCTTGCCGGCCCCGTTGGGGCCGAGGAATCCAAAGATCTCGCCCGCGTAGACCTCGAGATCGATGCCCGCAACCGCCTCTACGGTGGATTTGCGCGACTTGAAGACACGACGCAGCTGCTGCACGCTGATCACGGTTTGGCGCGACTCACTTTGGTTCATCAGTCGGCGCCCCGGTCCATCAGACCGGCCGCGGGGGAGGGCCTCAGCTGACGAGAGCGCCGGCGGTCCCGGCCAGCAGCTTGAGATCTTCCAAGGTGTGATGTTCGATCGGGCGCTTGGTATGCCGCTCGATGTCGCGAATCTTGAGGATCTCGATCGGCGTTATTAGCGTCAGCGCCACGCCGTCGCGGCCGGCCCGCGCTGTCCGTCCCACCCGGTGCACGTAGTCCTCGGGAGTGGCGGGGATGTCGTAGTTGATGACATGGCTTATGTCGTCGATATCAAGGCCGCGCGCGGCGACGTCGGTCGCGATCAGGAATCGAACCCGTGAACCACGGAAGCGCTCCAGGGCCTGGTCGCGCTCGCGCTGGGAGAGGTCGCCGTGGATGACGGTGACGTCGTAACCCCGCGCCAGCAGCGCCGAGTGGAGGTGGTCGGCGTTGCGCTTGGTGTTGGTGAAGATGAGTCCCAGGGTGACCACCGGGCTATCCATCAACATCCCCAGCGCCTCTTCCTTCTCTGACCATGAGCACTCGATGCACCACTGCCGCACGGTCGGGACTAGTTCTGTCCGACCGCTGACCGAGATCGTTTCTGGGTTGCGCATGTGGCGTGCGGCCAGGCGATGGACCCACTCGGGAACCGTGGCCGAGAAGAGCATGGTCTGGCGCTCTTTGGCGGCTTGGAGAAGGATTCGCTCCACGTCAGGGGCGAATCCCATGTCCAACATCCGGTCCGCCTCGTCGAGCACCGCAAAGCGGATGCCGCGAAGGGAAAGGGTGCGGCGCTGCAGGTGATCCAGGACCCGGCCGGGGGTTCCGACCACCACCGACGCGTGAGCGCTAAGGCCGTCGAGCTGGCGGCGAATCGGGTCGCCGCCGACCACGGCGAGGATCTGCACCGGCCGGTTCTGGGCCAGCTTCTCAAACTCGGCGGTGACCTGGGCGGCCAGTTCCCGGGTGGGACAGAGGATGAGGGCCTGAACGTCGTGGGAGTTAGGGTCGAGGCCCTCCAATATCGGCACCGCGAACGCTGCAGTCTTGCCGGAGCCGGTTTGCGCCTGCCCGATCAGATCTCTTCCTGAGAGCGCGACCGGCAACGTCAGGGCCTGGATGGGTGTGGGGTCGGTGTAGCCAACCTCATCAAGGGTTCTCAGCATCGGCGCCGAGAGCCCAAACTCGGAGAAGCTGACGGAGGGGGCGGGATCCGGCTGGGGCACCTCATCGGGAGCCCGGTAGACGGTGCGATGGGTAGGCCGGAAGGGACGTCTAGAGCGAATTGGCAACGAATTCAATATACCCCATATCTGACCGACCAACCCCCGACCCTGCCTGGTCCAGTCATCCGCGACAATGCCATGAGAGTGCCGAAACTGCTGATCTCTGACCTCGACGGCACCCTGCTCGATGAGCGGCTGACCATCGATCCCCGTGACGCAGCGGCCGCCCGCGTCGCCCGTGAGGCCGGGATGCGAGTCGGGGTCGCCACGGGTCGTATGTACAGATCAGGATTACCCCACGCCCTGACCCTAGGGGCGGATCTCCCCCTGATTTGCTATCAGGGTGCTCTCATCAAGGAGCTGGAATCAAGATCCGGTCCCGGAGATCCGCACCTAGAGGCGAAGGTGCTATTCAGCCGAGACGTCCCGGCCGGGCTCGGGTTGGAGGTGCTCGACTTGTGCCGCCGCCACGGCTACGCCCTCAATGTCTACAGAGACGACCATCTCTACGTCGATGAGGTGACCCCAGACGTCCTCTTCTACACCGGTATCGCCCAGGTAGAGCCGGAGGTGGCGACGGAGCCGTCTCTGGAGGAGCTAATCCGCCGAGGGAGCACCAAACTGACGGCCGTCTCCGAAGACGTGGACCGCTTCCAGGTGGCTCTCGAGGAGCTCCACCAGCTGATCGGCGATCGGGCCGAGGTGACTCGGTCGATTGTCGGGTTTTGCGAGATCACGGCCCGCGACGTGGACAAGGGCCGTGCCTTGCGCTGGCTCTGCCGCTACCTAGAGGTCGATCCCCAAGATGTGGTGGCGGTCGGGGACGCACCCAACGACATTCCCTTGCTGAAGGCGGCCGGGACCAAAGTAGCGGTGGAGACTGCGGCGCCTGAGGTAAGGGCGATCGCGGACTGGCTGGTTCCTGGGCCCGGGCAAGGCGGACTGGCGGAGGTGGTGCGCCGGGTCCTGCTGGCACCGGCTGAGTCGAGATGAGAGGCAGCGGTTGAGCCTCTCTGTGGGGATCGTCGGGCTGCCCAACGCGGGCAAGTCGACCCTGTTCAACGCCCTGACCAGAGCCCACGCCGCGGTTGGCGCGTTCCCATTCACCACCATCGACCCCAACACCGGAGTGGTATCGGTCCCCGACGACAGACTCCGCCAACTGGCAGAGGTGTTCCACCCTCCCAAGGTGATCCCGGCCACGGTGACCTTCACCGACATCGCGGGCCTGGTCCGGGGAGCCCACTCAGGTGAGGGGCTGGGAAACCAGTTCCTGGGGCACGTGCGCGGGGCCGATGCCATCGCCTTCGTCCTACGGGCCTTCACCGCATCCGAAGTCGGGCACGTGGAGGGAGACGTTGATCCCCTTCGCGATCTCGAGATCCTGGAGATTGAGATCGCGCTGGCCGACCTCGCTACCGTGGATCGTCGCCTGGAACGGGTGGCCAAGGTGGCCCGGGCGGGCGCCGCCTCCCGGGAGGCACAGGCCGAAGTGTCGGGCTTGAAAAAGGTGCGAGAGGCCCTGGATCAAGGGACGCCAGCGCGACGGGTAGCCCTGTCGAAGGAGGAGGAGATAGGCGTGGCAGATGCCCAACTCCTCACCGCCAAACCGGTGATCTTCGTCGCCAATGTGGACGAGACCGAGGTGGGTGCCGACCCAGTCACCGGCCTCGCCCTCGCGATCGCGGAAAGAGCAGCGAACGAAGGGGCGGACTTCGTGGTGGTCTCCGCCAAGCTCGAGGCCGAGCTCTCAGAACTGGATCCCACCGAAGCCGACGAGTTCCTCCATGGGCTTGGTCTGGCGGAGGCTGGCTTAGGCCGACTCAGCCGCGCCGGTTACCACGTGCTTGGGCTGCTCACCTTCTTCACCGCCGGCGACAAGGAAGTCAAGGCGTGGACCGTCGCCCGGGGGGCCAACGCCAGGGAGGCCGCCGGAGTCATCCACACCGATTTCGCCAAGGGGTTCATCCGGGCCGAGGTCTGCGACTGGGAGGAGCTAGTGGCGGCGGGCAGCTATGCCGCCGTGCGGGACCGGGGCCGGCGCCGCCTGGAGGGTCGCGACTACTTGGTCCGGGACGGCGACGTGATGCACTTCCTGTTCAACGTCTGAAGGCCGCCTCGGCGAGCAGGCAGACCAGTTGCTTGCCTGCTGAAGTGCGGTCCAGAAAGCGCGGGAAAATCGATGCCCTAGGGCCTTGCGGTCCACAACATTCTGTGGTTCAATTGGCTCCGGGCACAAGATGTGGCCCCACACACATCGCCCACGCAGGCAGTGGGCGCTGGCACCGCTTCGTCCCCCTCCTTCGCCAAGCTGACCCCCACCCAGCCGGTGCTCGCTGCCTGCACTCTCTATTCGATCGGGGTCCGCGCTGTGCTTGGATACACTGGCCGCGCCTGAACCAGGGCCTGTCCGGGCATCCAATTCCGCGGAGTTCCATTGGCAAGACGACCCAGACGCCGAGCGTCCTCCTCCTCTCGCAAACGGCCGCCCGCGCCGGCCAAGAATCGGCAGACGGCTCCGGATCGTCCTCCTGCCGAGGCTGCCGCAGAGGCGGTCATCGGACCGGACGCAACTCCGGTGCCGGGTCCAGGACCGGACTCACCGTCGTT
>JBAUWA010000131.1:0-6687 GCA_049583555.1 Candidatus Dormiibacterota bacterium | reverse complement strand
GGGATCTACTGGCGTCCGGGAAGCCCTGGCGTCCCAGCTGGCGGCGGGTCGACTCCAGGGCAGGTTCCAGGACATCGGCGGGCCGGACCGTGATGGGTTCCTCCTGCCCGATCACAAGCCGCTGGATCTCGGGGTCGACTGGGCCGGGCGGTCTGCCGAATAGCCCCAGGAAGTAGTCCTTCACTTCCTGGGCAACTGTCAGGTAGCGCTGACCAGAGGCCACGTTGGCCACCGCCTGAGTCACCACCACCTGGGCGATTGGAGTGATGAGGGGCGGGTAGCCCATCTCCGCCCGTACCCGAGGGATCTCCTCCAGGACAGCGGGAAGCTTGCCTTGGGCGCCCTGGGATTCGCACTCCCAGCGCAGATGCTCCAGAACCGACGGAGCCAGCTGAGTGCGCATCGTCGAGGAGTCGTACTGCCAGCCGCTGGGATCGGCGATCGCGGCATATAGCGGCATCAACTCGTCGAGGGCGTCGGCCGCATCAAGCACCCGACCTTCGTCCAAGCGCGGCTGCAGGTCGGTGCCCCTCAACGCTGCGACTACCCCTTCGGTACTCGGCAAGGAAGCCCCGCCCGCCAAGGGCGAGAGGCAGACGTCGAGGCTCTCGGCCCCGGCCTCGGCTGCGGCGAGGTATGCGAACGACGCCTGACCGGTGATGGTTGCGCAGTGGACGCTGACTGGAAGCTTGGTCCGCTCCCTCAGTCCTGCGACCAGCGCCCGGGCCGACCCGGCGCCCAGCAGACCGGCGGGATCGAAGAGACAGAGACTTCGAAACCCGATAGCTGCCAGTTCGGAGCCCAAGGAGAGAAAGGTTTCGAGCGAGTGGACCGGACTCTCGGTGTAAACCAGCGCACCCTCAGGATGCTTTCCCGCTAACAACACTGCCTCCGCCACCTGGGCCAGGTTGCGGGCATCGTTCAGGGGGTCGAAGCAGCGGAAGACATCGAGTCCGCACTCTGCAGCCAGGGCCACGAACGCGTCGACCGCATCGTCCGGAAGTGGCCGATACCCCACCAGGGCCTGCCCTCGGACCAGTCCCAAGAGCGGCGTTTTGGCGCTGGCTCTCATCGACGACAGCCGTTCGAAGGGGTCCTCCCCAAGGTGGGATAGTGACACTTCATATGTGGGGCCACCGAAGACATCCAGCGCTGTGTAGCCGCACCCGTCGAGCTTCTCTAGCAGCGCCACGGCGTGCCGGGTTCGCAGTCGGCTCAGGAGCAGGGTCTGCTGCCCATGACGAAGGCAGCTCTCGATCAGTCCGATCGGGGCCATGAACTGCCAAGAGTAACCGGAGCGCTGGTACTCAGTGCGCTGACCTCCGAGGCCCCCTTTTGAGGCAAGACCCAAGTGATGGTGCGCATCCCTCCAGCCGTTGGTTTTTCGGGTCGGAGCTAGCGCCGCTGCTTGGATTGGCAGTCGACGCAGCGGGTCGCCCAAGGCAGCGCCTCCAGCCGACCCGCGGGGATAGCCGAGCCGCACTGCTCACATATCCCGTAGGTACCAACCTCCAGCTTGGCCAGAGCGGCCGTAACCTCGTCCACGAGCTTCTCCAGTTCGCCGGCTGTCCGAGAGCGGGCCATACGATCGGCTGCTTCAGCGACGTGGTCTCCGGCTCGTTTGCCGTACTGCACCTGGGTGCCAGGCTCAGGCGCTGCCACCGCTAGCGAGGACTCCTCGGCGGCAAGCTGCCGGAGCTTGGCACGTAGCAGCGCCTCAACTCGCTTGGGTTCGTGAGTCGGTGCATCGGCGGACGGGGTCGTTTTCGGCACGCTGGAGACCTCGAAGTAGATTGCCCCAGACCGCGATCAGCCGCCCGGTTGGGGGAGGGGCCGATTAGGCCCCGATGTCGAGACGGTACCGCATCCCAGGAAAGCTAATCGCCGCCAATCCCAGGTAGGCTCGCTGCCTGGCAGTCTCCCTATGGTCGGCTAGCGCAGCGCAGATCAAGACGCGACCTCCGGCAACCTCCACCACCCCGGCATTGGGCGCCCGGGTCCCCATCTGGAATACCAGGCAACCGAGTTCCTCGGCGGCCTCGAGGCCGTGCACGGCCCCACCGACTTCGATGGCTTCAGGGTAGGGGTCGCGCACGGCTACCACCCCGACGCAGGCTCCCTGGGTTGGCTGCGGATCCGGCGCCTCGAGTTCACCCATGGCGCTCTGCCAGAGCACCGGCACCAGATCGGGCAGCAGGGGCAGCTGCACCTCGGTCTCAGGATCCCCGAATCGGGCGTTGAATTCCAAGACCTGGATAGTCTCGGCGACCAGCATCGCGCCCACGTAGAGGCAGCCCCGATAGGGAGTCCCCAGGCGGCGCAACTCGGCCAGTGTCGGCTTGACTATCTCCTCGCGCACCTGCCGGTTGAGCTCGGGCCAGCGATCGGGAGATGCAGGCGCAAAACTGCCCATGCCACCGGTCATGCCCCCAAGGTCACCGTCCAGGGCCCGCTTGTAATCGCGGGCCGGGGGCAGCATGACTGCGGATTCGCCATCGCAGATGGCGAAGAAGGACACCTCCTCACCCTCCAGGAACTCCTCGATCACGACCTGCTCTCCAGCCGCACCCAATTCCCGGCGCAGCATCAGCCGGTCCAAGGCTGCGGTGGCGTCCTCGACGGTGCGGCAGACGAAGGCTCCCTTGCCGAGCGCCGGGCCATCAGCCTTGACCACGACCGGAGCCCCACGCCGAAGCAGGTGCTCGGTGGCCTTGCCGTGCTCGTCGAAGACGGCGAAGGCCGGAGTGGCCACCCCGGACCGCTGCATCAGCTCCTTGGCGAAGCTCTTGCTACTCTCGAGTCGGCCGGCCTGGCGACTGGGTCCAAAGCAGGGCACGTTTGCCCGAGAGAGCGCGTCCCCGACTCCAGCGGCCACGGCGGCGTCCGGACCCAGCACCACCAGGTCGACCTGGTCCGAAAGTGCCAGCGCCACGATTCCCTCGGCATCGGTGGCCGAGATCGGGTGGTTCTGGCCCAGTCCCAGGGTGCCGGCGTTGCCGGGAGCGCAGCTCACCCGTTCCACAAGAGGGCTGCGCTGACAGGCCCAGGCCAGAGCGTGCTCGCGCCCTCCACCACCCACCACCAGGACGTGAAGCCGGGAACCGTCTGGGAGTGGGCTCACTCCCACTCTATGGTCGAGGGCGGCTTGCTGCTGATGTCGTAGACCACCCGATTCACACCGGGGACCTCATTGACAATCCGGCGGCTAATGTCACCGAGCACGTCATAGGGCACCCGGGCCCAGTCGGCGGTCATGCCATCGTCCGACTGCACGATCCGCACCGCCACCACGTTGGCGTAGGTACGAAAGTCCCCCATCACCCCGACGCTGCTGATCGGGGTGAGGACGGCGAAGCTCTGCCAGACCTGGTTGTAGAGGCCGCTGCGCTTGATCTCGTCGATGACCACCCAATCGGCGCTCCGGACCGTCTCAAGGCGCTCCCGGGTCACCTCGCCGATGATCCGGATCGCCAGACCCGGTCCCGGGAAGGGCTGGCGCTGGATCACGTCGTCGGGCATCCCCAGAGCCTTGCCCACTCGCCTGACCTCGTCCTTAAAGAGATAGCGGAGCGGTTCCACCAGGGAGAAGCGCATGGTCTCGGGCAGCCCCCCCACGTTGTGGTGGGTCTTGATCTTGTGGGCGCCGAAGGTGTCAGCGGCGGTGCTCTCGATCACATCCGGATAGAGGGTTCCCTGAGCCAGGAAGGGGACTCCGCCCAAGCGCCGAGTCTCCTCTTCGAAGGCGGAGATGAACTCACGGCCCACGATTCGCCGCTTCTCCTCGGGGTCGATCACTCCACGCAAAGCCCGCAGGAACCGGTCTTGGGCTTCAACCCGGACGATCCTCATCTGCATGCTCCGGCTCAGCACCTCGATCACCCTGTCGGCCTCACCCCGACGGAGCAGACCGTTGTCGACGAAGACGCAGGTGAGCTGGTCCCCGACAGCCCGGTGGACCAGGGTGGCGGCGACGGCCGAGTCGACCCCTCCCGAAAGAGCGCAGATGACCTGCTCCCCGCCTACCGTCTGGCGGATCTCCTGAACCGCCTGCTCCACAAAGCTGTCGGCCTCCCAGCCACCGCTGCACCCGCAGGTGCCGTAAAGGAAGTTGTGGAGCATCTCCATGCCCTGGGGGGTGTGGGCGACCTCGGGGTGGAATTGGATGCCGATCCGGCCCTCCGGCCCGGACATGGCCGCGACCGGGCTGTTGACGGTGTGGGCCACCGCCTGGAAACCGGGGGGCAGCTCCTCGATGACGTCGCCGTGGCTCATCCAGACCGACATCTCGGTGGGCAACCCGGCGAAGACGCCGTCCTCGCTGTCGACCACAACCGAGGCCAGACCGTACTCCCGCCGCTCTGAGGGCCTCACCCGGCCGCCCAGGTCGTGGGCCAGCAGCTGCATGCCGTAGCAGATGCCGAGGATCGGGATGGCCAGCTGGTAGATCTCCGGATCGGGGCGTAGGGCTCCCTCGTCGTAGACGCTGGAGGGACCGCCGCTCAGGATGAGGCCCCGGGGACTGCGACGGGCGATCTCTTTGGCCGAGGTGGTTCCCGCCACCAGCTCGCAATACACGTTGAGCTCCCGGATCCGGCGCGCGATCAACTGGCTGTACTGGGATCCGAAGTCGAGCACGAGAACTGTGTCGGTGCCGGCGGCGAGGCCAACTCCGGCCGGGTTAGCAGGCGGGAGAGCAGTGGTGGTCATCTGCGCCCCCAGGTGTTCACCTAGCGGGCCATCCCCACTTGCTGGGCCTGTTGGAAGAGCTTGCCCTCGGTGAGGATCGAGGGCGCTATCACCAGCTCCGTCTGCTGGAACTCCTCGATGGTTCTGGCCCCACAGAGCCCCATCGCCGACTTGATCGCGCCCATCAGGTTCTGGCTGCCGTCATCGACCCGGGCCGGGCCCAACAGGAGCTCGCGGAGGGTGGACTTGGTACCAACCTTGATCCGGGTGCCGCGGGGCAGATTTGCGTCTGGAGTTGCCATCCCCCAGTGGTTGCCGTGCCCGGGGGCCTCCTCCACCGACGCGAACATCGAGCCGATCATCACCCCATCAGCACCGGAGGCCAGGGCCTTGGTGACGTCACCTCCCACCCTCATCCCGCCATCGGTGATCACCGTTACCGGCTGGCCGCCAGCGCGGCGGTGGTCGTGACGAGCGGCGGCAACATCCGCCGTCGCGGTCACTTGGGGCACTCCGATCCCCAGCACCCCCCTGGTGGTGCAGGCGGCGCCCGGCCCCACTCCCACCAGGATCCCAGCCACTCCGGTTCCCATCAATTCCAGGGCGGTGTAGTACTCGACACAGTTGCCGACAACGATCGGAAGCCGGGAGTTTCTCACCAGCTGGGCGAAGTCAAGCTGGCGGTACGAGCGGGAGATGTGCCGGGCGGTGAGCACCGTGCCCTGGACGAAGTAGATGTCGGCCCCCGCCTCGGTGACGATGGGGAGCTTGCGCTCGGCGTCCGCAGGAGTGCTGGAGACTCCACAGACGACGCCCTCCCGCTTGATCTCCTGGATCCGCCGGGCGATGAGTTCGTCCTTGACCGGCTGCCGATAGAGCTCCTGGAGCAGGACGTTGACACGCTCCCTCGGTGCCTCGGCGATTTGCTCGTAGACGTGGGCAACGTCGTCGTAGCGGCAGTTGATGCCGTCCAGGTTGAGGACCGCGAGTCCTCCTAGCCTGCCCATCTCAACGGCGAAGTGGGCGTCGACCGCACCATCCATGGCGGCAGCGATGATCGGTACCGCCAGCTCGAGCTCACCAATACGAAGTCGGGCATCGATCTCGTCGGGGTTGATGGTGACCTTGCCGGGCACCAGGGCGACTTCGTCGAACCCGTAGGCTCGCCTTGCTCGCTTACCTCTTCCTAGTTCGACGTCCAAGCAAGGCTTCCTCCGTCTGCTGGGTGCGCGGAGACCACCAAACGTGCGCCAACCCAAGATCAGCATACCAGACCAATCGTCCGGGTTAGTGCCCGGAACCCACCATCTAGTGGCTCAGACTAGGGCTCGCCACCTCATGTAGTGGATTGGCGGCGTGGCAGCCGCGGAAGGAGCGGCCCGGCGACTCCTAACTGGTCTTGAGCTCGGCCCGGATCACCAGCCTCTGTGTGTCGATCCAGAGCGGGGTGCAGGTGATCAGGGTGATCCAGGTGCCACCGCTGACCGGCTGCAGTTGGGTGACGTTGGCCGGGTACTCGGTCCACAAGTTGGTTATCGCGTAGGTGAACTCTTGGCAGGCCCGGTTCGTTAGAAGGATTGGGTCACCTACCTGGAGCGTGCCTAGGGGTTCGAAGTTGGGCTCCCGATGTAGGGCGTAGATCCCGTTGCCCGCCTGTCCTGGCCCCGGGGTGGTCGCGTAGTGAACGACTGACCGGACTTTAAGGAGGGACCAATTGCCGTTTCCCGCCACCCCTTCTATCCCCGACAGGCTGGGGAAGTCAATCAGGGCATACGACGAGTCGGGAGTGCCACTGCCGCAGGTCGGTGCGGTGGGCACCGGGCTGGTGCCCGGCTCGGTGATGGTCTTGACCTTGGGCAGCTGCTTGCTGAGGACACTGCCGGGGTCCTTCCAGGCGTTCAGTGCGGCGGTGTCGGCACGCGAACGCTGCAGTAACCCGACGAGGGGCGGCACGAAGATCGCCAGCCCGGCGACGATTAGCAGCACCCCGGCCGCGGCCAG
>JBAUWA010000130.1:0-16792 GCA_049583555.1 Candidatus Dormiibacterota bacterium | reverse complement strand
GGGCTGATCTCCTCCCCATCCGAAATCCCTGACCAGCGCAACGAGCCCGACCTCCTCGACGTCTCGGTGAGCCTCGTCAGCAACGGCTATCCCGAGGATCTGGTGCGGTGTGTTCGAAGCCTTCAGCAGCACCGGGGCGAGCATCGGATCGAGATCCTCGCGGTTGACAACGATGCCCCGGGGGTGGGGGCGACACTTGATGATCTGGCCCACGAGGATCCGTCGATCCATGTCTTCCACGCCGATCACCAGTTGGGCGAGGCGGCTGCCCGCAACGTCACCCTGCGGGCCGCTCGGGGGACGGTGGTGCTGGTCATCGACACCGGGGTCGAGGCCAACGGCGATTGCTTCAGCCCGGTGCTCAAGGCACTCAAAGACCCCCAGGTCGGTGCAGTCGGCAGATGGGGAGCTGTCAGTCGGGATCTGCGCGATTTCACGGACAGCGACTCGGTCGATGTGGATGCCATAGACGGCTACTTCCTGGCCTTCGCCCGGCGGCGGCTGCGCGAGGTAGGGATGTTCAATGAGTACTTCCGCTTCTACCGGATGATGGATTTCGACTATTCCTTCTCGCTGCGCTCGTTTGGCCTCAGGCAGCGTCGCCTGCCTCAACTGCCCGTCGTGTTGCACACCCATCGAGGCTGGGAGGAGACAGATCCGGACGAGAGGGAGAGGCTCAGTCGCCTCAACTTCCGCCGCTTCTTTGAGCACTGGCACCACCGCCGCGACCTGCTGTTGGACGCCGCCCCGGAGACGGCCGTCCACCACTGACCAGCGACCCGGCGTTAGGCGCTGACTGCCGACGTCTGCCGGAACTCAGCCAAGATCCGGCTGGCTTTCATGGGCTTATCGAGATGGTGCTCGAGATGGGCCAACAGGATCGACTCGACCTGATCGCGCAAGAGGTCGGACCAGCGCAGCCGGCGTAGGGTCGTCAGGTCGCCCGCCTCCATCCGTCTGAGGACCCGCAGCGCGGCCGCCGAGCAGTCAAGAGAGGTGGGCTCAGCCAGCCAGCAGTCGGCCTGGACCATCCCCCCCAGCCGGGGCAGGAAACCCCCGTCCCGGTCTTGCAACTCCTGACCGCAGACGGCGCAGCGTTGCAGCTCAGGCCGGTAGCCACCGATGGCGGCGATCTGAAACGAGCTCAGCGCCAGCTCCAGCCGAGCGTCGCCGGTGGGATCGGCCATCCGCTCCCGGGCCTCAAGCACCAGTTGGTAGAGCTCGGGATCCGGGTGGCCCTCCTCCAGGGTGGCATCGACCAGTTCCGCCAGTACCGCTCCGCAGGCGGTGCGGACGATGTCCGCCCCAGGCCAGGGCAAGCCCACTGGTCTGGCCTGGGCCAGGGTCGCCATCCCCCGGCCGGGCACCAGCAGCAACTCGGAGCGGGTCAGAAGGTCGAGCCCGGCCGCGTTGCGCGCCCTGGCTCGGCGGGCGCCCTTCGCCAGGACGCTGATCTTGCCGTGCTCCCGAGTGATCATCACCACGATGCGATCCGCCTCGGCATAGGCTCGCCGTCGGAGGACTATCCCCTCGTCGCTGAAAAGCTCAGACACCTGTCAGCTGGACTCGGGAGGAAGATTTTCGGCGGCCACCCTAGCCGGTGTCGCGCCTCCGAGACCGGGCTCCTGGTCGAGAGCGAAGGCGCGGTCGGATCGGAGCCGGACGGTCTTGATGGCGCGGCGGTCGATCTGCTCGACGGTGATGGTCACCCCACTCCCGGCCTCGATGACGTCGCCGACCGCGGGGATCCGCCCCAGGTGGGCGTACACCAGCCCTCCGATTGAGTCAAAATCCTCCCCGGCCAGTTCCAGATTCAGCACCTCGTTGACGTCATCGAGGCTGACCGAGGCGCTGATCAGCGCCTCGTTGGGACCCACCAGCTGGATCTCCTCCTGCTCGGCTTGGTCGTACTCGTCGCGGATCGGGCCCACGATCTCTTCGAGAACGTCTTCGATGGTGACCAGCCCGGCGGTGCCCCCGTACTCGTCGACCACGATCGCCAGGTGGGTTTTGGCGCCCTGCATCTCCTGCAGCAGTTCACCCAGGCGCTTTGCCTCCGGCACAAAGGTTGGGGGCCTGGCCAGATGACCGGCTCGCACCTCGGGCGCTTGCTCCTGGTGACTGGCCCGGAGGAGATCCTTGGCGTAGACAACGCCAACGATGTCGTCGACCGTCTCCTGGTAGACGGGAATCCGGCTGTGGCCGTGCTCCAGGATCTCGGCGATCGCCTCATCCACGGTGGCATCCGCCGGCAGGGCGACCATCTGGACCCTGGGGACCATCACCTCCCGCACCGGCTTGTCGGTCATCTCCAGGACCCCGTGGATCATCTCCCTCTCCTCTTCCTCGACGATGCCCTCCTGTTCGCTGGCGGTGACCAGCTCTTTGAGCTCGGCCTCGGTCAGGAATGGGGCTCGCCGGCCTCCGGCCCCGGGCAGGAGCCGGAAGATCAAGGCCGAGATGGTGGTGAGCACCAGGACCACCGGGCCGAGCAGCCTGGTGGTCACCGTGACCGGCCCGGCCAGGATCCTGGACATGGTCTGGTTGTGCTGGAGGGCGTAGGTCTTGGGTCCCAGCTCACAGAAGAGCAGAACCAAGATCGCGAGAGCCACCGCCGACCAGAGCGCGGCTCCGGCGCCCAGATGCTTTTCCGCCAGCAGGGTGGCCGCCGACGAGGCCAGGACCAGGGCCAGGGTATTGGTGACCAGGATGGTGCCCAGGTACCCTCCGGGGTTGGCTTGCAGCCGCTCCACTTGAGCCGCCCGCCGGTCCCCGTCCGCCCGCCTTGCCCGCAGCCAGATCCGGCTGACCGAGGTCAACGATGTCTCGGCGGTGGCTGAGAGGCCTGCCACTACCAGGGCCACCACCAAGAGCAAGACCAACCAGTCGTTCATGGGCGGGACTGCTGGTGGCAGGAAGGCGCCAGGCTAACTCCTCTCATCGAGGCCCGGCCGGGACCGTCCCAACCGGTTGGACTCCCACCCTCCCCCTTGGGGACCTCTTCTGCAGTGGACTTGGTATGGCGGACGGTGAGCCAGAGCTCATCTTCGGAGCGAGTTTATCAGGCGCCTTTGATCACCGAAACAGCGCAGAAACGCTGCGCCCTTCGTGGACCCGAACGATAGCCTCGGCGATCAATGGGGCCACCGAGACCTGGGTCACCTTGGCGCTGTCCAGCAGCTCCTGGGCCAAGGGGATGCTGTCGGTCACCACAACCTCGTCGACTGGAGCCGCCTCTAGCTTGGCGAGGGCGCCGGCACTGAGCACGCCGTGGGTGGCCAGGACGTCGACAGAAGTTGCCCCGTTCTCGGTGAGGGCGTAGGCCGCCCCGGCCAGGGTGGAGCCGGTCGAGATCAGGTCGTCGACCAGGACACAGCGGCTGCCCTCGACCTCACCGATGACGTTGAGGATCTCGACGTCGTCGTCACGGGGCCGCCGCTTGTCCACTATGGCCAGGGGGGAATCCAGCCTCCGGGCGATCGCCCGGGCCCGGGCGGTGCCGCCCACGTCGGGAGAGACCACGACCAGAGGCTGACGCCCGTGCCGGGATTGGACATGGGCGGCCAGGATCTTGCTGGCGGTGAGAGCATCGACCGGGATGTCAAAGAAGCCCTGAATTGCCTCGGCGTGGAGATCGAGGACGATCATTCGCTCGGCACCTGCCCCCTGCAGGAAGTTGGCCATCAGCTTGGCGGAGATGGGGTCCCGGGCCTGAGTCTTCTTCTCCTTGCGCGCGTAGCCGTAGTAGGGCAGCACGGCGTTGATGCGGGCGGCGCTGGCCCGGCGGAGGGCGTCGAGGATGATGAACAGCTCCATGTAGTTGTCGTTCACCGGCGGGCAGGTCGACTGGATCAGGAAGACGTCGTGGCCGCGCACCGACTCCCCGATCTTGACGTCGAACTCGCCGTCGGCGAACCTGGTCACCTCCATCGGCGCCAGGGGTACTCCTACCTCCTCTGCGATCCTCTTCCCCAAATTGAGATTGGAGGTGCCGCAAAGGAGCATGAGTGGCCCCTCGGAGCCCTTCATCGAGAAACCCCTGACCCGTTCGAGCTCTTGGGACGGCGCCGGGCCACCCAGCCCAGGACGTTGCGCTGCCGACTTCGGGAGACCGCCAGGGATCCCGCCGGAACGTCGCTGGTGATGACCGAGCCCGCCCCGGTGTAGGCGTCCTCTCCGACCTCGACCGGGGCCACCAACACCGTGCTGCTTCCCAGTCGAGTGCCGTCTTTGATCACCGTCCGATGCTTCATCTGCCCGTCCCAGTTGGCCGTGATACTGCCGGCTCCGACGTTGACGTCGCGGCCCAACTCCGCGTCGCCGACGTAGCTCAGGTGGGGTATCTGGGTGCCCTCTCCGACCCGGCTGCGGACCACTTCGGTGAAGGTTCCCAGGTGGCTCATCGGGCCCAGCAAGGTTTCAGGGCGCACTCGATTGAAGGGTCCGATGTCCACTCCGTCGGCCAGCTTACAGCCGCTGAGATGAGATCGCCCGACCCGGCAGCCGCTGCCCAGCTCCACGTCCTCCAGTTCCGCGAAGGGACCGATCACGCAGTCGCTGCCGATCCGGCTCCGACCCCGGATCACCGTCCCCGGCGCAATCAAGGTGTCCTCCCCCACCTCAACATCGCAGTCGATCCAGGTAGCTGCAGGGTCGACCACCGTGACCCCGGAAAGCATCAGCCGCCTCAGGGTCCGGCCCCGAAGTGCCGCTTCGGCCGCAGCCAGCTGAACTCGATCGTTCACCTGGATCGCCTCCTCAGGCTCAGAAACCTCGATGGTGACAGCTCCCCCAGCCACCATCTGCGGAATCCAGCTGAGGTAGAGCTCGCCCTGGGCGTTGTCGGCGGTCAGGCGGGCGAGCGCCTCCCACAGATCGGGCAAAGCGAAGGCGTAGGCGCCTAGGTTGACCTCAGCCGGGGACCCGTCCCAGGGCTCGTCAGCGTCCTCGACGATCTTGCTGAGGCCACCGCCCGGCGAGCGCACTACCCGTCCGTAACCCCGAGCCTCGCGGACGTTGGCGGTCAGCACCGCCGCACCAGCCTGGGAACCCGCCAGCGCCTCCAGCAGGCGGGTCAGCGAACCGCTGCTGAGGAGCGGCATGTCGGCTGGCAGCACCAGGGCCACCGACTCTCCAGCCAGGGCGCCCTGCGCCTCGGCCAGGGCCGCGGCCGTTCCCCCCGGCTGGGACTGAATCACCAGCTGCGCCCGCTCGGCGAGCGCCAAGCCAGCCGCATCCCCGGGCTCCCGTACCACCAGGATCGGCGGTCGCGAGGTGGCGGACTCAGCGGCCCGCAAGGAGTGTTCGAGCATGGAGACCCCACCCACCTGATGCAGCACCTTGGGCGTGCGGGAGCGCATCCGAGTGCCTCTGCCGGCGGCGAGAATCACCGCCCGCGCAGCCGAGCGTTCGCTCAAGTTCCACCCCGCTGCCAGCCTGGTTTGTGAACTCGCCGGAGCCGCCCGAGTATAGCAACGGGTCATTTCGCCACGGCCCCCAACCACCGCAGCTATGCTGCCGGGCGTGGTTCCCGAGCAGCCGCTTTCGGCCGAGCAGCTCATCATCAGCTCCCGGCCCGCGGCCGGGGTGGCACACCTAGTCCTCAACCGGCCGGACCGGCGCAACGCCCTAACCGAGGAGCTGGCGGATGCGCTCCGCGCGGAGGTCAAGCTGGTCGCCTCCGATTCCTCGGCGAGAGTCCTGGTCCTGACTGGTGCCGGGGAGGCGTTCTGCGCCGGCGCCGACCTCGGGTCATTGGGCTCTCAAGCCAGCACCCCCGAGGCCAAGCGTCAGGCGCTGGCGGACTACTACCGCGCCTTCCTTGACCTCCGCGACCTCCCGATACCTACCATCGCGGCGGTCAACGGAGCGGCAATCGGCGCCGGCTTGAACCTGGCGCTCTGCTGCGATCTGAGAGTAGTCGGCGCCGATGCCCAGCTGGCGGCGCCCTTCGTGCGCCTGGGCATCCACCCCGGTGGTGGCGCCACTTGGATGCTGGTGCGGCTCGTCGGCGTACCAGCCGCTCGGGAGATGCTGCTGCTGGGCCAGCCCATCGACGCCCAGCGCGCCCTCCAGCTGGGGCTCGCCAATCGGGTTGTCCCGCGGGCCGAGCTGGGGAAAGCGGCTCTTGAGTGGGCCACCGCGATGGCCGCACTCTCGGGCCCGGTGCTGAAAAACGTCAAGCGCTCGCTCTGGATGGCTGAGACCGGCGCCAGCCTGGATTCGGTGCTTGCCTTCGAGACCTCGGCTCAGGCCGAGTCGCTGCTCACCGAGGACGCCGCCGAGGGCTGGGCCGCCCTCCGCGAGCGCCGGTCGCCCCGGTTCCGCGACCGCTGACCGCCTTCCTGCCACCGGCCCGGGGGCGCAGCAACGAGGATGGACACCAGCTCTCGAGCACACAGACTTCGCAACGGGGACGCCGGGCCAGACAGACCTGACGCCCGTGCAGGATCAGCCGGAGGCTGAGGTCGGTCCAATCCTCAGCTGGCACCATCCGGCAGACCTGAGCCTCGATCTTGACCGGATCCTGCACTTTGACCAGTCCGAGCCGGTTGCTGAGCCGGGTGACGTGAGTGTCGACCGGGAATCCCGGCTTTCCGAAAGCAACCCCGAGGATCACATTGGCTGTCTTGCGACCGACACCCGGCAAGCTGGTGAGCCCCTCCATGGTGTCAGGAACCTCGCCGTCGAAGTTCGCGCATAGGGCCTTGCCCATCCCGATTAGGGCCCGGGACTTGGCCCGGAAGAAGCCGGTCGGGTGGATCAACGTCTCCATTTCCGCAGGATCTGCCTTCGCGTAATCCGCAGCAGATTGGTAGCGGGCGAAGAGCGCTGGCGTCACCTGGTTCACTTTCTGGTCGGTGGTCTGGGCGGAGAGGATGGTCGCCACCAACAGCTCCAAAGGACTCTTGTGATTGAGGGCGCAGGCAGCCGGGTAGACCTTGGCCAGGGCCGCCACCGTCGCCAGGGCACGCTGCTTTGGTGTGTGAGGCAGCTCGGAGCCGGCTGGACCCACCACCACGGTCAGAGCTGTCGCCCTGACACGCCTGGGGCAGCTATCCTGAACCCATGCTGGCGGGCCCGTTGCACGGAGCGGTAACCCGGCTTCGGGCAGGCAGAGCCGGCTGGGTCGTGGTCACCCTGGCATTGGGCATGCTGATGGCCAGCTGTACCTTCTTTGGCCCCAACGGCACCCCGCAGTCCGCTCACATCCAGTTTCCGCCCGGAAATCCTGTACATCAAAACGACTCCAATCTAAAGATCAGGGCCCTCGCTACCGCTCCGAAGAATCCTGACTACCGAATCATCATCTACCACAACGTCAACACCGTGGGTGCGTTTGTGCCAGAGACCATGACGGTGCCGGTGGGATCCACGGTGGAGTGGATCTGGACCGACCAATACGACCAGCACAACGTTTGGTGGATCGATGCCGCGCTGGTCAACTCTCCAACCAAAGGTGCGGGATTCCGCTGGGCGGTTCAGTTCCTCACCCCAGGCACGTACGACTATTACTGCACCCTCCATCCCGGAATGGCTGGCACCATTGTTGTCACTGGTTAGACCGCTGCGCTTTAAGGCCGCCCTGGCATCACTTGTGACGCTGATCGTGTCCGGGGCGCTGCTCACCGCCTGCGTCGGCCCGGCAACGCCTGCACGGCACGCCCTGCAGCAGTGGTTGACTGACGTCAGCGCCCACTCGGTGGCCTACGCCTACACCCTGCTCAGCACCAGCGCGGAAATGCGCACTAACTACGACGCATTTTTCGACGGGGTCAACCGCAGCAATGCCAGCTTCAAGGTGGAGTCGCTGAAGGTCATAAATCCCCAAGACGTATGGGCCGTAGTGGCCGTCAAGTCACCGGGCGTCAGTCATGCCACCTCAGTCAAATTGCAGATTGTTGAGGAAGGTAACGGTGGAGACTGGCTTATCGGGGCCCCCTTCTCCACCGAGGGCGCCAGGGCAATACTCGCCTTCCGGTAGGGGGCTCCGAACACTCGGGGCAGGTCAGGAGGCGGGCGCTCGCTCACTCCGGGCCCGACTTTGCCGCACCGCTAGCCCCAGGTTCTTGGGAGGGCGGTCACTGCCTTTCTCAAGCAGCGGCAGGAGGTGGTCGGAGATACCCTCCGCCTGCAACTTGAGCCAGCCTGCCTCCACCGAGAGCGCGGTGGTCACCACCACCTCGTCCCCGAGGAGCTCGACCTTCCACTCCAGCGCCTCCAGGCGCCGAACCAGATCCGACATCAGGATCAGGTTGCGCTTGAGTTCGTTTGCGAGTGCCGCCAAGCGCACCGAGACCGGCATCCGGTCGACGGTGGGCCGGTCGGGAAAGGCGAAGCTGCGCACCTCCGAATAAGTGGTAACCGAGTAGGCAAGCGGCTCGCGGGTGATTTCGGCCAGCACTTCTGCGGGTGGGCCAATTGGCCGCAGAACCAGTCTCATGGTGTCTCCCAGGGCACGATGACTCCGACCGAGGAGCTGGGGCCGCTCAGTGCCGGCCCGGGCTGGGAGGGTGGGGTGAAGTTCTGCTGCTGGTTGATCAACATCTGGTCGGTGATCAAGAAGGGTGAGCGGGAATCCTCGCGAATGTAGCCCATCAGTGCCATGATCAGGCTGACCGCGACTCCGACCGTAATGAGGGCAGCGGCCTGGCCTCGGCCCGCGTCACCCCATCGCATCTCTCCGTTGGTCACGTGCTTGAGGTACACGGTCACCGCCCAGATTGCCACCCCGGTGAACGCGATCAGAGCGATCAGCTTGAAGGGGATCATCTCTCCCCACGGGATCAGCAGCCCCCCCTGCCAGATGGGCACGTTGGCGTTGGCGGCGAAGACGTCCTCATAACTCCAGGCCAGGGACGACGGCGTCGATATCAAGAGCCACGCCGCAAAGGAGATGGCGGTACAGATAGCGAGCGCACGAGACCGGAAACCGCTAGCGACCACCCGACGCCATAAGTAGAAGATTCCCACGGTGAAGATGGCACCTAGCAGGAATACTTGGAAAAGGAGGGCAACGCTCAGCCCACCCAGCATCATGCTGTACCAGGACGCGTAGGCATGAAGCTGGATCTCTTTGGCATACTCCCAGCCGATCAGGGGCTGCGCCAGTGTGAATCCAATCGCGTAGATCAGCCCGTAATGGCCTATCCAGTCCCCATAGGCACGGGCTTCGGGGCGCTTGGCCAGGAGGATGCGGATTCCGCCCACCAGGGCAATCACCGCACCAGCGAAGGCGATGTTGCCCACGAACCGATGGATCTCGAGCGGGATCTCAGTCGGGTTGAGCAAGTTAAGAGCTAGGTCGGTGGATGGGCGGGGAGTGAGCATGTAGGAGGCGACCACGTCGATCGCGAGCATCTGGATTGAGGCGTTGATGAACAGCATCAGCTCCATGCCGACCCGGAGCGCCGGGAAGTTCCTCAGCCGCTCCCACTGCGAATAAAGCAGGTAAAGGCAGGCGATTTCCCCAACAAAGGCGATCGCCTCAACTACCAACGGCCAGAACATGATTCTGACCAAGGTCACGAAGAAATGACTCCAGAGGCCGAGAAACAGAATCAGCACGGTGAAGATCGCCAGCGAGGACCCGATTGCGAAAGTCGCTCCTAGGGCCGTTACCAATCCCTTGGAGAAGCGGGCCTGACGTTCGTCCTTGCGCTTCCAGCCCATGAAATCGGTTACCGCCAAGATGAAGTACCCGCCCTGCTGGAAGGCGGCGAACTGAACGTGGAGCAGCATCAACAGCGCCACTAGCGCTGTGGCCACGGCGGTATTGATGGGAGTGGCGACCAGATGCGGTGCCGAGGCGGCGATCGCGGTGAGCTGGCTCACAAGTTGAAGAGCCGGTTCACGGCCAGTAACGCTTCAAAGATGAGGAATAGGACCGCAAACAGCGCCGGCACCATCACCTCGGGTCGCCGCCATGGCTCGCGCTCCGGGGACCTATCCAAGAACGGAACCAGCATCAGGAAAGTGGTCCCGATCCCAGGGATCACGAAGACCCCCACCGGGATCATCCAAGCCTGGGGGAACTGCACCAGCAGCTGGTCAAGCGGGAGGAAGAACCATTCCGGGGTGGGCACATAGTTCAGCGCCGCTGGGTTGGCGGCACGCTCCAAAGGCGCTCCCACCACGACCGCCATGACGAAGATCACCACGACCAAGAAGAAGCTGACCACGGCGTCTTTGAAAACCTGAGAAGGGAAGAATTCGTCGAGGTCAACAGGAACGGCGTAGCCGGGGTCGCTGGGCACCGCTGGATACGGGTACTCGGCGTGAGCCATCCGCTCCGACCTCTCTTGCGCTGTCTCGTCCTCTACCCCTTCGTAGTTCACCCACGAGCCGTGCTCGCCGTGCCTGCGGAGCAGGACCAGGTGGAGCCCGATCAGCGGCACCAGCAATGCGGGCAGTAGCCAGATGTGGATGGCGAAAAAGCGGGTTAGCGTCTCCGGTCCCATCTGGGGGCCTCCGCGCAGGATCTCTTGAACCCAGCTTCCCAAGAATGGGATGTAGTCGACCACGTGGGTCACGACTTGAGCGGTCCAGTAGGATGCCTGGTCCCATGGCAGCATCGCGCCAGTGATGCCCAAACCCAGCACCAGCAGGAACAAGACCACCCCAACTATCCAGTTGAGCTCCCGCGGTTTCTTGTAAGAACCGCTGACAAAGGTGCGGATCATGTGCAGGCCAATGATGAAGAGCAGCACGTACGCGCCCCAGAGGTGCATCCCTCGCACGATCGCTGCGAATTCGTCGTGGTGCTCTATGTAATTGAGGCTCTCCCAAGCCTCGGTAACCGAGGGCACGTAGGTCCAGAGCAGGAACATCCCGGTCACGATCTGGAGCACGATGATGATCAAGGTGGCGCTGCCCAGCGAGTAGGCCCAGGCCCCCCGCCTGGGCACCGCCTCATAAAGAAGCTGGTGCGTCAAATCGGAAATCCCCATGCGCTCATCGACCCAGCGATAGGTGGCGGCGAGGGGCCGAGCGACCGGGCGAGTGAGTTTGGCGACTAGGGGATTGCGGACGGGCTGACTCGGGCTGGCCACGGGGCCTAGGCACCCACCAGCACGTTGCGCACGTAGAGGGTGTTGCCGACCAGCCTGTGCTCATATCGGAAGAGCGGCCAGGGTGGAGGTCCCCCCACGTTGGTCCCGGTGATGCTGTAGAGGCCACCATGGCAAGGGCAGAGGAAAAGCTGGAGGTTGAGATCCCAGTGCACGTCGCACTGCATGTGGGTACAGACGTTGGAGAGCGTAAGCATCTGCACCGAGCCACTGAGATTGAGCTTGACCACGTAGACCGTGCGGGGAACAGGCGGCACCGACCAACCCTCGTCAACGGGCAGGTTCACCACATACGCGGTCGGCACTCCAACTGGGACCTGGCCGATGTCGGCCACCAGTACCCAAGGCGTCTTGCGCTTGACGAAAACCGGGCTCAGCACCGACCCGACGATCGGTGCCGCGATCAGGAGCGCAGTACCGGCCCCGGCCGCGTTGATCCCCGCGATCATGAACTTCCGTCGAGAGATGCGCTTGCTGGCTAGCTGCTCCGGACTGTCAGCCACCGGCCAGGACCACGATGCCTATCAACAATGCCAGACAAAGCCCCAACAGGAACAGGAAGGTGAAGACACTCGCGGACACCATCAATGCCGCCAGCATTGGGCCCTGCTCGGAGGCCAGCTGGCGAGCATGGCGGAGCACCACCACGAATCCCGTCAACATCACGCAGAAGAACGAGGCGACGATCAGGCCTAGATACCAGGAAGACTCGAAGTCCTGATAGTTCACGGCTGATAGGCCGGATTGATCTTGAAGTTCTCGGCCGACTGGTGCAGAGTGAGAAGGCAGGTCGCCTGCCCGGTGGTGGCATCAATACCGCACGATCCCTTAGCGTTTTCTTTGATCACGCCCATGTAGATTGAGAGCACCAGCGCGCACACTCCGACCAACCCGATCAGCCGACCCGCAGCCGGGTTGATGCGCACCGATGCGCCGGCGCCGCGGATGGATCGCAAGTAGCCGATCAGGTTGACAGCCGTCGCTAGGAAGGCGATCAGCAGGGCCACATATCGGAGCGCTACCAGGTTTGGAGGGATCACCGCGGCCGGCAGCGCCGCACCGCCCATACCCAGCAGGGCCACCACCGTTAAGGTTGGCCCGTTGCCGCTTTGACTGGCGCTTTGGTTGTGGCGCCAAAACACCAGGTTGGCTCCGACCACTAGGAGCGCCAGCAGGACCATCTGCCCGATGAACAGAGATGCCGAGTTGAGGACAAAGAGATTGTCGAAGGCCGGTGTTGAAGTGTTCTTCACGGTTTCCGCGAGGAGAAACCCGGTTATGGGCTGGGCCAGCAGGAAGACGGAACCGATCCCGAAGTTGACCCGCGCCGCCCACCTTTGATAAGTGACCTCGGCAGCCGACTTGGCCCGGCTTCCCCGCCAGACCGCGAGCCCGGCCAAAAGCAGGGGCGCCCAGGATAGGTTGGCACCGGCGTAGTGGAGTAGCAACCAGGGATAGCTGGGTGAGAATGCGGCCCCGACGGCACTCACCGCGGTGCCTGGGGTGAGAGCGTAGCTGTCCAATTGGACGATCGTGAATAGGAAGACGTACTGGACCGCTGCGAACGCGAACCCGACGGCGAGGTGGAGTCGAGGTGAGAACCGGTCCCAGCAATATGTATAGAGCAAGAGCAGGGGGATGCCGACGAAGAAGCTGGCGAAGGCGATGGTGAGCGGGAGCAGCAGCTCGTTGAGAAGGGTTCCGATCAGGCGCCCGTAGAGACCGGCGAGCAGGAAGACCGCGAACACCGCCCAGGTCGCTCCAAAGCTGTACAGATAGAGCACTGCCCGGGAGAGGCCGCGGGCGTAGCGCAGGGAGTTGGGGTCCCCCCCTTTGCGTCGGCCGGCCAGCTCCATGAAGGGCGCCAGAGCGACAGCGGCCAGGATGAATCCGACCAGAGCAATATGGATAAGGAAGACCGCCCCAATCGCGATTTGCGCCCCGAGGGTGCCGAAGGGAAGCCTGGGCAGCGGATCGGCAAGCGAGGACAGCAGCACTTCCCGCCAATGCTGACGGGACAACCCGCTTCAAGGCAACTCCCCCCGGCCGAATCGCTGGACACAAATCCGGCGAGCTCGATAATCCCTCTGTGTTCGAACCGCTGCTACTGGTGCACGGGGACGATCCCTTCCTGGTTACGAGAGCAGCGCTTCGACGGCGAGAGGAACTGACCACCGACTTGGTCTCGGAGCTGGGCCTGGAGGAGTTCCGAGGCTCGCGAGATGTCGACGCCATCTCCCGCAGTCTGTCGACGCCTCCTTTCCTCTCAGTCCGGCGCTTGGTGGTGATCTGGGACCCACCTCAACTGGCCGGCGGACAGAAGTCGGCCCAGGAGGCACAGCTTTTGGGCGAAGCGCTAGGGGGACGGCTGGAGACCACCGCGGTGCTGGTGGTGTGGAGGGGCACCGTCGCGGTCAGCTCTCCGCTGATCAAGGCCATCAGAGCCCAAGGAGGCGAGGTCGAGCTTCTCAAGCGGCCCCGGGGCAGGGAGCTTCGGCAGTATGTCGAGGCCCGGCTCAGAGAACTGAGTCTCAAGCTTGGTCCCGCCGTGCTGGGCCGACTGGTGGAAGTGGGCGGACAGGACCTGGGTCGCCTCCACCAAGAGTTGGAGAAACTCTCCATTTACGTCTCGGGGAGCGGCCCGATCAGCGACATGGACGCGTTGCTCCTGGTCCCTCCAGCGCCACCTACCGAGCTCTACCGGCTGACCGACTCCATCTTCGAATCGCCCGGTCGGGTCGGCGCAAGGCTCCGTGACTTGGAAGGGAGGCCTGACATTCCGCCCCCCATGGTGGTTGGCGCGTTGGCTCGGGTCCTGCGAGAGCTGATCGCGTTCGCCAACAGCAAAGACGGCGGGGCTGGACGCGGGCTACCGCCCTGGCGGGAGGACAAACTGCGTGCCCACCTCAAAAGGGCCGGAGAGCCGCGCCTGCGTCGCTGGCTGGTCGAGCTCGCCGACCTCGACTGGGCGACACGGACCGGTGCGGTCGACGGTCACGAGGGATTGGATCTGCTGCTGGCGCGCATGGCGAGCGAACTGGCGCCTCACCGTCAGAGGTCGGCCTGAGCTGGGGCTCTAGCTCAACTGTCCTTGCGCTTCTTGCCGGCCGTTCCCGCCGCCCGGCGCTGGGCACTGGAGGTGCGCTCGGTCTTGGTCGCTGGCCGGCCGGCCTTGGGAGTAGCGCCGGCCTTACGGGTGCTCGTGCCCGACTTGGGTTTGGTGCCCTGCGCGGAGGCCCGCTTGGCGGCGGGCTTACGGACCTTCACGGCCTCGGTCTGGGGGGCCTCCGCCTTGGCAGCCAGGCGCATCAGTCGCGACTTGCGCCGGCTGACGTTGCGGGGGTGGAGCACCCCGTGCTCGGAGGCCTTGTCGAGAGCGGAGGTGGCGAGCTTGACTAGAGCCTCGGTTGACCCCTCCTCAGCTCCCTCAATCACCCGGCGCGCCTTGGCCACGGCGGTACGCACGGACGAGCGGACCCGGCGGTTGCGCTCGTGCTTGCGGGCAGCTGACCGGATGCGCTTGCGGGCGGAACTGGTGTTTGCCAATGCTCCAGGGGCCGGTGATTGGGACCGCGGCAACGGCCGGGTCAAAGTCGAGCCGACATCGGGAGCCGGCCAGCGCCGAAGTATAGCAATCGGCGATCGGAGCACCTCTTGACCGGCGTTAGAGTGACACGAGTGTTGCGTTGGGGGCCAGCCCCGGCCAAGCTGAACCTGGCACTTGAGCTCACCGGTCGCCGCCCGGATGGCTACCACGAGATATTGGCCGTCTCTCAAACCATCGACTGGAGCGACGTGGTGGCGCTGGAGGGGGATGACGGCCACATGGGCCCCAGCACCCCCGCAGGCCCCGAACTGCAGGTCTGGGGACCCGAGGCTGAGAACGTGCCCCGGGGCATTGACAACATCGCGATCCGGGCCGCGGTCCTGCTTCGGAACAGCGGACTGGGCCCCCCGATAAGCCGCTTGGCACTAGAGAAACGAGTACCACCTCAGAGTGGACTCGGGGGAGGCTCCGCCGATGCTGCCGCCGTACTCCGGCTGGCCGCGGCGGGAGCAGATCAAGGACAGCTGGAGTTGATCGCTCTGCAATGCGGTGCCGACGTGCCCTTCTCACTTCGAGGCGGGGCCTGCCTGCTGGGAGGGATCGGAGAAAAGATGTCCCCGCTGCCTCCGCTGAGAACTGGGGCCTTCCTGGTGGTCGTTCTCGCGGCGGTAGCCACCGCTGCGGCCTATGCCGCCACCGCTGATGCGGACTTCAGCGACGGCAGTCGGGTACAACGACTTGCCTCGGCCCTTCGGGAGGGCTCCTCACCCGACCCGGAACTCTTCGGGAGTGGACTGCAGCCCAGCGCCATGCGGGCGGTGCCGATCCTGGAGGAGAGGCTGAGGCGCTTGATCGAAGCCACTCCCGGCGCGGGCTGGGCAATGACCGGTAGCGGCGGCGCCTTCTTCAGCTACCAACCTGATGGAAGAGCGGCGGCAGCACTGGCCAGAAAGGTTGCTCCCGCCTGCCCAGGTGCCGGCCTTCGCGTAGTCGTGCCATTCCCAGGACGGCTTGGTCGCGACGCCTAGTTGGAGTGGTGCCTAGGCCGGGTCGAGGGCACCGCCCAGCCCGCTCGGGGTGGGCAGCGGCCCCGCCACGATGTCGCTCGGCTTCGCGATGCCGAAGTCCTTTCCGAAGTCGCTGAAGTCGGCACCGGCGTTGAAGGTAATCGCGACCGAGCCGCCGGGGAGGTCCGCCTTGTCGGGAGCCAGAGTCGAAAGCGCCGACAAGTCCAGGGTCAACCCGACGGCGACATCGGTCCGAGCCAGCTTGCCGCTGGAGGTAAGGACGTAGCTGTCCACCTTGATCGAGTTGAACTGCAGCAGCTGCTCAAGCGCGGGAACATCTCCGCTCAGTGACGGTGCAGCACTTCCCAAGTTGGTTGCCACCCCAGCGAGGGCCTGTGCCAGGGCCTTGTCCAGCGCGGCACCCGACACCGTGGTTTCGACATGATCGACCTTGGCCCCGTCCAGCTCGCTGTCGCCGAGATTGCTGACGGTTGCGGACCCGCGCAGCTCTTGACCCCAGGTCTGGAGCTCGGCCTTGAGGTTGCCGAGACCCCCGCTGGCCGCCCCCCCAACTTCGCCGGCGACTCCTGAGTCGCCGCTGACTGTATGCCACTCAGTGCCGTTGTTGGAGAGGTACTCGGTCCCGTCCAGGTCGATCAGGTGCCAGGGCTGATCCAGGAGCGGGCTTAAGGTGAATGTGAGCTCGAACTGCGTCTTGGTCTGGAACTCCACCACGCCTTGGAGTTCTGCGGAATTGATCTCGGCTTGGGCCACGCTGAGCTCATGACCGATCGTGCCGCTGAGGCCGGTGACCCCGCTCAGGCCGACGTGTAGCTGGGTGGTGAAATTCATCTCGAACGATGTGCCGAGCGCCTGCTGGTTGGCAGCGTCGAGGATGGCTCCCGGGCTGCGGTGCGTCGCGGCCGCGGGGCTGCCGCAGCCCACCAGGGCCAGCATGGTCAGACCTGCGATCACGAGCGGCGACCTTCGCAGCGCGAGGTTCACGATTCGATGCTAACGCCCAAGCTGCACATCCCTGGCGGGCGCGTAACCGACCTGTCATTTAAGACCGCCAGCACCGGGCGGCTGGTAGCGTAACCGCCGTGGCGCAGGCGCAGTGATGGAGGCGAAGTCAAGGCAAGCGACGGCCCAGGCTAGCCATCGCAAGG
>JBAUWA010000129.1:0-18305 GCA_049583555.1 Candidatus Dormiibacterota bacterium | reverse complement strand
GGGTAGGCCGAAGGGCCCATGTGGGCAAAGCGGAGAATCTTGCCCCGCAGCTCTCCCTGACCGCCCGAGAGCATGACCCCCATCCGCCGCCTTGCCTCGAGGCGCAGGGCGCTCTCGTCTAGGCCCTCCGGCACCGCAAAGGAGGTGACCGTGTCCGAGCAGATGGCACGCTCAGCGGCCCAGAGCCGAAGGCCGAGCGCCTCGCCACCGGCCCTAGCCGCCCGGGCCACCCGCTGATGGCGAGCCTGGACTGTCGCGGGTCCCTCATCCAGATACTGGCGCAGGCAAGCGTCCAGGGCGTTGACGTCAGAGACCGAGGGGGTGAAGGGAAAGAGGCGGTCGACTCGATCGGCGTCCCGCCAGTCGAGGATGCTGAGGATCGATCCCTGGGGGGCGCGCGGGTTCTGCTCCATCTGCTGCCAGGCCTCCTGGCTGACGTAGAGGAGGGAGAGGCCGGGCGGTCCTCCCAGGCACTTCTGGGGACCGGCCACGATGATGCCGGCGGACCAGGCCCCGGGGTCGATGGCCATGCCCGCGAAGGAGGAGACGGCATCCACCAGCAAAAGGGCACCGAACTCGGCCACCACCGGGCCGATCTCATCGATGGGGTTGATGGTGCCCGAGGGGGTCTCGCAGTGGACCGCCGACACGATCCGGACGTCAGGGCGCGCCTCCAGCGCCTCACGCACCTGGACAGCACTCACCGCGGCGTTGAAGGGAACCGTGACCTCGAGCACCTCTTTGGCGTAGCGCCGTGCCCAGTGGCCGAATCCCTGGCCGAAGACGCCGGAGACCAGGTTGAGAACCACATCGTCAGGGCCGATCAGCGATGCCGCGGCCGCCTCCAGTCCCAGGACCGACTCCCCCTGCAGGATGACCGCATCGCCGGGGCCCCCGAATGCCAGGTGCAGCTGCGAAGTCGCGTTGGCATAAAGGTCCAAAAACTCGGGGTCGTAGTGGTAGAGCACCGGCTGACCCAGCGCGGCAAGCGTCGACGGAGTCGCGCCAGCAGGCCCGGCCGCTAGGGTGAATATCGGGCCGGGAGTGCAGGAGTCAGGCACCAACTTACTCACGACAGCTTGCCCAGGCTGCCATTAAAGAAAAGCTGCTCCGCATTTGTGTGCAGCACCCGCTCGACAAGATCGTCGGCCAAGCCACTCACCTGCACTTTCAGCATCTCGACCCTGGGATCATGGCAGGGGACATCTGAGCCGTAGAGAACCTTGTCGGGTCCGACCCGTTCGACTGCCTCAAGGATCTTGGTGTGCATTGGCATCCCGGATGTTTCGAGGTAGACATTGGGGTGGCGTGACGCTACATCAATTGCTCCGTTGATGTAGACAATGTTCCCGTGCCCCATATGCCCGAGGATCACCTTGGCATTGGGATACTGGACCACCAACTCCTCGATGCTCCACGGGAGGGTGAATATCGGGTGGCCGCAATGGATCAGTACCGGCATGTCCTTGCGAATCAGCAGCTCGATCAATGGGTGAACGATCGGATCGTTGGGATGGTAGCCCTCCAACAGCGGGTGCATCTTCATGCCCAGGAACTTGGGATGGTCGAGGTATTCCTCCGCCTCCTCCACGCATCCCACCGCTTTTGGATTGGCCCAGTACAGACCATACGCCGCTGGAATCGCTTCAACGGTTCGTCGGACCAGGGCGTTGTCCGGGCTGAACACCATCCCTGCGGCGATGTCGAACCGCCGAAATGCATCGTCCAACTCGGCGGCGTCCAGTCCGGGAAAGAGTGAGATCTTCCCTACGTGCATGTGCGAGTCGATGGTCATTGCCCTACCTCACTGCCGTGGAGTTGATTTCGAAGAGCGCCTGCCCAAGTCTGACTCGATGCCGACACTGGCACTCGAGCCCATCTCCTGATGATCACTGTCGAATCGCAACCTGCGCCCAACCGCAGCGCTGACCCGGCCACTTGGTTTTGTTGACTCCGGGCCTAGCCAGTGATGCGGTAATCCTGAGGGTATATCTCCGCGTAGGCACCCTGCGGCACAACTCCCTTGAGGTCCCGCTTATACATAGTGAGCTGGAACGAACTGTTCGGAATCTCCAGCACGGGTAGCTGACGAGCAATGTAGTTCTCATAGGTGTACAGGGCCGAGATCTCATCCGCGTAAGTGGGCGCAACGTTGGTTGCGTGAATCTCCGCGTCAGCCACTGAGGACGAATAGTACCCGGGGTTGGCTAGAGCACCCGTGCTGAACAGCTCCTCTCCAGTCGGCAGGTAGTCGGGAAAGTAAATCCAGGTATTGGTGGTGCTATTCCCCGCCAGTGCCCAGTCGTTGCAAGGGGTGGCGTAGGTGCAGTTATAGAATTTGCCTTCTATCACGCCGTATGTCCCCTGCGAGAGAGTCAGGTCGATGCCGGCCTCCTCTTTCATAGTGGACTGCATGGATTCCATCTCGCTGGACACTTCGGTCGAGCCGCCCAGGTAAGAGAGATTGAAGCTGGCGTCCTGATCTGCCTTGATGCCTGCGCCGCAGTCGCCGGGACCCGTTCCAGGTTTGGAGCAGTAGCTGGTTCCCCTGGGTACCACGGTCCAGCCGTGCTGCTTGAGCAACTTCACCGCTTCTGCCGGCTTGTACGGATAGACCTCACCTTTGGCTTCCAGGGGGCTCACATACGGGTTGGCGGGGACGGTGGGTATCGGCCCGTTATTGATTGACCCCGTCCCGTGGAGAAAATTCTTGATGTAGGCTGACTGATTCACGAGAGACTGCATCGCCTGCCGAAAGTACAACTGCTTAAAGAGCGGGCCAACCGTTTGATTTGTGAAGTTGATGTAAATGAAGTCGACACCCAGGGCAGACCAGGTATTGTATGAATAACCGAGAGCTTCGACCGCCTTTTTCTGCGAGATATCCTCCGCGGGAAGGTAACCAATACTCACCGCGCCGCTGCGCAGTGCATTAAACTCAGCTGCGTCGGTTGTGTAGGGCAACTCCTCAAACGCACTGATCGTGGGCTTGGGCGAGCCTGAGTAGTCCGGGTTGGGGACCATCTTGACAAAGCCGCTGACGGTGAACTGGCTCATTTTGAACGGGCCGTCGACCACTTGCCAAAGAGGGTTGCTGGCGTATGTGCTCAGATCTTGAGCCTCGCTGTTGATAAACTGGGCGACACCTAAGGCTCCCGCTGTGGCGGTACCGGGATCATCAGGTACGTAGCACGGGCTGGCTGACGTACACCCTGCAGGAGCGCTGGCACCGGTGAGCACTGACCTTGCCGCGGCGCTGGTGTCGTAGCTCCCAACCGGCCCGGTGGTGCTGAGCTCGTCCCACGCCGACTGGGGCATTGGGGTGATTTGGCTCAACTCGTTGTAGAGGAACCAGGTCGGGTCGTACGACGCGTCCAGGTGAAAGACCAACGTGTAGGTGCCCGTCTGGGTATAGCTAGCAACGTTCACTGGGAATTGACCAGGAACAGATGCAGCCCATGAAGGGCCCGGCGCTGCACTACTGCCGATTGCCGGAGCATTGGGGTCGGTAACAGCGCTTAGGAGATTCAACCAGAAGATCACATCACGAGCGGTGATTGGCTGACCATTCGACCATACCCAGTGCTTTATGGTGACCGTCACGACAGTGTTGTTGTCGGAAAAGACTGGAAGCATGGCAATGCTGAGCTTTTCGTTTAGGACGGGCTTGCCATTGTCTCCGAACCAGTAGAGGGGCAGGTACATCACTTGTTCAAAGTCGGAGATATTGGCGTTGCTGAAGTAGTCCACGCCCATCATCGGATCGATGTAGTCCGGTGGGGTCCCGGGCTGCTCCGCGAAGGTGACTGTTCCCCGGCTAGGCGCGCTGGACGCGCTGGCGGTGCTCGCACCCGCAACCAAGAGGAGCCCCGCCGTCGCGGCCATGGCTAGCATCCGCCAAATGGGTACCCGCCTAAATGGTTGCGTCAACGATATACCTCCTCCATCGCGACTGGGACGGTCTAACTACCCCATGCAGGTGTGAGTCTCTGAGTTCCCGTTGCCCGTGATCGTATCTCGATCGAACACATGTCACGGTGCGGGCCCCCTTCCCGCTCCCTGCTCCGCCAGCTGCGCGTAATCGCGTCGCTGCACCTACTGGACACGTGCGGCCCCGAACTGACGCAGCATACCGCGATCGGAAGATCGGGGTTGGCCACGCTACGAGGCGCTCCAGTTAGCGTGAGCCCGGAGCCCTCTGTTGACAGTTGACAACATCCAGGTCGGCTGCTAGCGTCCCAGGCCAGTTCAGCCTGATAGGGACGCCCAAGCCAACTGGTTTCGGGTGGCGCGTGCCACTCATCGGGCCACCGATCCAGGATCTCGGCGTCGGTAACGGCCACGGCACAGCCCCCGGTCCCGTACAGGGCCGAGAGGATCGGGAAGTCTCCCAGCGGCTTGGGGACCGTGATCCCAAAAGCGATGGTGCTGGCGTCCTGCCATGCCTGGGATTGTTCGGCCCTCGTCTCCCACGCTTGACGATCGGGGCACAGCCGCTGGCCTGAACTGCAACCAACCGGGGTAGCTTGGGTCCGATCCAGCCCAGCTCCTGGCACTCCTGCAGCGCCTTGAATATTCCGATCAGCCCGACCCCTCCCCCGGTCGGGTAGAGGATCACGTCCGGCACCCGCCATCCCAGCTGCTCAAAGAGCTCGAGCTCCATGGTCTTCTTACCCTCTATCCGGTACGGCTCTTTGAGGGTGGAGACGTCGGTGTAGCCCTGCTCGGCGATGTTGGAACTAGTAAGCGCCCACTCCTAGGCTCGCGTAGATTTCCGCAACTTGAACTCGCCGACCCGTCTCTGCGGCGACCGCGATGGCACGCAAGACGGCGAGAGTTCGGAGGTGATCAGCCCCAGTTACGCGAGGCGTCTCTTCGCCACGCAAGGTCCGGGCGAAGTGCCCGAGCAATTGTTCTGTGTCCTCAACGTTCATGCGAGTCTCTGGCACATTCAAGGATTCGAGCGGCTCTGTCACAGTGTCGTAGTGGGGTCCCACCCGCTCCTGACCAGGAACTCGACGAGCCGCAAAAAGGCTGCCCACAAAATCCTTCTGGACCACGACTCCGTTTTCAAAGTCGGTCCGCCAGTTGAAATGGTAGCGATTGGTGCCCGATGTCCACGTGCCCAGATAGGAGAGTCGCGTCCCGTCCGTGAAACGCATTAGGGCAGCCACGCAGGAGTCGCTGGTATAAACGCTGGTTGGCGGATTCCAGGTATCACCAACGACAGAATCGACCTCTCGACCATAGGCAAACCGAATTAGATCGACGTGATGCACCGACTCTTCGAGCAGCATCGGCTGACTCATGGTCAACGGGTATGAGTTCAGATCCGGCCTCGTACCGTCGCGGTTTCGCAAGTCTGAAAAGTCGCCATAGAGCAGCTTGCCGTATTCACCTGAATGAACAATGGCACGCAGGCGCTGAATTACAGGCAGGAAACGATAGTTCATCCCGACGAGCAAGGGCACCTTTTGCCGCTGGCTCTGTCGCACTAGCTCGGCCGCGTCTTCCAGCGATTTCGCCAGCGGCTTCTCAGCTAGAACAGGAATTTGTTGGGCGAACAAGAGATGCGCATCGCTTATGTGAGTCTCAGGCGGAGTTGCCAGGATGGCGCCGTCTGGATTGACGGCCTTCAGAGCGTCAGCCAAGTGGGTGAATGTAGGACAGGCGAGGTCGCGCAGAGCTCGTTCATCGACGTCGACAACACCTGCTGGACCGACACCTGCCGTGGAGGCGATCGCGCCAACCCACTGACGGCCACGAACCCCATGACCGACAACCAGCAATCGAAGGGGATCGTTGACTTTCATGCCTTCGGCCAACGGGTCGTGTTCATGTAAAAGGTCGTGAGCTCGCCAGCGCCCGATCGCTCGTAATCCTCACCTCGGGCTCCGGCCCAAAAGGGGACAGAGTAGGGGTTCGTGCCGGGTTTCGGCAACCGTGTCCGGCAGACCTGGCGTTTGGAATTCGACCCGAAATCAGCGCTGATACGATCGGCCGAGATTTTGGCAACTTCAGAGACTTCTCTACCCTCAGAGGGCATAGGGCCGCAGCAGAAGTGGCCCAACCCCTACTCGTCGAGCCACGTGCCCTTCCGACTCAGGAGGAGGGGCTAGGAACCACTTCACCTCGAAGTCACGCGCGGACGGAGAAGCTGGTCAGTTTCCCATACACTACGAGCTAGGGCCAGTCTCACTTGTTCAGCGCGACGCGTAGTCGCATGACCTTCCCCTGAGTTAGCAGGAATCGTTACCCAGTCACGGCCCCGACCGGTACAGTTACGCCGGTCTCCCTGAGCAGATCCTGCTGTGCTTCTCTTGCATAGGCAATGACCTCCCGCTCATCCACCAGGGTGCTTGCGCCCTTACTCAGCAACACCTCGCCACTGACCAGAACGGTATCAGCCATGTTGTTCAGCCCCGAAAATACTAGGTTATTAACAAGCGCTAGATCAGGCTGAAGATGGGGTACGCCCCGCGGGAAGATTGCGATGTCGGCAGACTTACCAGCCTCGAGCGCTCCAACCCGGCCCGCCAATCCCAGTGCTTGACTGCCTCCGCGGGTGCTCAGCTCAAGAGCCTGCTGGGCGTTACCTAGCCGGGGATCCCCAAACTTGATCCGTTGTAGGTAAACTGCAAGCTTCATAGCCTCCCAGGGGTTTTGCCCATTATTCGTGGCCGACCCATCCGTTCCTAGACCCACGATCGCGCCATTCCGCAGTAAGTCCCAGATCGGGGGGACTTGTCCGCCGGCGCGCGCAACTGTATCTGGGCAATGAGCGAGCGCAACGTGGCGGTCCTCGAGTAGTTGGGCCTCCTCTGGAAGTATGCCAGCGCAATGCGCTGCCAGCGTTGTCGGGCCGAGCACGCCCAACTTCTCTGCAAATTGAACGCTTCCCATTCCGAACCTCTCGAGCGCCAGTAGCGTCTCTTCACGATCCTGCGACAAGTGAACGTGCCAAATCTTGTGTCGCTCCGACGCCCAGTCATGCAGGCTCGTAATCGACCGTGCACTGCACCGAGTCATAGTAGTGGGCTCACAAGTGATGGTTACTCGATCTGAGTCGTAGGCGCGTTCTAGTCGATCGAGATCCGCGATTACATCCTCTAGTGATTCGCAAAACTCGGGAGGTGTTTGGTCCGGAAGATCATTCATAGAGCGGGCCACAAGCGCCCGCATCCGAGAATGCTGAATGGCCTCACAGATGCCATCGGTAGAATCCTTATGGTAATGGGTCCAATGACTCTCATGTGTTGTGGTGACTCCGTGATGCAGGAGCTCCAGCAGAGTCACAGAGGCAGCTGCGCGCGCCCGTTCCCTTGTCATCCCACGTGCTAGTCGCAGAAGTACGCTGCGCGGATTGACGTGCCCATCGGTACAGCCACGATATAGCGATTGATCAAGATGATCGTGTGCATTGACGATTCCGGGCAGGACAACCATGTCACCAGCATCGATCCTGGACCTGGCGCGGAGTGTGGCGGTCCCGCTACCGATCCCGACGATCAACCCTTTGTCGATGGCCACGAAGCCGTCCTGGATAATCGTGCGATCAGGGTCCATGGTGATCAGGCAGCCACCCTCGATGACCAAGTCGATCGGACCTGAGGGCGAATCCGGATCGCCAGTACGGTTGGAAGTGGGGCTCATCAAACGCTGTCCAATTACCTCCACTGCTTCATCAGAACGCGGGCCTGGCGTGAGACTGTTCCGTGCGGGCGCGCCAATCCGATTGTCTCTCAGCCTGTGGCCCTCCGGCAGACGCTCCGTCCAGCCTATGAGAGCAGCAGCCTGCCCGAATTCAGGGGTCTGAGCCTACCAGCGGACCCGGCCTCCCGTTCCTCGGTCTCGACGGCCGCTCATTACCCACTCTCCGCAACTCACGGGATGGGAACCGGGCTTCACAGGTAGGGGCGGATAGCGCCGGTGACCAGGTAGGCGTCATCCACTACTGGGATGAGGCGGAACTTTTCGAAGCTGGTGCAGGGTAGGAGACGTACATGCCGACCAGATCCTCCACAGCGACCGTGCCGTTGGAGCCTAGGCGGACGTGAGCGTGGTGGTCGTTGAGCGCCAGCACCTCCAGTTCCCCAGCCGGCAGGATCTCCAACCCCGCCTTCCCCAGCCTGGCGAAGGGGACGGGCAGCCAGCGGTCATACGCGGCGTCTCGCTTGCCGAAGCCCAGGAGGGGCGAGGTGGGCTCGGGACGCGGCAACGCCTAGGCCCACAGCGCCAGGGCCTAGCGAAAGCCAACGCTTCCCTCACCGCCACCTTCGAGCTGGGGGGTGCGGCCGCGGACGCCTAGGTCTGAGGTGACGTACGACCCCAGAGCGCAGAACGCCCCGCACCGGCTGGGAGCAGCTCCAGGTCCAGCCCGGCCTGGCCACGGACTGGCTCGTTCCAGCAATACGATAACGAGGTGACATCGGGACCTGCCAGCGCTGCCTCCCCGCTTCCCCGTCCTAGGCCCAGAACCTTGGGCGTTCGTGTTGGCGTGCTCACGCCTGGGCCGAACAACGCCATCACAGACGTGCCCGGAGTCCGGGTCGGACATGTCGGGCTCTGCGAGGACTTAGCAGATGGCCGTGCCGTCCGAACCGGGGTGACGGTCGTACTACCGCACGGCGATAACGTCTTCCTAGAAAAAGTCGTTGCCTGCGTTCACGTAATCAATGGGTTTGGAAAGCCGGCTGGTCTCAGCCAGGTCAACGAACTCGGCGTGCTGGAAACCGCGGTGGTACTGACCAATACGCTGTCAGTCGGGGCGGCGATGGAAGGCCTTGTGCTCGATGCATTGGATCGCAACCCTGAGATCGGCCGAACCACAGACACGGTGAATCCGCTGGTATTCGAATGTAACGATGGAGGCCTCAATGATATTCGGGGTCTCCACGTTAGACCCAATCATGTGCGCCAAGCCATAGCGGCGGCGACAGAAGGGCCAGTGCAAGAAGGGGCGGTCGGAGCTGGAACCGGTATGACTTGTTATGGGTGGAAGGGTGGAATTGGTACCTCGTCCCGTGAGGTTGAGCTCGGTGGGGCCAGCGCAATTGTCGGTGTGCTAGTGCTTGCCAATTTCGGGGAGCCGCGGGATCTCGTTATCGCGGGAGTGCCGGTTGGTCGGCGAATCAGCCAACCCCGAGTGGCACGAGACGGCCCCGCGCCAGGCTCATGCATCGTTGTTCTGGCCACTGATGCCCCACTCGACCATCGACAGCTTCAGCGGCTCTCGCGACATGCGCAGACCGGGTTGGCTCGCACCGGCACCTATGGGCGGCACAAGAGTGGCGAGTTCGTGGTCGCGTTTTCGACGGCTCGGCGCGTATCCCACTGGCCCACCCGCACGGCATCGCCTGCTGCCTACGTAGTCGAGGATGCCCCGACGATGGATCGACTCTTTGAGTGCACCGTCGAGGCGACCGACGAGGCCGTGATCAATGCCCTGTTCGTCGCAGATACCACCTACGGCACCGAGGGAAGCGTGCGCGACGGTCTCCCTACCGGAGAAGTGTGCAAGCTACTCGAAGGAGCGAGCCACGAACGCTCGGGTCAGGCGTGAGTGGCTAGTGTCAACTCACCCTGCCACGAAAGCGGCGGCAACCGTGTGCGCCAGCCGGTCCCGAAGGACAAGGAAGAAGTGACCCACACAGGACCACTGGTGGGCCGCGTCGCCACCCATCCGACGAGAGGACGCCTGATGCTCGGAATCGGGATCGCCGGGCCGATCTAGACGCTCATCCCTCAGTGGTTCCCCGGGAGGCCGGATCCTAGCGCTAGGAGCCTTCGACCTTCGTAACCCGTCAACGGTTGACAGCCTCGGACCGGGCTACCTATGCTCTGGGTGGTTGCGATTCGGGAGGCGGCAGCGGGCTCGAGTAATCACGCTCATGGAGGTGGGGTCTGAGTCCCTGCCTCTGCACTCCTAGAGCGGCTTCCGAGTGGTAGGTCCAGATCCGGCTGATTGCATGGTGAGGTGCTCTCGTTGACTTGGCGGCGAACTAGCAATCGGGCCCGCCTATTTTCACACTATGCAGTTGCCACTGCGCACAGCAGACGAGGACGGGCTACTGAGCAAAACGTCGAGGCTAAGCGAACTATCAGTCGTCCCAAGAAAAGGATGGAGTCAATGCGCACAGTATTTGTAAACGGCACAGTTGTCGATGCAGTCGGCGAAAAGCTGGTGCGAAGCGATTTTGCCGTCGAAGGCGACCGAATTGTTGAGATCGGGGAGTCGGTCGCGACGGGTGAAGGCGACAACGTAGTCGACGTGACCGACAAATACCTCCTGCCCGGGTTTTTCAACTGCCACGCCCATCTTGGCTGGGACGCGAAAGGCATCGGCGATCCCGGACTGCAAAAGCAGGCAGAGGATCCGGAGGAACTCGGCTCATGGCGTGCTGCGATGAACGTTCGCCGAAGTCTGGCCGCAGGAGTCACGACGGTCCGCGATCTCGGGATGAACTCAACGGGCCCCTATGCCAAGCGAGCAATCGATGAAGGGTTATCCCCCTACTTACGGCTGCACATCGTTGGCAGGGCACTGTCGATGACAGGTGGACACACGTGGTGGTGCTGTCGTGAGGCGGATGGCGTTGACGACTGCCGAAAGGCCGTGAGGGAACAGGCAAAGCTCGGAGCCACCTGGATTAAGATAATGGCCTCGCACACGCTGCCGCAGTTCACCACAGAAGAGCTCGGCGCGATCGTCGACGAGGCGCACCAAGGCGGTCTCAGGGTCACCGCCCACGCGACCTTTGACAGAGCCATCCGCAGGGTGGTTGAAGCCGGCGTCGACTCTGTGGAGCACGGCGGATCCGTCTCGCCAGAAACCATCGAGATGATGCTGGAGAAGGGTGTTTGGGTAGTGACCACCTTTTCACCCATCATTCTGCAGGCTGAACATGGCCTCGAGCATGGCATGAGTGAGGCCGACGTCAAGCGCCGCCGGGATTCAATGACAGATCCAACAAGGTTCGCTGGTAACAAGGCGTGTGCCGAGGCCGGGGTTCCAATTGCGTTCGGCACGGACGCAGGGAGCCCGCTGGTACCTCACGACCAGGTGGCCCCAGAACTGCAATTCATGATTCAAGTCGGAGTTTGCAGGGACAATTGGGATGCACTTCGCTCTCTCACGGTGCGTCCTGCCCGACTCCTGGGTCTCGAGAGCGACCTTGGCACCCTGGAGAACGGGAAAATGGCCGATGTTGTAGTGCTCAATAGCGATCCAAGCAAGGCAGTGTCAGCGGTGGCTGATATCGACCGGGTTTTTGTTAAGGGTCGGCAAGCCCACCCCGCGAGCTTGAGTGACTTGTGACACCTTTGGTCCGGCCCCGGCGTGACCTGTACTCCTGGCCCTCCAGGATCCCCGAATCGATAACCAGGGCAGGCTCCGGTCTAGCTCGCTTCCGCTTGGCGAGTGGCGGAGCGTAGTGTCGCAGCGCACGACTCCCCCGACTGTTCCGATAGCAGCAAACGGGCCGGACCTCCACGACCCCTTTTATGCCCTTACCTCTCCGCGCGCGCGCCAGACCTGGCAGTCAGGCCGCATCGCTCTAATCACGATCGACCTGCAAATCTTGGATGCTCATCCAGACGGCTGGATGGGCCGGCTGGCAGAAGAACAAAACCTTTCCCACGTGCTCGCTGAACGCTGGGAGGGAATCGAGCGGATCATCCCGACCGTGGCAGGGCTTCAGGCTGCCTTTCGCGGTGCTCGGCAAGAGGTGATCCACGTCCGAACTGGATTTAGAACCCGTGACCACCGCGATGCGGGACTCGCGTACATGCCGGATCCGAAGTCGGACCGTGTACAGCGGACATCTCTCGATGATGAGTTCCTACCGGCGGTCACACCGGTGGGGGACGAAATGGTCTTTACCAAGACCACATCCAGCGCTTTCAACAGTACAGACCTCGACGATGTACTGCGGCGTATGGGCATCCAGTCGATCATTCTCACCGGCATCGTTACCGATGGCTGCGTCGAACTAACCGCGCGAGATGCAGCGGACCGAGGTTACGATGTCACCCTCGTCTCAGACGGTTGTTCTGCGAGCCGCCGCACTACCCACGAGGCCGCCCTTCAACGGATGACGGAGGGTGGCTTTATCGCGGGCCTAACGGCGGCGCAGACCCGAGACCAGCTGCGTCGCGTGCTAGGCGCAGTTTGAAACTACCGGGTTGAACCATCTGTGCCGAGCTCGGATGCCAGGCCGCAGACAAGAGTCAGGATAGTGGAGTCCCTCGCTGAAACCGCGCCGGTGGTGGTCACCGGGGCCGCAGGATTCCTAGGCCGCGCATTGGTCCGTGAGTTCACCCGCAGAGGGTGCCCGATTGTGGCTGTCGACAGAGCGAGTGCGGATGAAGTGGTCAACGGAGTGGCGACTCACGGGGTCCGGGCTATGAGTGTCCAGGTCGATGTTGCGGATTCCGACATCGTCGACCAACTGCGGCAACTCGGCACGATCAGTGGCGTCGTCCATGCAGCTGGCCTGACTCCTGAGGGAGGGGGACGGGGCCGCGAAGGGGGTGAGGTGACTCGGGTGGCGGTGATGGGGACCCTCAACATGCTGCGGGTCGTGAAGGAGCAGGGTGGCGGAGGGAGGCTACTGTACATTTCGTCGACTGCGGTTGACCCACTAGTCTCGCAACGCGAGAACGAGGAAGGGTCATTTTGGGGCAGTCCCACTCCCTATGCGACTTCTAAGCTGGCCTGCGAACTAATGGCACTCGAGCTCGCTCGCTTGTGGCACATAGACTGCAGGGTTATCCGGCCGGCGGGGCTCTATGGGGAGGACGAGATGTCCTCGGGGTCTCGGCCCCGCATATCGCCCCTCTCCGCGGCCATCCGGGCGGCCGCACAAGGGGTAAAGACGGTTGTGCCCCAAGGTGACCGCGGTGCCCAAGACTGGCTGTATGTGACCGATGCAGCGAACGCCATTGCCATGTTGTTTCTCGAGCCGTACCTATCGGCCGCGATCTTCCCGCTGGGCTCTGGAACTGCCGTCAGCTGGGGAGAGATCGTGACCCAAATCTCGCTACTCCGGAGCGAACCGTTCAATGGGGAGGTACTCGTAGAGAGCAACGGTGTGGCCCATCTAGCGGCCAATGTCCAAGCACTGCAAGACGAGACCGGGTGGCGCCAGAAGACCAGTCTAAGGGACGGGCTTGCCCAGTGCTATGCGGCAGCTCTCAGCGGACTCCAGCGCGAATGACCCACGAGATTGTCACCTCGGACGCTCGCCCGCAATGCTAGCCGAACTCCCGGGAGAGAAGAGTGGAATCTAAGCTTGTGAGAATCCTCGTGGTTGGTCACGGCGTCCGAGGGAAGCACTGGACCCAGGCCATCAAGGAGTCTGCCAGTGCCTCCTTATTCGGCATCGTCGAGCCTCGCGTGGTGGGTGAGGGCGACTCTCGAGTCTACCCCAGTCTCGAGGCGGTTCCAGAAGGCATACGTCCCGACGTCGTGGTCATTGCATCGCCACCGACAAACCATGGGGAAGCAGTAAATTGGGCCGTCACTCGCGGGATTCCCATCCTTTGCGAAAAGCCATTGAGCGACGACTTCGCAGAGTCGGTGGCACTGGTTGAAGCGGCCGAAAGCGCCGGCGTGCCTCTAAGCATCGGGATGAACTTCCGCTACGTACCTGCCGCAGGGGAGGTTCGGCGACTCGTGCAAGAACGTAGCCTAGGTGAGTTGCTATTCGGGACGTTTACATACATAACCAATCGAGACGGACGACACCCGGATCTAAACGATTACCCGCTCTTCATGGACAATCCGATGCTCGTTGACCAGTCGATTCACCATTTGGATTTGATCCGGTACGGGTACGCCACGGACGTCTCCCGCGTGACCGCGACCAACTGGAATCCGAAGGGAAGCGTGTATCGCAGCAATTCGTGCTCCGCGGTGATCATGGAACTCGGAACTGGACAGACTGTGACTTACGTGGGTACTTGGACTTCAGGAAGCCGCAGAATGGAGTACCGCTGGCGCACTGACTTTGAGTCTGGTGTCGCGGTACAGAGTGATCCTTTCGGCGACCTTTGGGTGAGCGAGAAGGAGCCAGGCATGTTCCGAACAGCACGACCAGACGAGGTCGAGATCGAACCTTTCATGCCGCGAGGCTTCGAATCCCTCGAGCCCTTTCACGGTGAGACGGCCCGCCTGCTGATGCAGCTCGTCAGACAGAGTCAGTCCCTGAGTTATGAGCTACCGACTGGGAGGGATCACTTGGCCACCCTCGCCCTTCTTGAGGCGGTCAAGCGAGCCGAGGCATCTCGAAAGTGGGTTGCAGTGACCTCCACGGCAGTTTGACTTGGCGATGGGTCAGATAGGTTGCCGCCAGCGCCCCGTTCGGCAAGCGGCGAAGCCACGAGGGCTGGAGCGCCCTACCTCGGCCGGCGCAGCCCTAAGGGACAGGACAACGCTCAACTCGCGATTGCTAGATCGCGAACATCCTCAGTCACTACAGCGCGTTCGCTGGGGTTGGCAGCGTCTCTATTCACCTGATCACCGCAGAAGACGGTTAATGAGGGTACCCACATGAGTACGTTTGTCGGAATTCAGATTGGTGCCATTAGTTTCATCGATGAGGGTGTCGGCCCGACGCTCGATCGCTTGGTAGACCTGGCTGACGTGAATGCCATTTGTGTGTCTGCCCTGTCGTGGAGCCGAGGCAACGCGGGACGGTCAACCGATGGATTCCCCGATCACGGCATTGCTGAACCGGATAACCTTCGAGGGGGCGCCTTTTTTAGATACGACCCTCGCTACTACGAGGCTACGAGCCTCAGGCATTTCTCCGCGCCCGACGAGCTTTATAGCGGATTTGACGCCCTAGCCGATGTGTCTGTCGAGGCTCGCCGGCGGGGAATGAAGGTATATCCCTACTACTGCGAAACGGCGCACGCATCTATCCGCCCACTCTGGCAGCCGGGCTTTGCCAATGTCCTTGAGATCGATTGCTTTGGGCGACGCGCAAGCCGACCTTGCTTGCGAAATCCGAGCTACCGGTCGTGGTGGGCGGGAGTCATTGACAACTGGCTATCCGAGTATGACCTTGACGGGGTGATGTGGGGAATAGAGCGCGAGGGACCTACGGCCAACCTCTTGGCGGGCGAATCAGCGACCTGCTTCTGTGACTATTGCCGCGAAGAGGGACACCGCCGGGGTGTGGACTCCATCAGAGCGGCGGAGGGATATCGCTGCATGAGCGCGTTCCTTGAGGCGGCTCGGCGCGGCGAACGCCCTCTGGATGGCTACCTGATCGGATTCCTCCGCATCCTCAGTATCTATCCCGAGATCGCCCAGTGGGAGACAGTCTGGCTCGACGGACACAAGTCTCTCTACCGAAGCATTGCTGGGCAGGTCAAGTTCCACGGGGACCGCTACGAGGTGGGTCTTGGCATCTGGCAAATGATTGACACCTTTAACCCTTGGCTAAGGGCCCAACACGATCCCGAGGAGTATCGCGGATACGCAGACTGGATAAAGCCTGTCCTCTATAACATTCCCGGGGGTCAGCGTTTCAAGAAGTACCTTGAGGGCCTATGTTCAACGGTCCTTCGTGACGCATCGCCAGCTGAATGGGCACCTATCCTGTACAAGGTCCTCGGCCTCGACGAAGCGCCTTTTGCCGAGCTAACACAGCGCGGATTTAGTCCGGAGTACGTCCGCAGCCAAACAGCACGGTACGTTGCGGCATTGGGGCCTTCGGTGAGCGTCTATCCAGGCCTCGGCTTGGGGATGGAGCGAGTAGAGAAGGAGTTGGGTCCTCGGGACGTGGAGCTAATGGTCGAGGCGGCAGTCAGCGGGGGGGCTAACGGGGTGATGCTGAGCCGCAACTACTCGGAAATGCAGTCAGAAAACTTGGCGGCGGTCGGGGCGACGCTGCGCAGACTTGGACTGGTCGGGTAGACCGAGGATGAGGCAGATCTTTCAAGGTGGCACGGTTCTTGACATTGCGACCGAGTCGAGGCGTCTTCTAGATGTCGTCGTCGAGGGAGAGCGAATCATAGAAATCGCCCCCCAGGTGTCCGTGCTTCCGAGCGACCTGGTGATCGATGTCTCCCGGAAATGGCTTCTTCCTGGGCTCACCAACTGCCATGCGCACCTAGGATGGGATGGAATCCATGATCTTGAGGTCCAGTCACTGGACACCGACGAGATTGGTTCTTGGCGAGCGGCCAGGAACGTGCGGCGGTCTCTCGCTGCCGGGTTGACGACCCTACGAGACCTAGGGATGAACGGAGTCGGCATATACGCCAAGCAGGCAGTGGACCGATCGATTAGCCCGTTTATCCGGCTCTTACCAGTGGGGCGTGCGATCACAATGACCGGGGGCCACACCTGGTGGGCCTGTCGCGAAGCCGACGGGATAGAGGATTGCCGGGCGGCGGTCCGGGAGCAAGCAAAGGCTGGGGCCGCGTGGATCAAGATCATGGGAACCCACTACTGGCCGCAGATGCCACCAGATCGAGGGCCAGTCTGCCAGTTTTCCACGGCCGAGCTGGAGACACTAGTGAGCGAGGCGCATTCTCTCGGCCTCAAGGTGACGGCCTGCATAGGTTCCGGAGAAGCGGCACGGCGGGTGATCGAAGCTGGCGTTGACTGTATCGAGCACGGGGCCGCGGTGTCGGAGGCTACGTTGAACCTGATGCTTGAGCGGAAAGTCTGGCTGGTCACGACTTTTTCACCCTTGGTGCTCCAAGCCCGTGACGGATTGGCGGCTGGAATGCCCCGCGCCGCCGTGGAGCACAGACAGCGCCAGATCGGCGACGGTGCTCGGTTCGATGGCCTCAGGACCATGGTTGCAGCTGGCGTGCCAGTAGCTTTCGGTACGGATGCGGGCAGTCCACTGGTGCCCCACGGTGAAATAGTCCCCGAACTGCAGTTTATGGTGCAGGTGGGCGTCTGTCGCGACGCTTGGGCGGCTCTCCGCGCAATTACGCTCTCTGCGGCTGAGCTTCTCGCATTGGACTACGAATTGGGTTCATTGGAAGTCGGGAAGCTCGCTGACGTGGTAGTTGTAAACGGAGATCCGGTTGCCGACCTTGAGAACCTCCGGGACATCGCAGACGTCTACATAGGCGGCACTCGAGCTGCATAGTGGACACTCATTTTGGCTCCCCAGTGTGGCTCTGGCTCTTTCACGAGAATGCCTTGGCGGCCCTCCTGGCCGCGGGATCGGTTTGCCAGCAACACCCTTCCGGCTCGGTCTGTGAAGGCTAGACGGGTCCAGCACCCTTCGTTGTGTCCCCAGTGACGACGCGGCCGCCAACAAGGCTCCTCATTGTGGGCTTCGGGGTTCGAGGTCGCGCTTGGGCGGATGTGATCTCCGCTGGGAGCCGTGGGGCCATTCATGCCATCGTGGAACCTCGCCCAATTGCCCTGACGCCGGGCGCTATGACCTACACCTCGCTCGAGGCCGCACTCGAAGCTGGGGGAGTAGATGGAGCCATTGTCGCTACGCCCCCAGCTGACCATGGGGCGGCAGTAGATTTGTGCGTCTCTGCGGGTGTGCCCGTTCTCTGTGAGAAGCCTCTTAGTGACAGCATCGAGGAAGCGGCCCAGATGGCGATCCACGCTGAGGCAGCATGCGTCCCACTGCTAGTGGGAATGAACTTTCGTTATGTTCCAGCCGTACAAGAGCTGCGCCGACTGGTGGCCAATGAGGCCATGGGCGAGTTGCTTTATGGGGACTTCCGGTATGTTCGCAACCGCAACGGAAACGATCCGCGCTTAAACGACTATCCGCTTCAGATGGACCATCCCATGCTCATGGAACAGAGCATTCATCATTTGGACCTGATCCGCTATGCATACGGGCGGGAGGTTAGGGCTGTCTCGGCTGTCTCATGGAACCCGACCACCAGCGTATACGCCGGTGACTCGTGCGTGGCGGCTATTCTCAGACTCGACGACGGAGTCAACGTCTCGTACCTAGGCACTTGGACATCGGGCAGCGATCGGCTGGGGTATTCGTGGCGCACCGACATATCGCACGGAGTGTTGGTGCACTCCGACCCCTTCGGGGACCTCTTCCGATCTACGACCGACGGGAGCCTTCACGTCAACTCCTGGGATGCCGAGCCTGAGAATCAGCCACTGGAACCACTGCACACCCCGCGCTGCCGACCGTTCTTCGATGATTCTCGCTTACTTCTGGATCACTTTCTCGACGTAGTTGAGTTTTCGCAGGAGCCCGAGCCGAACGCGCGAGACCACTGCAAGAGTCTGGCACTGTTACAAGCTTGCATAGACTCTTGCTCCGTTCACGCTGAAGTGCCGGTGACGC
>JBAUWA010000128.1:0-18214 GCA_049583555.1 Candidatus Dormiibacterota bacterium | reverse complement strand
CTTGAGGGCCGCGGCCAGCGGGGCCGCCCCGGCGGCCTGGACCAGGCTGCGGGTGGAGTCGAAGAAGCTGGCCATGGCCGCTCTGATCTCGTCATCTGTGATCAGGATGAACTCGGTCAAGGGGCGCCAGAGAATCGACTGGGTCAGCTGGAACGGGACCTGGTTGCCAGACCCTCTTTCAGTATTCCCAGGGTGAGCGTGCCCACTCCCGCAATCAGAGCCGGCTCGTTGGCAGTGTGCACGTACCGGTAGCCGTGACTGGCAGCCAGTTGCTCGCAGTGCTCCCGGGCAGCATCGAAGTCGACTCCCCACTCAATTACCTGCGCTCCAAAGGACCGGATGGCCGCCAGCTTCAAGGGGTTGGCGCGCTCGGGCACTTAGATGGTGGGCGACACTCCGAAGAGATGGGCGGCGTAGGCGACTGACTGACCGTGGTTTCCCGTCGAGGCAGCGATGAGCCCGCGGCTTCTCTCCCGGTGACATCTGCGCCACCAAGTTCACGCCGCCTCGTACCTTGAAAGCCCCGACGGGCTGGTGGTTTTCGTGCTTCACCCAGGTGTGGGCTCCAACCAACTCACTCAATTCTGGATACGCGAAAAGCGGGGTGCGCGGCAGGTACGGGGCGATTCTCTGCCTGGCCGAGTACACATCCGTGATCGTCGGCGCATCCATGTGCGCGCTCATACTAGGGCCGCAGCCCTCGGATCGAAGTTGGGATCGAAGTTGGGTCAGATGAGACCGACGGAGGCAGCCGGCACTTGCGCTTCAGCTATCTCGACCACCTGGAATGCAGCAGCTGCGCCAAGGTCTACGACGCCGACACCCTCCAGGGATTGTGCACCTGCGGCTCCCCGCTCTTGGCCCGCTACGACCTGGAGCGACTGAGCGCCTCTTTCAAGTTGGAGCAGCTGGCCGCTCGAGAGAGTGGACTCTGGCGCTACCACGAGCTGCTGCCGGTGAGCTCGCCAGAGGCCGTGGTCACTCTCGGTGAGCGAATCACGCCATTGCTGCTACTGCCGCGCATGGGCGGGGATCTCGATCTGCCCTCGCTCTACATGAAGGATGAGGGTCTGCTTCCGACCGGGACCTTCAAGGCCAGGGGCGCGACCGTGGGTGTCTCCCGGGCCAGACAGCTTGGCACCGAGCGCTTGGCGATGCCTACCAATGGCAACGCCGGCGCCGCCTGGGCTCTGTACGCAGCTAGGGCCCAGCTCGAGATGCTCATCGTCATGCCGCTCGCTGCTCCACCAACCCCGAGAGCGGAATGCGCTATTTCCGGTGCGCGCCTTTTTCTGGTCGACGGCCTGATCGGGGACGCCGGCGCCCTGGTGGCCCGGGCGGTCGCCGAGCAGGGCTACGCCGACGTCTCCACCCTGAAAGAGCCCTACCGGCTCGAGGGCAAGAAGACGATGGGGTTCGAGCTCTTTGAGCAGCTGGGATGGCGGGTGCCGGACGTGATCCTCTACCCGACCGGGGGCGGAGTCGGGCTGATCGGAATATTCAAAGCGCTGCAGGAGTGTCAGGAGCTGGGCTGGATCGGCCCCAAGCTGCCCCGCCTGGTTGCAGTCCAGGCCAGCGGCTGTGCCCCGATCGTCAAGGCGTGGGAGATGAGGGCCGAACAATCCGAGACATGGGAGGACGCCAGCACCATCGCTTTTGGGATCACGGTCCCGAAGCCGCTGGGAGACTTCCTGATCCTCTCGGCCCTGTACGCGACCGGGGGCTGTGCCGTGGCCGTTACCGACGCTGAGATCCTGGCAGCGCAGGCACGGCTCGCCAGTTTGGAAGGCACCTTCATTTGCCCCGAGGGCGCGGCCTGCCTTGCCGCCGCGGCCAGGCTGCGCCAGTCGGGCTGGTTGAGCGCAACGGATGAGGTCGTGGTGTTCAACACCGGAAGCGGAATCCTCTACACGGAGACGGTTACGGTCGACGCTGCGGTCATAACAAAGGGGGCTGATATTCCCGGTAGATGAGGGGGCGTTGGGCTCAAGCGGAGTCATGGAAAGGGTGCCTTCCGCTACGCCGGTGCCAGCCGATGACTCCCTCGCGGGTGGGCGGTAACTCTCATACATCACCGGCGATGTGGAGGGTGAGTGAACCCGCGTCCCTAACCTGTGCCGGAGGAAGCCACAACAGGGGCTCTCACCACCGGCTGAGCCTCCACCGATTTGGAGCAGCTGTGCAAGCCACCGTCGTTCGAGCGATCCCGCAGCAGCGCAGGCAGAACTCGTCTCGACTGAGATCGCATGGTAGACTTCGCATTCTCTATGCTCAATGTTGTTTCCTATCCGGCATGGTGCGGGCTGGTTCTTCAGTCGCTCCCAGGGCCGAGGCCCAAGCGTCCTGCAATGGAACGAGCGAGATCGACCGCCTGACTGCCGAGTGCGGCTATGTCCGTCGGTGAGGTCTCCGATTTGAGGACCGTGAAGGTGACAGCCATCGGGCGACCCCCGTGGCTAGCGCTCGCGATCACTGCCGCGGTGCAGACAATTCCGATTGTGGTTTCCTCGTCGTCGATCGCGTATCCGCGTTGGCGGATGGCGGCCAAATCCTGCAGGACCGCTCCCGGAGTCGCATGGGACTTCCTTGTCAACTGGATCAAACGCGGCCCTTTAGCCAGCATTTCCGCCACCGCCGTGGGCTCAAGGCTCGCCAAAATTGCCTTCCCGGACGCCGTGCAGGTGGCGGGGGCGCCTATACCGAAGTCGGAGGCAAGGCGCACCCCCCGCGCTCCGTCGCGGCGGGCAAGGTGCACCACCGAGCGCTGGTCCGCCGCGAGACAGGCGAGTTGGACAGTTTGAGAGGCTTCCACTTCGGCCCGAACTATTTGGTAGAAGGCGCGTACCTCATCCACGGTCCCCAAGTACGCCGCACCGAGCTCGGCAACCCGTTGTCCGAGCACATACCCTTCCGGATCGCGGCGCACCAGACCACCCAACTCCAAGGCGCGGCAGATCTTGAGGATCGAGGACTTCGGGTAAGCAAGTCGCCGCGTAAGATCGGCGAGGGAACGCGGACTGTCCTCCGCAAGTGCGTCGAGGAGCTCCGTGGCGCGCAGTACCGCCGGGGCTATGGCCGCAACCTGACCGGGGGCGCGAGCCTGCTCATCGACCGCCGAGTTCGACACGTGCCTCAACTTCTTGGGCACGCGCGTCGGTGTGGCGCGGCGACCGGCATCTGAATGCCCATCTCGGCTGCTGGCGGCGGCGTGCGGATGATGCCTTGCTGATCCCTCCGGCTGCTGCATGGTTCGGGCGGCCTGGCCCAACGGTCAGCTTCTGACATGACGCTATATGTACCCCTTTCACGGGCTTGGGCGTTGGCGAAGTGGTCCGGGTCGGGGTACCAAGGTAGTCTGGGCGCAGGCGCGCCCGGACCCGAGGCCTGCGTCTCTGTCGCTGTCTCAATAACCCAGCTCATGTGGAGGCGGCCCGATGTCGGGCTCAGCGCCACACGAGCGTCATGAGACCACTAACTCGATATCTTGTAAGGGAGGGTGGCCTACGTCGGAACGCAGATTAGAGACGTCGGGCTGGGACGAAGACCATGTTGTCGCACTGTTCAAAGAGCTATCCAACCGCGGTCGCTGGGGAATGGACGACGAGCGCGGAACGCTCAACTTCATCACCGAACAGACCCGGATCGATGCCGCGCGTGAGGTCAGAATCGGGCGATCCCTGTCTATCAGTCGGATGATTGATACCTTGGGAGGAGCGCACAATCCTCCTCCAGCACGCCACCGCATGCACTATTACGGCGCTGATGCGATCTCCTGCGGAGATAGTCTGGACATCACCATCCACGGCATGGCCACGACTCATCTGGACGCTGTGGGCCACGAATCTTTCGGGCAGCAACTCTACAACGCCCGTTCGGTGAGTGAGAATGTCCTCGCCTCTGGACTCCAATGGGCAAACATAGGGGCGCAGCGAGACGGAATCTTCGCTCGAGGCGTGTTGCTGGATGTGTGTGCTGCCCGCGGTGTGGAGTGGCTGGAACCGAGCGACAGAATCACTGATGCTGATCTAATGGCGAGCGAGTTACTGGCGGGCACCGAGGTGCGATCGGGCGACGTTGTGGTCGTCCACTCTGGTTATGACCGGGCGTTAGAAAGAGGAGGACTGCAGCCTTCTGCGACCCGTGCCGGTGTCGGTCCCGAGTGCTTGGGATGGCTGTACGATCGCGAGGTTGCGGTGTTCACAGGCGACTGTATCGAGCAGCTGCCATCTCCGTACCCGCGGGTCCCCTATCCGCTTCATCAGGTTGGATTGGCAGCGATGGGACTGGTCTTGCTCGACAGTGTTAAGTTGGACGAGCTTGCCGACCTCTGTCCGAAGCTCGGACGTTTCACATTCCTCTTGACTGTTGCTCCTCTATTGATTCCCCAGGGCACGGGTTCACCGGTCAATCCAATTTGCACCTTCTAGGGCGTGAGCTCCCATAGGTAGTGCGAAAAGGTTCTAGTGCACGTCACGATTTGCCCCACTCCCTCCGGCGTTGTCTTCATTCGCCCGCGCCACTGACCGCCTAAGAGGACTTGAAATTTTGAGCACACCCGAGCAATCCGTTGGCAAGTACTCGTCGAGGCTAGTATTGAGTGACGCCGCAGGCCGCCCGGAGGCATTCGTCCCCTACGGGGTCATCCGGGGCGCAAAGCGAGGTCCCTCTGCGGCTGTGGTCGCTGGCGCTCATGGTACGGAAGTTGCATCGCAGGACGGAGTCCTGGCTCTTTGGCGTCGACTCACCCCGGATGACGTATCCGGCACGCTCACCGTTATTTTCGTTGCCAATGTCGCCGCAGCTGCGTTGGGAACTCCCGCGGTGAATCCAATCGACGGCAAGAATCTCAACCGTGTGTGGCCAGGCGACTCCCAGGGAACGGCGTCAGAGCGATTGGCGGCATGCATCTGGGGGAGCCTACTCAAGGAGTGCTCCCCCGTGATAGATGTCCACGGGGGCGAGTGGACTGAGGATCTGCACGCCTTTGCGATAGTGCACCGGTCAGACGAGCCGGACGTCGATGACCGTGCGCTTCGGATCGCCAGCCATGCGGGGGTCCCTTATCTAGAGATCACCGACGCTACGGGCTCGTGGCTGGGGCAGGGCACCCTCTCGGCGCAGACCGCGCGAGACCATCGAGTTGGCATCACGCTCGAGATTGGAGGTGCAGGTCGACGGGCTCCCGACGAGGTCGAATTGACCACGACGTCCATCACGGCAGCGCTCGCAACGGCGGGTGTAGTGCAGTCTCCATCCGGCGACGCCTCCACTCCCACGCTGGTGTTGGACGGAAGCGACGCCATTCGGACTCCAGTCGGTGGACTTCTCGTGCCCTCGGCAGAGGTCGGACAAAATGTCGCCGCCGGACAGGAGTTGTGCAAGGTGACTGACTTCGATGGCGAGCCGCTCGAGATCGTTCGGGCTGTCAGGGGAGGACGTCTTCTACTCAGGTCGGTTGCTCGAGTCGTCGATCCTGGCGCCCTCGTTGCTAAGGTCGGATGGGTACCTCGGTGAGAGTAGGCGACCAGTGAGAAATTTGAGTCCGCCCAGCATTTCATCTCGAATCCAGGCCGTGCAAGGGTCGCCTATTGCACACCTAGAGCAGCAGGCCCGCGAGCTCGATCCTTCTGGGGAGCATGTAATATCGTTCGGAGCTGGAGAACCCGACTTCCCGACTTCCTCCGCGGTGGTTGAAGCCGCGATCAGGGCGTGCCGAGACCCAAGGATGCACCACTACACGCCGGCAGCTGGGCTACCTGAGTTGCGGGAGGCGGTTGCAGCCTCCAGCCAAAAAGCTGCCCTGATGGACATCAGTCCGGAGAATGTCCTCATCACTAACGGTACGAAGCAGGCAATCTCGCATGCACTGGCAACCCTGCTGGACCCAGGAGATGAAGTGCTGCTGCCTGCTCCCTACTGGCCAACCTACCCAGAAGCCGTGCGGCTCGCCGGAGGGAGCCCAGTCATGGTGCCGGCGACCGAGGCTCAGGGGTTCCGGATCAGCGTATCGCAGCTCGAGAAGGAAAGGACGCAGCGTACCAAGGTGCTGATCTTCGTATCCCCGTCTAATCCAACTGGTGCAGTTTATGGTCGAGACCAGATCGCCGAACTCGGTCGCTGGGCGGCGACTCACGGATTGTGGGTGATCTGCGACGAGATCTATGAGCACTTCACGTATGACCAAACCGAGTTCCACTCGATGCCCCTTCTGGTCCCCGAGCTCCGCGATCGGGCGATTCGCGTGAACGGCGTGGCCAAAACCTACGCTATGACCGGATGGCGGGTCGGCTGGCTAATCGGGCCGCGCAGCGTGGTCGACTCGGCGTCCAACCTGCAGTCACAGGTGTGCGGCAATATCAACAACGTCGCCCAACGGGCCGCCTTGGCCGCCCTGGGCTCAGATCTTCAGTCGGTGGCTGATATGCGATCGACCTTCGATCGCAGACGTTCACTCCTATTGGACTACATTGATCAGCTACCTGGTTTGGAGTGTCCTCGTCCGCAGGGTGCCTTTTATGCGTTCCCGTCCGTGACTGGGGTGATCGGGCGGAAGCTTCGCGGTACGACGATTGAGAGTTCAGCCCAATTGGCCGCAGTCATGCTCGACGCAGTCGGCGTCTTGACGATCCCGGGCGAAGTATTCGGGGCGCCAGGGCACTTGCGGTTTTCGTACGCACTGGGGGACCAGGCCCTAGACCGTGGGATGGAGCGGATCACACGCCTGCTCTCATAGAGAAACGACCTCTGTCGGTCCAGGATGAGCCTCGATCGCGCTGTGGGGCGGAGCGATCCCTGTCTGGCGTGGACGATATTCTGGAGGAGACTTGTGCCCGATCTTGAAGCTGTGATGCGTAAGTCTGGAGCGGTGCGGGCATTCACAGCTGAGCCTGTAGGGGATGCGGAGATATGGGCCGTGCTCGACGCGGCTCGGTTTGCCCCGAGCGGAGGCAACCGTCAGGGCTGGGCGGTAATCATCATCAAAAACCCAGCGCTGCGGCGGAAGATCAAAGAGCACTACGTCTTGGGCTGGCGTGAGTACATGGCCCATGTTCACGCAGGTCTAGTTCCATTCGCACCGGGGCCAACCGGCTCATGGCATGAACCCGCCGTGGATCTTGCCATTGCTCGTTCGATTCCGCAGTCCAACCAGTTTGCTGACAACCTGGAGTCGGTACCGGTCATGCTGGTGATCGCGGTGAACTTAACCAAATTGGCGGTCACCGACAATGGCCTTGGACGCCAGAGCATCGTCGGTGGCGCGTCCATTTATCCGTTCGTTCAAAATATTATCCTCGCCGCCAACGCTAGAGGACTCGGAGGCGTGGTCACCACCGTCCTCACTCGCGATGAAGAACCGCTGCGGCCGCTTCTTCATCTGCCCGAGCCCTGGGCGATTGCGGCTCTGGTGGCTCTCGGCCGGCCGGCGCGCCCAATCCGGCACCTCTCGCGCAAGGGGGTGTCAGAGTTCACGACCATCGATCGCCTCGACGGGCCCGTCTTGGAGGAGCGCGAACTCGGCCATCGCTGAGGATGCAGCGATCTGAGATATATGCGCCGCGGACCTTTGCTGCCGTCTCGGCGATCGCAACGTTGTTGAGCTTCCAGGCCCGGCCGACGCTGGTATACTGGCGGTTCCTATGAACAACAGCGTTTCGTATACGCAACGCTCGTGAGGAGTTGGTGCAGCGCCAGAGGTGAGCCTGATCAGAGGACTCGGGTTCGCCAGGAACGGCATCGGGAGTAATTCGAGGACCAGGGGGAGTGTCTTAGATGAGAGCCAAGCTAGTGATCGCGGCGGTCCTCGCTGGGGTATTCGTCTCGACATCTGGCGTTGCTACCAGCGCCGCTAGCTCGCATTACCACGGGACGGCCACCTTCGCTCTGCCTCCCGGTGAACCCGGGAACTATATCTTCCCATTTATGCCTGGATACTTGGGCAACAATGTAGACATCTTCCAATTTCAAAACCTACTGTGGCAGCCTCTTTATTGGTTCGGCAAGGGCCTAGACCAAGGAATTAATTATGGCCTGAGTGTTGGTAAGCCGCCCGTCTTCTCGAACGGAGGCCGCACAGTCACGGTCACGCTGAACCGAGATTACCGGTGGTCAGACGGTCAGCCAGTCACTAACCGGGATGTCGAGTTCTGGATGAACATTTTTAGCGCGGAGAAAACGAACTACTACGCCTACTTTGATGGCAGCCTCCCGGACGATATCACTTCCATGAGCTTTCCCGCGACCAACCCATACCAGTTCAGCCTCACCTTCAACAAGGCCTACAGCCACCTTTGGGTGCTCTACAACCAGCTGAGTGAGATTTGGCCGATTCCACAGCAAGCCTGGGATAAAACGTCGGCCAATGGTCCGATTGGAAACTATGACAAGACCACGGCCGGCGCGCAAGCCGTGTATGCGTTCCTGAATTCACAGGCAACGGACGAGTCCACCTACACCGGCGCCCTTTGGAGAACGGTCGACGGGCCTTGGGTCGTCCAGGCATTCAGTCCAGCCACAGGCGCCGCAACCTTCGTGCCGAATCGTCAGTACTCGGGACCGGGCAAACCACACCTCGCCGCTTTTGAAGAGGTCCCCTTCACTACCGATGCGGCCGAGTACGATGCCCTCCGCTCTGGTGCACTGGATTATGGCTACCTGCCCACACAAGATATTTCGCAGGAGAGTTACTTCACGTCGCGAGGTTACAAGGTGGCTCCTTGGATTGACTTTGGGTTCAACAGTTTCTGGCTCAACTTCACCAGCCCTAGCGTGGGCGCCATTTTCAAGCAGTTGTACGTTCGCCAAGCGCTTCAGGAACTCATCGATCAACCGCAGATCGTCAAAGACATCTATCGCGGCCAGGCCTATCCTGACTACGGCCCTGTTCCAGCCAAACCAGCCAACCCCTACACCGCAACAATAGGTACCGACAACCCGTACCCCTACAGTGTTGCGACCGCCAAGAAGACGCTGAGAAGCCATGGCTGGACCGTCCATCCCGATGGCGTAGACGTCTGCTCCAAGTCGGGAAGTGCAGCAGGGGAGTGCGGTAGTGGAATCGGGCGTGGCGCCCAGCTCAAGTTCTCCGAGTTGGTAGCCACCGGCTCAGCTCCTTTCACCGCGGAAGTGGAGGCGATCCAGTCGTCATGGTCCGAAGCCGGTATCCAGGTCACACTGAGATCGGAACCGGAGACACAGATTTTCGCAACTATGGAGCCATGCAGCGACGGGAACGTTGGCTGTAACTGGGAGATTGGTAACTTTGGGGCGCCGGGGTCGACCCCGACCTATTCGCCCGAGTATCTCCCACTAGGTACTCAGTGGTTCGCTGCCGGCGGAGGAACCAACGCAGGCGGGTACGACAGCCCCAAGATGAACGCAATAATCGCCAATGCCACCACCGACTCGGCCGTATCCGCGATTCGGGCCTTCGGCGTATATGCAGCCCAGGACCTACCAAACCTATGGATCCCGAATTACCCGTACCAGCTGTCAGTGGTGAGTCCAAAGCTGAAAGGTGCGCTACCCCAAGATCCCAATCTCAACATCTATCCGCAGAATTGGGTCTTGGAATCCTAAAGGGTTGGGGCGACGAAACTTAACTGCGTGGCGACGCCAGCGCGTGGGCCGGCGAGTGCGCGCGGCTACCCTAGATACGCCGCGTTGGTAGCAGACCGAATTGGTCGTACTAGGGGTCATCCCGCCTCCGTCTGAGGCTGTCTCTTCAAGCTAAGCGTGCTAGCGGATCCGACGTGGTGCGGGGGTCCGCCCGGAGGAATCGAGAGCGTCGGGGCTTAGGACCACTTAGCGGCTGACGGTACACCCCGCAATGTGGTGCGTCGCCCCGCTCCACAGTGGAGCTCAGGGAAGGTATAAATGCTGTCTTTGTGGGAGGGACGTAGCTTGGTCATTTCCAACACCGCACGGGCTTGGGTCGGGCTCCGCAGTCTACGTACAATCGCTAAATGGAGGTTGGCTTCAGCATCGACCCCTCACAGCGCCTCAGCCGAGAGGACGAACTGGACTGCGTCCGATACGCTGCCAAGCTCGGATACCAGTCGGCATGGACCCCGGGGCGCGGTGATACTGCCGCTTTCGATCGATGCCTGGCTTGGCATCGAGCGACCGGACTTCCTACGGGTATCGCTGTCGTGCCGGCGTCGAGACAGCATCCCGAGTTCTACGCGCAGGAGGCGACCCGAGTCTGGCAGGGGACCGGGGGTAAATTCGTGCTCGGAGTCGGCAGCGGTGACTGGGCCAACCCGGTTCGGATGCGACCCTACCTAGAGGCCCTGCGCCATCAGCTACCGCCCGAGCTCGCTCTCTATGTCGCGGCACTAGGTCCCAAGATGCTGCAGCTGGCTGGTGAGATAGCAGACGGGGTCTCGCTCAATTGGTGCTCCGCGGACCATGTGGCCTGGTCACGCGCTGAGGTGGAGCGAGCCTCCGCTCGGGTCGGTCGACCCACTCCACCGATCGCCGAGTACATCAGGACCGCGGTCGACTCCGATTCCGTCGCGGCGTCCCAAATCCTGACCGACGCAATGCGGGAATACGCCGAGGAACCGGGGCCCTACCATCGGCACTTCGAAAGGATGGGTTTCGCGGGTGAGCTGGCTCAGCTAGATAGAGCTCGAATCAGCCCGCGGCTACCATCGGCCGTTGGGGTGTGGGGAGCGCCAGGTACAGTTCGCGAGCAGTTCCTCAGACTCTCTCAGGGACTTGACTGCGCGATCGTCCGAGTCCTGGTGCGTAGGCCCGGGGATGCCGCGTCGGCCCGCCGGGCTCTCAAGGAATGCCGCCCCGTCAGTTGTTCATGACGGTTTGGAACACGTGACCGGAACACCGTCGACAGCTGGCCGCTAACGTGACCCTCTAGGGCCGCGGCGTCGAATGGTTTTGGATTCTGCCCCCCGAGACAATCGCGGGAACGTTTTCCGCTACGCTATCAGGAGCTTCGTCTACAGTTGACGGGGGACGGAGCGATCTCCTATTCTTCGGGGCACACCCGGGGCCCTAGCCCTGAGTAGGCGGGCATGGCTGGCATTTGGGGAGGCGAAGTATCCACGTGATCAAAGTCAGGATCATCTACCGGTGGCCGGTGCGGCTGGGGGCCGCGCTTCTGTTGCTCCTGGTGCCCATGTCTCTGGCCCTGCTCCAGGCGCCTGCCGCCGCCGCTGCCTCCGGCTACCACGGCACCGTCACCTTCGCCCTCCCTCCTGGAGAGGTACCGAACTACATATCTCCCTTCGTCTCCGGCCCTAACTCGAACAACCAGGACCTCTTCCAGTTTGAGAATTTTCTCTACAGGCCGCTCTTCTGGTTCGGCACCTCGGGTGAGCCCACAATCAATTACCCGCTGAGCATTGGCAAGGCACCCACCTACTCCAACGGGGGTCGGACGGTCACCGTCACAATGAATCACTACACCTGGTCCGACGGTCAACCGGTGACCAACCGGGACATTGAGTTCTGGATGAACCTTTTGGTCGCCGAGAAGGAAAACTACGTCGGCTACGTGCCCGGGAACATCCCCGACGACGTCACCTCGATGAGCTTCCCGGCAGCTTCCCCCTATCAGTTCAGCATCACGTTCAACAAGGTGTACAGCCACCTGTGGCTGCTGTACACACAGCTCAGCGAGATCTTCCCCATCCCCCAGCAGTCCTGGGACAAGACCTCGGCGACTGGCGCCGTGGGGGACTATGACACGACCGCTGCCGGCGCCAAGGCCGTCTACGCCTATATCACCGCCCAGGCCGAGGACGAAAGCTCATACACGACCAATCCCCTCTGGCAAGTCGTTGACGGACCCTTCAAACTCTCGGCCTTCTCGGCCACCACCGGCTACGCGGCGTTCGTACCCAACACGGCCTACACAGGTCCACAGAAGCCCCACATCGCCAAGCTTGAAGAACTGCCATTCACCAGCGATTCCGCTGAGTTCGATGCCTTGCGATCGGGCCAGATTGACTACGGCTACCTACCTTCGGAGGAAAGTAACCAGGCCAAGTACTTCACGTCGCGGGGGTACAAGATCGTCAAGTGGCCTGCCTTCGGCTTCAACGACTTCTTCCTCAACTTCACCAACCCCAAAGTCGGCGTGGTCTTCAAGCAGCTCTATCTTCGGCAGGCCATGCAGTCGTTGATTGACCAACCAAAAATCGATTCCGATGTCTTTGCCGGCACCGCCTATCCAACCTACGGGCCGGTTCCGATCGTTCCCAAGACTCCCTACCTGTCCAAGTCTGCCGAGGCTAATCCCTATCCCTACAGCGTCCCGGCCGCCAAGGCCCTGCTGACCTCGCACGGCTGGACGCTGCACGCCGAAGGCACCGACACCTGCGCTCGACCCGGCACCGCGAAGAACGAGTGTGGTGCCGGAATTGCCAAGGGAACACCGCTTTCCTTCACTGAGGAGGTAGCAACAGGATCTGCGCCGTTCACAGCCGAAGTCGAGGTAATGCAGTCCGCCTGGTCGGAGGTGGGAATCCACGTGCTGCTGCAGCAGAAGCCGCCGCAGGAGATCTTCTCCGGCCTCGTGCCCTGCACCGGAGGCTCCGGTCCCGGCTGTTCATGGCAAATGGCCAACTTCGGCTCTCCTGGTTCAACGCCCACCTACTCGCCGCAGTACCTCCCAGATGGCGCGATGTGGTTCGAGACCGGCGGTTCGGACAATCCGCAGGGCTATAACGATCCAAAGGCGAATGCCATGATCGACGCGGTGGAGACGAACTCTAACCCGGCACTCGTCGGGAAACTTGACGCTTACCTGTCGAAGGAGCTACCCGCGCTGTGGGAGCCGAACTACTACTACCAAGTGTCGGTGATAAGTTCGAAGCTGCACGGAGTGGGCGACCAGGACCCTGACCTGAACATCTACCCGCAGGCCTGGTCCGTAAGTTGACCTCCTCTGTGATACCCAACATGATCGTCTCAATCCCGGAGGCGCACTAGGCGGAGTGGAGTCCGAATCGCCCCCGTCCTTAACGGTGTCTGCTCATCCGCAGACACCGTTAAGGCGAGGGCTGGCGAAGCGAGCCCTCGGGGTGCGCGACGGACGTGACAGTCCCTCCCTAGGGCTGATCCGCTTAGCCGCAGAGACTCCAGGCGTGATTCGACTCGCGCGAGGGGAGCCCGACATCCCAACGCCGAAGCACATCATCGAGGCGGCGAAGGCGGCCCTCGATGAGGGGCGAACCGGGTACACCGATCCGGCTGGGATGCCGGTCCTGCGCGACGCCATATCGCGCAAAGTTGCCGCCGGCGGGCTGATCTACGATCCGGCCACCGAGATCATCGTTACCTCGGGTGGTCAGGAAGGGATCGCTTTGGCGATGCAGACACTGCTCGATCCAGGCGACGAGGTCATTCTCGCCGTGCCGACCTACACGTCATATGAGGCCAACGTGGTGTTGGCGGGTGGGGTTCCCGTCTGGGTGCACACACGTTTGGAAGACGATTTTGCGCTCCTGCCGGACGCGGTGACAAATGCCTTGACTCCGCGCAGCAAACTTCTCGCCATCGTTTCCCCCAACAACCCGACGGCGACCGTATTGACGCCGCCTCAGCTTGGTGCGCTGGCACGGGTGGCTGCGGAGCGCAACCTACTCATCCTTTCCGATGAGCTGTACAGTGAAATTCGCTATGACGGCCTGAAGTCCATCAGTATCGCAACCTTTCCTGGAATGCGTGATCGAACCATTGTCGTCAACGGCTTCTCCAAGACCTATAGCATGACCGGCTTCAGAGTCGGTTATATGCTTGGTCCGGCTGACTACATTCGAGCTACCGTCGAACCACGGCATTCCTTCTCGATATCGACACCGATGGTCTCGCAGTATGCCGCTCTCGCAGCGTTGGAGGGACCCCAGGAGTTCATCGCACAGATGATCTCCGAATACACGACCCGGCGCGACACGATGGCAAAGGCCTTTGACGACTTGGGGATACCCTACAGCCTTCCCCAGGCTGCCTTCTATTTCTGGGCTGATATCAGCGCAACCGGACTCCCGTCCGTTGAGTTCTGCCAGCGGGGTATTCGCGACCATGGTGTCTGGTTCTCGCCGGGGGCGAGCTTTGGCGAGGGCGCGGAGGGGTTTATCCGCATCTCCTTCTTGGCCCCTCCTGACGTGCTTGCTGAGGCCTTGCGCCGCTTCGGGAGTCTATATCGGGAGTCCATCGGCCGGGACTGACGCCGTGGTCGGGGCCCCATGGGGATCCTTAACTCCTGGTTGCAGGCTGACTCACAACGGCACTGATCACCCGTGCGATCTCAGAATCGGACATCAGCGGGAATACCGGCAAGCCGACCATGTGTAGTCCGACGTCCTCAGCCGCTGGAAACGCTCCCGGTCCCTGACCCAGGTACTCGAACGCTGGCTGCAAATGAAGGGGAGGTGTGTAGTACAGACGCGACGCTACGCCAAGCTTGGCCAGCCCACGGCGAAACCGACCCTGGTCCTCAACGAGGATGTTGTAAGCGTAGTAGACGTGTCGGGTCTCCGGTACCACGTAGGGAACTTGAACGTCGCCCAAGGCGGAGAACGCTTCGTTATACGCAGACGCGATCCGGCGCCTGGCCTCCAGCCGCCCCTCCAGGGTGACAAGCTTCGCCCGGAGTATTGCGGCATGAAGCGAGTCGAGCCGCTCATTGAAACCTTGCAGAACAACCTGCCATTCGCGGGCCCCCAGTAGGTCACGGAAGTTGGTGTTGCCTTGGTCGACATGACCGTAATTGCGAAGAATCCGCAGGCGTCTGTCAAGCTCGGCGTCATCGGTGACGACCATTCCGCCGTCACCCACCCCTCCAAGTGGCTTGGAGGGGGCAAAACTGAAGCATGCGACATCGCCAAAATTTCCCGTTTTGGTGCCATGGTACATGGCACCCGTTGCTGTAGCGGCATCCTCAATCACCAGCAGATGATGCCGTCGACAGATTTCCAGGATCTCGTCCATGGCCGCCGGCTGCCCGAAGAGATGAACGGGGATGACAGCGCGCGTTCGTGGGCTAATCTTTGCTTCGAGGGCGGTAGGGCTGAGATTGAATGTCCGGGGATCGATGTCGGCCCAGACGACGGCGAGACCTGCGTGTGTTATCGCGGTGGACGCCGGGCTATCGGAGTTGGGAGTGGTGATGACTTCGCCCCCGGGGTCGAGGCCGGCCGCCAGCAAGGCAAGCTTTAGAGCCGCTGTTCCGGACGAGACGCCCACTGCGAACTGTCGTCCGATATAAGCAGCGAACTCAGTTTCGAACGCGAGCAGTTCCTCGTCGAGAACGTAGCGGCCACTCTGCAGTACGCGCGCTATAGCCTCGTCGATCTCTTGCCTACAGGCCTCGTACTCACGCGCCGGATGCGTGATTGTGACGAATCCATCAGCTGGGTGTGGAGCGTGCGTCGGAGTATCCCGAGGGCGGACATCTGGCACGAGAGTCAATTCTACCTCGTCAAATTTGCTCGTAGCCTAGCGCAAGAGACCGGCTGTTGCTTTCGCGTCGATCCGCCAGAGAGCAAGGGAGGACGAGAGGCTTTGGCATGCCGGCTGGCGGTAAGGCCTTGGGCGAGCGCCTTTGGCTCCTGACGTCGACCCGTGCCTCATCCGTTGGAGTTCAGGGCCGTGTCTGAAGGCGCATACGCCAAATAGCTACAGCGGGAGACGCCCGATCAATACTGTGAGCGCTTCGGCCAGAGAGACGACTAGCTTCTCCAACTGCGACGCAGGGCTCGGAAGCTGAGACAGAACGTTCGCGGGGGCCATTTTCGGCGATAAAATGGTCGGCATGGAGCGATCTTCTTCAGATAGGCCAGGGGCACGGCCCGGCAATGGTCATGACTTGACCCTGGTCACGCCCCCAACCCTCGCAACGACAGCCCTCGGGGCGTTGAGGGACTCGATCCTCCGCGGCCAATTTGCTCCCGGCGAAAGGGTGGTTGAGGAGTCCCTCTCCCGTGAGCTGGGAATAAGTCGCGGCCCTGTGCGAGAGGCACTGACGCAGCTTGAGCGCGAAGGGCTCATAGAGGCAATTCCCCGCCATGGCAAATTCGTTGCTCGACTCAATCCAGAGATTCTCGAGGAGCACTACAGCTTTCGAAAGGTGCTTGAGGAACAGGCGGTCATCGAGCTGATCAGACGCTTTAATGCCAAGAAGCGGCAGGTGCTAGAGGCGTCGATCGAGCGCATGAAGGAAGCAGTCGCCACGGGCGACGACCTCGCACTCGCACTAAGCGACCTTGCTCTGCATGATGCTCTGTACCAACTCGCTGACAATCACCTAATAATGAAAGTGTGGCGCGAGAATCTCGCAGGTAAGCTTCGGCTCCTGGCTAACATCACAGGGAGAACCCACGCGCCGAGGCTAACGTTAGCGAACCATCAGGAACTTGTTGACGCCATCTGCGCCCGGGATACTCCGTCTGCCCGGCGCCTGGTACTAGCCCACGTTGACGATGCCTGGGCTCGAGCGCGGCGTTCACTTTCAGACGCCACTCGTACTACCGCCGACGGCTCGGTGAGACACCACCCCCCGTACCCTTCTGCTCCAGCATATCCAGCAGCCGCACACTTTTATCCGGCCAACGCGGCTCGACGGACGGGTAGGCGCTACCCAAATGGACCGGGCCACTAGGCCGAGGTTACTCTTGGGCAGGCATCCAAGACCCCTCGCATGTGCAGAGTCGAGCTTCCGACGGGTCAGCGCTGCCTCGTACTAGACACCATTTGGCCCCAACCAGCGTTTCCGACAACGTCTCCCTGTGCAAAGACCGGATGGCCGCGCACAAAAGTGTGGGTCACCTTCCCGTGAATTGTTTTCCCCTCGAATAGGCCGGCGCTTTCACGCGACCGACTGAACCATTGGGCGGTCTCCACCGCGCTCGTTGCTGTGGGGTCGTAAAGGACAAAGTCGGCGTCGGAGCCAGACGCTAACAGTCCCTTGGATGGAAACAGCCCATAGACCCTTGCTGGTCCCGCTGTCAGAGCCCTCACAACCGTCCTTAGGTCCAGCTGGCCCCGCAATACGGCGTCTAGGGCGAGTTGCGCAAAGATTTCGACGCTGGGGAGGCCTGATGGCGCGGCCATCATCCCCACTTGATCGCGATCCGCTGGAATAAACGGGGCATGGTCGCTACAGATAATGTCCAACGCGCCGTCACCAATCCCGTCGATAAGCGCCTGGGCGTCATCGAGCGTCCTAAGGGGTGGTGCTACCTTGGCTGCGCTCCCTAATTCACGGAAGTCGTCTAGGGTAAAGAACATATAGTGAGGGCAGGTCTCCGCTGTCAGGCGGACCCCACGGGCGCGGGCTACCCGGATCACGTCCAGTGCCCAACGGGAAGCCACGTGCACCACGTGTGCGCGCGCCTTTGACTCCTCAGCGAGGACGCTGATCCGCGCCACCGCCATCGCTTCCACTACCGCTGGTCTAGAGAGGGCATACCGGTCGGCAGAATCGGGGAGATGCTTGTAGCGCTCGTCGTAGAACCTCAGAAGACTCTCGTCCTCAGTGTGGAAGGCACAAGGCAGTCCGGTACCCCTGACCAGGTGCAGCGCGCGCAATATCTCACTGTTCTCGGTGAGCCAGAGCCCTTCAAAGGCGACTTGTCGCGAGGGGAGTGGAGAATGGGTAAATATCTTGAAAGCGATCGCTCCGGCATCGGCCAATGCAAGGACCTCAACCTCAGACAACGAGCCACAGCCGGCGAAGAGGCCGAAGTCCACGTAGCAATCTCTCTCGGCGAGGGCCCGCCTTGCTTCAAAACGACGGACGGTAGTGACGCCTAGGTCCGCGACGGGCATCTCCAAGACCGTTGTGACGCCCCCCGCGGCAGCAGCCATAGTTCCCGATGCAAAATCTTCCCGCTCAGGGTGGTCAGGCGCTCGACAGTGGAAGTGCGCATCGATGAACCCCGGCAGAATCCACTTGTGCTGTGCCTCGATCGTACGCGCCGCACTCGACAACCCTCCCCGCTCCGCTACGGCGGCGACTAGCCCACCTCGGATCCCTACGTCTGCTGGGCGGGACCCAGTCTCGTCCACTAAGGTCCCGTTGACCACCGCGAGATCGAACTCGCTCACTTCACGATACTGCGATGGGCTGAGCGAGATTTTGCGCTTCTGAGCGCCGTGGCTGTCGAGGTCTTAGTATTTGCGCCTCTGTCGGTTCCCTGCGGCTGGGACAACTCAACTTGCTGCCCATCAACTTGCGGCAGGATGGGCG
>JBAUWA010000127.1:0-1743 GCA_049583555.1 Candidatus Dormiibacterota bacterium | reverse complement strand
GCGCTTGCTGCGCGACTGGCGGTGCGGCGTCGGGAGGTGAACTGGTCGCCCCCTGAGCGGGTTCGCAGCCAGCCGTATCTCAGCGTCGAGTTGCTCGGCCACGGTGACGCGCCGGTGGTGCTGTTGCACCCGCTGTCGGGCTCGGCCGGGTACTTCGGCGCAGCGTTCGATGAGCTCGGGGAACCTGGTCCTTTGGTTGTCCCAGACCTGCTCGGGTTCGGTTCGTCGCCGCGATCCGAGCAGGGTTACGGACCGGACCAACAGGTGGACGCTGTGGTCCACAGCTTGGATGGGCTCGAGATTCCCGGTGCCGCCCTGTGGGTTGGTCACGGTCTGGGGGCGGTGCTCGCCATCCGTGCTGCAGCCAGCCATCCCGCCCGGGTGCGGGCGGTGGTGGCTATCAGCCCTCTGATCTACGCGGACCCCGAGTCCGCCCGCCGTCGTCTTCGCCGAGTCACGCCACTGCAGTTTGGTGGTCCTCTAAACCGCAACCTGGCAGAGGCGCTTTATGGGGGGCCGGGGGATAGGCCGCCGATGGCCGCGCAAGCTGCGCGGTTACTGAGGTTGGACCTTCCCGGCGGTCCCCGGAAGGGGCTCGAGCCCAGTGTCAGCACCTACCGGCAGATCCTCGAGACCTGTGTCATCGAGGCGGACGGGGCGGCTTGGTTCGACCAGATCAAAGCTCCGGTGCACATCGTGCTGCCGGTGAACGATCCGGTTCCCGACGCGGTGCTCCTCTCCGAGCTCGCGGCGCGTCATACCAACGTGAGCTTGTCTCTGCTCCCCTTCGGCGACCACAGGCTGCCCCTGACGCACCCCGACGGCTGCCTGGCGGCCATCGATCGATTTCGAGGTGCCTCGGCCCCGTCCTAGGTGGGGAAGGTTGGCATGCGGGGACCTTCCGACTCTGAGGCGGGTGCGGGCCCCAAGTGCATCCCTCAGCTAATCTGAGCGCGCCTTGGGGCGTCGCCAAGTGGTAAGGCAGGGGACTTTGGATCCCCCACTCGGAGGTTCGAATCCTCCCGCCCCAGCCAAGTTCATCGGACGTTCTCGTCATTGACGGTTCTGGATGGACGTGTGGTGGACGTCGAAGAGGAGAACGACATGGGAAAGATCGTGGTGAGTGACAACGTCTCACTTGACGGCGTCGTCGAGGATCCGGCTGGTGACGAGGGCTTCCGCCTCGGCGGCTGGGTCGGGCAGATCAAGGACCGCAAAGAAGTCAACCAGCTCGCGCTCGACGAGGCGCTGGGCGCTGAAGCCCTGCTGCTGGGTCGGCGGAGCTACGAGTGGTTTGCCTCTCGGTGGCCGTCCCGTAGTGGCAAGTTGGCGGATCGGATCAACGGCCTGCCCAAATACGTCGTGTCGGCCACCCTCGGAAAGCCCGGCTGGAACAACTCGATGCTGCTAAAGGGCGACGTCCTGAACGAGGTCTCGAAGCTGAAGCGGGAGTTGAAGGGGGACATCGTCGTCTGGGCCAGCTTCCAGCTGGTGCACGCGCTGCTGGAGCACGACCTCGTCGACGTGTTGCGTCTCAAGATCTACCCGCTGGTGCTCGGTGCTGGCGAACGTCTCTTCCGCGAGACCAGCGACCAGAAACACGTGCGGCTGTTGGAGGCCCGGACCGTCGATGGCGACGTCGCCTTCCTCACTTACGAGACTGTTTGAGATACGGCCGACCCGCCTTTCTGGCGTGGACGCGGCTGAGTTGGATCTTCACACCTTCCACCACTCGCGAAAGGT
>JBAUWA010000126.1:0-33665 GCA_049583555.1 Candidatus Dormiibacterota bacterium | reverse complement strand
GCCACACCCAGCTCCAGCAGCAGCGCCGCCCAGCATCCCAGCAGGACGCCGAGGGGGAGGCGGGCCAGCTCGCCGCTGCCGAGACTCCCGTAGCTGAGCAGTGCACTGGGACGGCTCGTGCTCAGCGAGTGAACCAGAACCAAGGAGATTCCCACCGCCGTCAGCGCCAGCAGCAAGGGTGGAACCATTCGAGCCCGGCGCGCGAGCGCTCCCGAAACCCCCGCCATAACCAGGCCCCCGGCCAGGGTTGGGGCCAGCCAGACGCTCACCCCGACATCTCCCACGGGGTTGACCGAGCTAACGCCACCACCGCCAGCGCGGGAACTCCACCCGCCAGCAAAGCGATCGCCAGAGCAGAGCTAGGCACGCTGAGAAGCAGGAAGGCGGAAGCGGCCATCCCAGCACAGAGGCTGCCCAGAGCCAGATCGGCAGGCCCGCGGCCAGTCCCGATGCGAATCAGCCCGACCTCAAACACGAAGAGGCATGCGAAGGCGGGGCCCTGGGTCACGACCGTGCCTGCCGCGAGATGTCCGGAGAGAAGGCGTGCGGTGAAGAGGCCCAGCGCCCCCAGAATGGCCCGGAGGCTTCGGAGCCCAAATACCCGCGGCCGCTCGGCCACCGCCGTGGCACCGATCAGGGCTCCCGAAAAATCGAGCCGGGAGAATCTCCCGCCCAGCAGCACCAGGAGAGCCGCAATCACCCCAACCCCCGCCAGACAGGCGAAGCCCGAAGGTCCTGCCGAGAGCGACGCCACGCCACCCAGCCCCAGACCAAGTGCGAGCGAGCTGAGAGCCATGCCCTCAGGGCCGACCGAGAATAGAGCGATCGCCGCGGCCACGAATCCGCCCCCGGCCAGGACTCCGGCCCAGATCACAACTTGACCCACTCAGCCAGCATGTAAGCCGTCAGACCGGCTGCGGCCAGCCACAGCCACACCGGACGCTCGCCAACCTCGCGGTCGGCCAACCGGACCAAGATCGAATACCAGCCCCGCACCTCAGTCAGCCAACGAGGCGGCTCCGCGCTCCCGGTCAGCAATACCTCCAACTTAGGAGTAAAGGAGATCTCGGGCAGAATCTCGCCTCCCCTGGCCTCGCTCACGGGCGATGCGGCACCAGTGGCCAGCCGCATCCCCCAGACCCCGGCGCCCACCAGGAGGGCCAGAAGCACCAAGTATCCCCCCGGCAAGATCATCCCGGGAACGAGCAGCACCAGCGGGTCGGGGGACGATATTAGGGTCCCGGCTGTGGTCCCGGGCGACGCCAGCGCCCCGGCCGCCAAGGTGATCGCCCAGCCGGGAAGAAGAGCCGCGGCGAGCAAGCAGAGTGCGGGCAGCCAGAGGGCCCAACCCCAGCGGAGCGGCACCGGCGTTAGGCGGCGGAGCCCGGGTATGGTCAGCACCAACCCGGCGATCACGAGAAGGTACGCTAGCGTCGGGGCGAATGCCGCCCCCAACCCGGCCGGTAGCGACAGGTCCAGGCCCAGGAGCGCCACCTCACAACCGAGGACCCAGGGTAGGGCCACCACTGAGAGCCCCACCAGTTGGCGCGCCCAGCCCTCGGCGTCACGGCGCCGTGCCTGTTGGCGGTGCACGCCCTCCCGCCTCCCCAAGAGAGCGCGGGGCAGAAAGGCACAGGAGAGCTCCAAAAAGAGTCCGGCGGCCAATGCCAACAAGGTCCCGTCCGCCGTGTTCTCTCCGAATCCCACGATCACCAGAGCAGAAAGTGCGAGTGGCAGCGCCCAAATTCTCGACTCCGGCTGCCGCGACGCCAGGAGAAGCAGCACCGCCAGGCCGGCAATCGCCACCGCCAGAAGGTCGAGGCAGGTCCCGAACCACTGAGTCGGCCACGTACCACCCGACAGCGACTGGATCCTGATCAGCACCCATAGCGCGGTGGGTATGGCCACGACGGTCAGCCAATCAGCGACATCGAGAGATCGAGCCCGCTGACCGGTCTGGCCCCGGGATGCCGACCCCGCCAGAAGGCCGCAGCCCCCCAGCCTCACCACCGCTGGCAGCAGCAGCAGTCCCGCCAAGGCCGGACTGACCGCACCGGGAGGGATCGCGTCCAGCTGCAGGGTCGAGGTGTGGTGGAGCACCACCACCATGGACCCCAGCCAGATCAGCCCTACGCCCTGGTCGGCGATCGCGGCCCACACCAGGCGGGCACTAGCTGCCCGAGGTTGCCGCGCGTAACTCAGTCCGATCCCTCCTAAGGTCGAGAGCTGGAGGCCGATGTAAAGACTGAGGAGATCGCCGGCGAAGGCGGCTCCAACCGCCCCCAGCACCGCCAGCCCCAACGCGGCCGACGCCAGCGGCCGACGCTCCCGAGTTGTGAAACTCACCGTCAACCCCGCCAGCAGCACCATCGCGGCCAGCACCGTCCCGCTGAGGTCAACGGACACGGTTATCGGCAGTTGGGGATCAATCAGCCACAGACTGGCTTGGAGGGTGCCACCCGGTTGCAACACGTACAGGGCAGCCACCACGTCGGCCAGCGCCAGTAACAGCCCAAGTCGCAGCACCCAACGGGCCCAGAAGGCGGACCGGCGGGGCCAGGGGCGGCCCAGCCCGGAGCAGACCAGGGTTGCAGCGGCCAGAATCAGAAGGGCTACGAGAGGCAGGTCGGTGATCGACAGCACTCAGCCGTCTCGAGTCAGCTGTCGATCAATCCGCGCAGGAGGGCTTCACGCTGCTGCACCTCCGCGAGGCGGGACCGCTCGCGCTCAACGACCTCACGGGGCGCCTGATCAGCGAAGGGACTGGCGAGCTTGCGTTCCAGCGTGGCCCGGAACGCCTCGGACTTAGTTAGCTCCCGCGCCACCGACTCCTTCCACGGCTGGGAGGCGCCGACGCTCCCGGCCACCGACAGCCTGGTGCGGCCGATCACGACCTGCGGTGCCTCTCCCCCAGAAGTGTTGGAGGCGTCCTCCCACTCCACCGGCAGCAGCGCACTGACATAACGGAAGGACTCCGGAAAGGCCAGCTCCGGACCGGGCTCCAGGGCAGACAGCCGCACCCGATCGGCGTGCCTGGTCACCTGGATTCCCAGTTCCTGGAGCCACTTCCGGAGGTCCGAGATGAAGCCCATCGACTCTGTCATCGAGAGTTCGGCCGAGGGATCGTTCCAACGCTCATCCACTCTCGGCCAGTAGGTCAGATCCAGGCTGGCCGGTGCGCCCGCGAACTGCTCGGCCAACGCGTCGGTGAGGAAGGGCATGATCGGGTGGAGAAGGGTAGCCGTCTGGAGCAGGACGGTGCGAGTGACCCACAGAGCGGCCACGTCCCCTGCCTCAAGGCGTGCCTTGGCTAGCTCTAGGTACCAGTCAGCGACCTCATGCCAGGCGAAGTCATAAATGGCGACGATTGCGGCATCGAAGTCAAAGGCTGGCAGGGCCCGACTCGTGACCGCGGTGACCGCAGCCAACCGGGAGAGGATCCAACGGTCGGCCAGCTCCAGGTGGCTCGCGTCAGGCTCACTGAGCTCCGGGATCCGGCCCTCCTCGCCCTCGCCGGGGAAGTAGACCCTGTGAAGCAGGCGCGTCATGTTCCAGAGCTTGTTCGCGAATCGGGAGTAGCCCTGGATCTTGCTCTCGTCAAAGATGGCGTCCTGGGTGCCGGTGGCAACGCTGGCCGCCCATCCCCTGAGGGCGTCGGCCCCGTACTTCTCCACCATCTCCAGGGGATCGACGACGTTGCCCCTGCTCTTGGCCATTTTGGCCCCGTCGGTACCCAGGATCGTGGCGTGAAAAATCACCTGACGGAAGGGGATGTCGCCGGTGAATCGGAGCCCCATCATCACCATTCGCACCACCCAGTGCTGGAGGATCTCCCGCGCAGTGCTCATTACCGAGGTGGGATAGAACCGCTCCAGCGCCGGATTGGGTTCGGGCCAGCCCAGGATGGCGAAGGGCCAGAGGGCACTCGAGAACCAGGTGTCGAGGACGTCCGGATCGTGGGTTAGCTGATCGGAGTCGCACTCGGGACAGGAGTCGGGCTCATCCACCCACGCGAAGGTGTGCCCGTTGGCGCAGGTGCTGACCGGGATCCGATGGCCCAGCCAGAGCTGGCGGCTGATGCACCAATCCCGCAGGCCCGCCAGCCAGTCCAGGTACTGGCCCCGGAACTGGGGGGGATGGATGGCGATCCTGCCGGACTCGACAACTTCGGCAGCAGGGCCAGCCAGCTCGCGCACCCGGACCCACCACTGCGGCGTCACCAGGGGCTCGATGACCGTCCCACATCGGTCGCAGTGACCAACTTGGTGAACCAGCGGCTCCTCCCGGATCATTGCCCCCGCACGCCGCAGCATCGCGGCCGCGATCTCGCGCGCTTCGCTGACGCTCTTGCGATCAAGCTCGGGCTGGTCGGGGGCGATCATCTGGCCCTCCAGGGAGATCACCGTTCTGATCGCCAGGTGGTGACGCTCGCCCACCTCGTAGTCCTCCGCGGAGTGACCCGGGGTGATCTTCAGCACCCCGGTTCCCAACTTGGGATCGACCGCCTCGTCGGTTATGACTGGGATTTCGCGGCCGGAGAGTGGCTCTCTCACCAGACGCCCCACCAGTTCGCGGTAGCGGGGATCACCGGGGGCGACCGCTACCGCCACGTCGGCCAGGATGGTCTCGGGCCGGCTGGTGGCGATCTCCAGAGCTCCATCGCCGTCGACCAGTGGATACCGCACGTAATAGAAGTTGTCTCGGTGCTCTTGGTAGTCGACCTCCTCATCTGAGATGGCCGACCGACAGCGAGGGCACCAGTTCACGATCCGAGGGCCCCGGTAGATCAGGCCCTGAGAGTAGAGCTCGGAGAACACGATCCTGATCACCCGCACGTAAGGCTCATCCAGGGTGAAGCGCTCGCGACTCCAGTCGCAGGTGGCGCCCAGACGGCCCAGCTGCTCCAGGATCCGTCCCTGGTAGAGGGTGTACCAGGCCTCCACCCGCCGGTTGAACGCCGCCCGCCCGATCTCCTCCTTGCTGGTACCCTCGTCCGCCAACTGGCGCTCAATCACGTTCTGGGTGGCGATGGCGGCGTGGTCGGTTCCCGGCACCCAGCAGACCTCGTATCCGCTCATCCGGTAGAAGCGGCAAAGGGCATCCTGGACGAGGGCGTTGAGAGCGTGGCCCATGTGCAGCGCACCCGTGATGTTCGGGGGCGGCTGGACCATGGAGAACGCCGGCTTGGGACTGGATGGGTCGGCGATGCCCAGACCGATCTCGTCCCAACGCTGGCGCCAGCGCGCTTCGGCGGTCTCAGGCTTGTAAGTGGCCTCCACCGGTTGCTACCGGAGCCCGCCTAGGAGGTGGCCGAAGAGACCGCGCTCAACTCCCGCGCAACCTGCCTCGCAGCGATGACCAGGTTTCGGAGCGCGGGTTCGACCTCGGCCCATCCCCGCGTCTTCAGACCGCAGTCAGGGTTGGCCCAGAGCCGGTCCGGAGGTATCACCCCAGCCGCCTTCCGGAGCCGTGCCGACATCTCCTCCACCGACGGCACCAGGGGTGAGTGGATGTCCCAGACTCCCGGGCCTACCTCGTTCGTGTACCCGTGATCCGCGAAGGCGTGCAGCAGCGACATCCCCGAGCGAGCGGCCTCGATGTAGAGCACATCGGCGTCGAGCTCGGCGATCGCGCCCATGATGTCCTCGAACTCCGAGTAGCACATATGGGTGTGGATCTGCGTTTGCGCCCCGGCACCGGCAGCGGTCAGCCGGAAGCTGTCCACCGCCCAGCGCAGGTACTTGGGCTGCTCGGCCCGATGCAGCGGCAGGCCCTCCCTCAGGGCGGGCTCGTCGATCTGGATCACGTTGATCCCGGCCGCCTCCAGATCTGCCACCTCGTCCCGGAGCGCCATCGCGATCTGAGCGCAGGTCGCGCGGCGCTCCTGGTCGTCTCGGATGAAGGACCACTGCAGCATCGTCACTGGTCCCGTGAGCATGCCCTTCACGGGGCGCGCAGTGAGGCCCTGGGCGAACACCGACCAGCGAACGGTGATGGGGCGAGGTCGACTCACGTCCCCGAACACGATCGGAGGCTTGGCGCAGCGTGAACCGTAGGACTGTACCCAGCCCTGTTGGGTGGTGGCGAAACCGGTGAGCTGCTCGGCGAAGTACTCGACCATGTCGTTGCGCTCCGGCTCCCCGTGAACCAGGACGTCTAGGCCAACTTCCTCTTGGAAGCGGATCACCCGCCTAATGTCTTCCTCCATCAGCCCCTCGTAGCCCACCTCATCGAGGTCACCCCGGCGCAACCGGGCCCGGGCCTCGCGCAGCTCATGGGTCTGCGGGAAGGAGCCGATCGTGGTGGTGGGCAGCTGGGGCAGCGAGATCCGGTTGCGCCAGATCATCCGTCGCGATGGACCATCCCCCGGCCGGTTCAGCTGGTCGGGGGTCAGCTCGCCCATCCGGGCCCGCACCGCAGGGTCAACTACCCGCGGCGAACTGCGTCTACCGGAGTAGGCCTCGCGGCCGGCCGCCAGCTGGGCCGCGACCGCAGGGTCGCTCTGAGCTGCACGGGCCAGGAAGGTGACCTCGGCCACCTTCTCCTCGGCGAACGCCAGCCAGGAGCGTAGTTCGGGATCGAGCTTGGACTCGGACTCCAGGCTGACCGGGACGTGCAAGAGTGAACACGACGGGGCGACCAGCACCCGCGCCTCACCGATCTTCGCGATTGCGGATTGGATCTGCCCCAGAGCCCGATCTGGATCTGTGCGCCAGACGTTGTGGCCATCAATCACACCCAGCGACAGTGACATGCCTTCGGGGATCAGCTCCAGGGCTCGGTCCAGATCGGCAGGGCCGTGCACCAGATCGAGATGGACCGCGTCTACTGGCAGCGCCAGTGCCGTCCCCAAGTTCGGGCCCATGGCCGCGAAGTAAGAAGCAAGCAGCAGCCGCAGACCGGGAGCGGCCTCAGCCAGCCGTTGATAAACGCGCTCAAAGGTCTCCAGAACCTCGACCGAGATGTCTTGGCTAAGGCAGGGCTCGTCCAACTGGACCCAGGTGGCACCCGCGAGCTGCAGCTCTGACAACAGTTGGGCGTAGACGGGGACCAGACGGTCGAGGAACTCCAGCGTCGACCCACCACCAGCCTTGCTGAGTCTGAGGAAGGTCACCGGCCCGAGCACTACCGGACGGGTAATGATCCCCAGCTGCTTGGCCTCCAGGAACTCCTGGATGGGCTTGCGCGAGGCCAGCCTAAACTCCTGGTTGGGCGCCAGTTCCGGGACCAGGTAGTGGTAATTGGTGTCGAACCATTTGGTCATGTCCAGCGGAGCTATCTCCCCCTCTCCCCGCCTGCCACGGGCCATCGCGAACATCAGGTCGAGGCTGGGCTCGCCGCCGCTCCAGCCGAAGCGCTCAGGCACTGCACCCACGATTAGGGCCGCATCGAGCACGTGGTCATACAGCGAGAAATCGTTGCTGGGGATGTGCTCTAGCCCCGCTCCTTGCTGGCGCCGCCAGCGGTCGGCCTTGAGCTCCGCGGCGGCCTGCAGCAGCTGGTCTGCGGATGAGCGGCCAGCCCAGTAGCTCTCCAGCGCCCGCTTCAGCTCCCGGGAACGACCGATTCGCGGGAATCCGAGGTTGCTAGCAATCGTCATTCAAAAATTCCTCGCGGCGCGGATGCGCGCCCCCGCACAACTCAAATGGACTGGCTCCCAAGTCTAACTGGACCGCCCCGGACCGGGGAATTCGGCGTCCTCTCAGGCGGACGCGGCCTGGGGTTCCTCGTCGCGTAAGAGCTCAGGCTCAGTCGCCTCCAAGATAGAACGCTCGGTGATCACGCAACGTTTGATCTCCGGGTGCGACGGGACGTCGAACATGCTGTTCAGCAGCACCGACTCGAGGATGCTCTTCAGGCCCCGGGCACCAGTGCCGAGAGCCAGGGCTTTGCGGGCGATCGCCCGTAGTGCAGCCTCGTCGAAAACCAGCTCGACATCGTCCAGCGAGAAGAACTTTTGGTACTGCTTGACGAAGGCGTTCTTAGGCTCAGTAAGAACCCTGGTGATGTCGTCCTCATCGAGACAATCCAGGGTGACGGTTATCGGCATCCGGCCCACGAACTCAGGGATCAATCCGTAACGCAGGAGATCCTGAGAGGACATCTCGTGGAGGATCTTGGAGTTCTCCTTGTTGCGTGACCCCGACTGTTCGCTGCCAAAACCGATGGTCCGCTTGCTGACGCGCTGCTCGATGATCCGTTCCAGGCCGTCGAAGGCGCCTCCGCAGAGGAAGAGGATGTTGGCAGTGTTTATCTGGATGAAATCCTGATGCGGGTGCTTGCGGCCCCCCTGCGGGGGAACGTTGGCGACAGTACCCTCGAGAATCTTCAGCAGCGCCTGTTGGACGCCCTCACCAGAGACGTCGCGAGTGATCGAGGGATTGTCGGACTTGCGCGAAATCTTGTCGATCTCGTCGATGTAGATGATCCCCCGCTCCGCCCGGGCGATGTCGAAATCGGCGGCCTGGATGAGGCGAAGCAGGATGTTCTCGACGTCCTCGCCTACATATCCTGCTTCCGTCAGCGAGGTCGCATCGGCGATGGAAAAAGGCACATCCAGAATCCGGGCCAACGTCTGTGCCAGCAGGGTTTTGCCGCAACCGGTGGGGCCGACCAGCAGAACGTTTGATTTCTGCAGTTCGACATCGGTGGATTCGCGGGCGCTGTTGACTCGCTTGTAGTGGTTGTAAACGGCGACCGATAGCACTCGCTTGGCCTGGTCCTGACCGACAACGTACTGGTTGAGAGAATTCCAGATCGCCTGAGGGTTGGGTACAACGCTGCTGCGGGGACGTCGGACCGGGGTTACCCGGGAGTCCTCCTCCAGCACCTCCTGGCAGAGCTCGATGCACTGATCGCAGATGTAAACCCCAGGTCCGGCAATGAGCTTGCGGACCTGCTCCTGACCTTTGTTGCAGAACGAGCAGCGGGTGTGGCGGCGGCGGTCTTCACGCTCAGTCATGCGGCGTCACCTCCCCCTGGCTTGAACAGTTGTTGCGCCGCTCGGTCGACACAGCTGGGACAGATCACCGCGGCGGTGGGCTCGCGGCCGGCGGCTACGGCAGCGCTGGTCGTCAGGGCTCCGCAGAAATTGCAGCGCTGGCCCGGCACCCTTATCAGACGCGGCAACCTGGTCCGCCTCGACTTGGAGTTCCGAGTCCCTTGCCCTGTCACCTTCAACCTCTTGCTGGGGCCGGCTGCCGGAACCCTAAGCCTTTTCCGCAACTGGAGCCGGCTCCGGCTCCACCGCCGCCGGCTCGGGACTGGTCGTCACCGGCTCGCCTTCGGCGGTGAGCAGTTCATTGCCGCGGTGTCCGGTGATGATGTGGTCGATCAATCCGTACTCGCGGGCCTCGTCGGGCGACATGTAGAAGTCGCGGTCGGAATCGCGGGTGATCTGGTCCACCGGCTTGCCGGTGTGGTGAGCCAGGATCTGGTCCAAGATCCGGCGCAGCCGCAGAATCTCCTGGGCCTGGATCTGGATGTCTGAGGCCTGGCCCTGGAATCCCCCCGAGGGCTGGTGCATCATGATCCGGGTGTTGGGCAGGCTGAAGCGCAGTCCCTTGTCTCCGCCAGCCAGGAGCAGGCAGGCAAACGAGGCCGCCAGTCCCATGCAGAACGTGCTCACCCTGGGCTTGACGTACTGCATGGTGTCGTAGATCGCCAGTCCGGCTGAGACCGAGCCTCCCGGGCTGTTGATATATAGGTTGATGTCCCGTTCGGGATCTTCGCTCTCGAGATACAGCATCTGGGCCATCACCAGATTGGCTATCTGGTCGTCGATGGCGGTCCCGACGAAGATGATCCGGTCCTTCAGCAACCGCGAGTAGATGTCGAAGGCCCGCTCACCCCGGGTGGTGGTCTCGATGACCATCGGAACGAGGGCCATGGTCTCCTCCTGGTGGCGCTGATGACGGGGATCGGCCGCAACCGCCGGCCAGATCGAGTATACCCAGGGCCTCGCAGATTACCCCTCGGCCGGCTCCTCGCCCGTCTCCCCTCGCGCCAGAGCTGCAACACGGCGGCGCGCCTTCCCCAGCAGCAGCTCCCGGCGGAGCGGCTCTCGGGCCCGGCGGCGTACGTCCTTGGCGGTACCACTGGCAAAGATCCGCCGCAGGTTCTCGTCCAGCTCCTTGTCGGAGACGTGCAGGCCCTCGCGCCGGGCCAGCTCCTCCAGGATCAGTTCCAACTGAACCCTCTCGATGGCCGGTTGCCTGCGCTCGCCCCGAAGCTGCTCCAGCGGCTTGCCGTCCGATGCCAGCAGCTGCTCGAGGGAGACCCCAGAGCCCGAGAGGCGGAGCTCCAAGTCGCGGATCTGGCGGTCGATCTCGGCCTCGATCATCACCTCGGGCACCTCGACCCGCGAGAGCTCGCGCAGCTGGTCGAGGGCCTTGGCCTCCTGAGCCCGTTCAGCCTCGAGCCGGCCCTCCTCGATCAGTTGCTCGCGGACGTACTGGCGCAGTTCCGCCAGGGTCTCACCGTGGCCAGCGATGGCCGCCAGGTTGTCGTCCAGTGGCGGCAGACGCTTGGCCTGGACCTGCTTGACCTCGACGCTGATCACCACCATCTCGCCTCTCAGCTCGGGCCTGGCGTACTCCTCGGGCAGGGTGACGGTGACCTCGAGAGGGGCGCCGATGCGCGCTCCCAGCAGCTGGTCGGCCATCCCCGGCAGCAGATCACCCCGCTCAAGGTCCAGGGTCTCGACCTGGCCAGCCGTTCCCACCACCTCATCTCCGTGTCGCATGGTCAGCTCGGCGGTCAGGAGGTCGCCCTGGCGCGCCTCGCGATCGCTGGCGTCCTCCAGCTGCGCGTATCGCTGACGCAGCGCTTCCAGGGTTGCATCGACTTCCTGGTCGGCCACCTCCGGAACCTCCACCGGCGCCTTGATGTTTTGGTAGTCGCCCAGCACCACCTCGGGACGGACCACCACGCTGGCGGTGAAGCGAAAGGGCTCCCCCCGCTCCAGCACCACGCCGCTGACGTCGGGGTTAGAGACCGGCTCCAGCTCGCTCTGGGCCACGGCTCGTGCCCAGACGTCGGGGAGGAGATCCTCGATCGCGTGCTGCCTAAGCGCATCCCAGCCCACCGCCCGTTCAACCACCGCGGCAGGGGCCTTCCCGGGTCGGAAGCCTGGCATCCGGTACTGCTGCCCGAGGTGGCGCAGCGCCTGGGCGATGGCCCGGTCGACGTCAGCAGCCGGAGCCTCAACCGTCAGCCGGGCCTGGGAACCCGCCAGGCGTTCGACATTTACTTCCAGGTCTTTCGCGTCGGTGGTGGTTGGGCTCATCCTGCTGCAGGTAAGCGTAACGGTGCGCGGACCGAGGATCGAACTCGGACGGGTTGCCCCACGGGGTTCTAAGCCCCGCGCGTCTACCATTCCGCCATCCGCGCCAACCGGTTGCGGGGGCAGCCGCAGCGCGGCGCCGAGTATAGCCAATCCCTGGGTGGGTTACCCCTTTAGGGACTCAATTCGGGTCAGATCCGCCTGCCAGGTCCCGATCTCGATTCGGTTCCCCAGCGGCTGTGGCTTGAGATGGCCGCTGAAACCCGCTCACCCCGATTCCGTTGGTAAGGGTGAGGGCAGGCTCCGCAAGCAGGGAGTTGCCGCTGGCCTACCCCAAAGACGGAGGAAGCGCGATGAGCAGCATGGACACGCCGCCGACCTACACCCAAGATCCGCCGGCAACGACTACCAGCGGTCGGCCGGTTTACCCAACCCAGTCGACTCCGGTGCAGAAGAGTGGGCTCCGCGACAGCAAGGACGTGCGTCAGCCCACCGGACCGAGCGCCCACGACCGGCTTAGCGAGCTGATCGTGCTAGCCATCCTGGTCGTCGACCTTTTCTTGGCGCTTGATTTCGTCTTCCGCGCGGTCTTGGCGAGCCGCGACGGCTTCGTCCAAATAGTGCTCCGGGTCGGCGACGCCCTGGCCGGCCCCTTCGCCGGGATCTTCACAAATACGAATGCGGCGGGCCACGCGACCTTCTGGGCCGCCCTGATCGCTCTGGCTGTGTACACAGTCGCGGCTCTGATCCTGCTCCGAATCATCCACCTCGTCACCAGCCCGATTAGGCGCCACGCCACAAGTTCCTGAACTCCCACCACCGGTCGCCGGCGGGGCGGCCGGTGGCTGCGCTTTAGGTGCGCCCAATCCTCGACAGTTGGGGCCGGGGGCGATAGCATGACCGCAGGGCTGGATGAGACCAGCAGCAGGCTTGCGCGGGGCTGGATGACCCCTCCATGGAGGCGCATTGTGGAGTTGATCGGATCAGCAACCGGGGCGGGGCAAGAGGCCCGGGACACCGTGGCCAAGATCGAACAGAAGGCGCTTCAGCTCTCGGCGCTATTGCGAGAACTGGATAATCGTCCAGTGACCTTCGAGCCGGGGCTTCGAGACGAGCTCGATGCCGTATTGGAGCAGCTGGGCTGCCGGATCGCCGCGACCCGGGCCCTGGAGCAGCGCCAGCCTAGCCTGCTCTCGGACTGACCCGTCAGGCCCAGAGGCTAGAATCGAAGCTGAGCTTGCGCCCATAGCTCAGCCCGGATAGAGCACCAGACTACGGATCTGGGTTTGCGGGGGTTCAAATCCCTCTGGGCGCGCCACTTGACGACCTGATCTCAAGCCGAGGTCAGCCGTTCCCGGTAGACCGAGGGCTAAAGTGCGGTCACCGGGCCGGGCAACTCAGTTGTCGCGGCCCCCCTTGCGCCTCCTGGATATTTGAACCCCGCGCAATCTGGGTACGGTCCAGGGCAGAGGCAGCGTTCCAAGGTGCTCTGTCAACTGACCTCCCTTGGGACCGCCTCGGGATGGTCTGCGCGCCGGTCGTCAATTGCGCCACAGCCAGGATCACCTCCTATACGGCCCTTGGTTGGCCTTCAAGCCCCTCCAACCCATTCGCACCCCCCAACCCAACCCCATACGGGGCGTTCTGGGCGGGTGCAGCGCGCTCAGGCGTTCGATACGATGTGGCACCCATGCCCACCAGGCCGGCGGGGCCATCGTTGAATCCCCCGACAGCCCAGTCACCCTGGGCGTCGCCTTGGCCGACCTCGACAAGACGGTGGCCCGATTGAGAGACCTCGGCGGCCAGATCCTGATGCCACCCACCGACAGATGCCACCCACCGACAACGGATGGGTGACAAGAGCCCTTGTTACCGACCCCGGAGGCAACGCCCTCTCGCTCATCCAAGACCGTCCATCCCCGGGCCGCTGACATGCCCGCCGGCTATTCAGGCACCCCCCAAGCCCGCAAACTCGGACTTAAACCCCGGCAGCGAGTATCGCTCGACCAGCCCCCTGATCGATGGGCACTCACCGACCCGCCCGCCGACCTAACCTACGTCGAGGCCCCCGAGCCCGCCGACGTCATCATCGGCTTCTTCACCGCTTCCGAACAGCTCCCACGGCGCCTCCCGGAGCTGACCCGACGCATCTACCCCACCGGAGCGCTGTGGATCGCCTGGCCGCGAAGAGCGGGCGGTCACGACAGTGACATCACCGACAACATCGTCCGCGGTCACGTCCTGGCCCTCGGAGTAGTCGACGTCAAAATCGCCGCGATCGACAACGACTGGTCCGGACAACGAGTTGTGTGGCGCGTCACCAACCGCAACCAGCGGTCCGGCCCCCGATCGGCGATTTGACTGCATGGCGGTCACCGTCCAGCGCCTCGACATCCGCCAGTGGATAGGATGACCAACGACGACACTCGGGGATCGGGTCCGCCGAGGCGGCTGCCGTCAAACGCGCCGGTGCGCGAGGAGAGTGGATGTGGCTGGGGATCAAGAAGGCGAGACCCCCGACGAAATGCTGCGGGACTTTCTGCGAGGCCAGCGCGAATCGGTCTTGGCGATCGTCGCGGGTCTGGACGAGGGAGCGTGGCACCGCACTGTCGTGCCCACGGGCTGGACGCCAGCCGGGATGCTCGAGCATCTGGGCGGCGCCGAGTGGCATTGGTTCCAAGGCGTCGTGGCGGGCAGGCGGCCGGAGCTGCCAGGCGACCTAGCCGAGGATCAGCCGCCGTACGACCCCCAGACGGTGGTCTTCACAACCGACGCGTCCTCGGCCGAGGTCGTCGCGTTCTATCGCGACCAGTGCGCCGAGTCTGAGGCAGTGCTCGCGACTATCCCCCTCTCGGCGGCACCACGGGGCAAGCATGGGCTGCGTGGATTCGAGCCACCCAATGTTCGTTGGGTTGTGTTGCACATGATCGAGGAGACGGCGCGGCATGCCGGGCACCTGGACATCGCGAGGGAACTCCTCGACGGCCGGACCCGCCTGGGCGGCCGCTGACGGACTAAACGCGCTGACGGGTGGCCGCTCAGCACACCGCAAGGCGACGCGAATGACTTCCAACCATGGCGCGATGCGGTGCCAGCTCTCGCAGCCTCGAGGCCGGAGGTGTCAGGAGACGGCTGACGTCCTCAAGCCCGTCTCTTCTTCGCTGAGCTCCCACAGCCTCCGGGCGGTCTCCTGATCGCTCGCCGCCGAGGAGGGCTGGATGCGCTTCCGATCAACAAAGTAGCCGCCGCTCTCTAGCGAGACCTCCGGTGAATCGGCCAGCCACACCATCGTGTCCGCACCCTTTGCCGGAGTCCGGGCAAAGGGGCGCGCCAAGGTCATGGCCAGGGCCATCAGCGTCCCGTTGTTGCGATTAAAACCGCTGGCCACGAAGCCCGGGTGGAAGCAATTTGCGGTCACCCCAGTGCCCTCCAAATGGCGGGCCAGCTCGTTGGTAAAGAGGATGTTGGCCAGCTTCGTCTGCCCGTAGCGGGTGAAGCCGAAATTTCCGTATCCGCCCATCGCGTTTATGTCCTCAAAGGGGATCTGCGCTCCCGCGTGGGCATCCGAGGTGGTGGTGATGATACGGGCGGGTGTACTTGCCTTGATTCGCTCCAGCAGCAGGGCGGTGAGCAGGAACGGTGCGAGGTGGTTCACCGCCCAAGTGAGTTCCAGGTGGTCCTCAGTAAGGCGCCGCGAGCTGTTGATGCCTCCGGCGTTGTTGATCAACACGTCGACTCGAGGATGTCTGGCCAGGATCTCGTCGGCCAGCTGGCGGATTGAGGCCTGCGAGCTGAGGTCCGCGCGGAGCACCTCGACGTCCGTGCCCGTCCCACCGGCAGCCGTGATCTGGGCCACGGCGGCGGCGGCGCGCGTCTCACTGCGGGCGATGATGCTGAGACGAGCACCCTTACGCGCTAGCTCTTGCGCGGCAGCGAGCCCGATGCCGCCGGTGGCACCGGTAATGATCACGCGCTTCTCGGCGACTCCGGTCCATTGCTCCACTGTCATCTCCCAAGGGCAGGATCCCTGGTGCCGACCCCAGGCCGCCAGCTTAGTCCGCGATAGCGCTGACCCCGTCGGCCAGAATGTGTCAGATCCGCCTATGCCAGATCGGCGCGCTGCGTGGCGGGGGCGTTGACCGATGTGGCTCACCGCCGGAGCCTAGAGGTTGGGTTGGCTACCATTCGGATCGAGACGGGGCCGGTAAGGAGATGTGCAGGTGATCTGTCCGAAGTGCGGCGGGACTAACACCCCAGACCGCAACTTCTGTGGCGACTGCGGGGCACCGCTGGCCCAGATCTGCGCCGCCTGTGGCTCCGCCAACGCGGCAAACGTCAAGTTTTGCGGGAAGTGCGGAACGCCGCTAGCGGCCTCCGAGAGCGTGGCAGCGCCTCGTACCTCTGGTCCAGCGGCACCTTCCTCCCCACCCGAGGGCGAAGTCGCTGGTGATGTCGTCGAGCTCCGGGTCGTGTCAGTCCTGTTCGCGGATCTGGTGGGATTCACCACGCTCTCGGAGTCCCGGGACCCCGAAGAGGTGCGCGAGCTGCTGAGCCGCTACTTCGACGTCTGCCGGGAGTTGGTCGAGCGCTACGGCGGCACGGTCGAGAAGTTCATCGGTGATGCGGTGATGGCGGTCTGGGGAGCCCCCGTCGCCCAGGAGGACGACGCCGAGCGGGCGGTACGTGCCGCGCTTGATCTGCTGGAGGCGGTCGCCACCTTGGGAGAGGAGGTCAAGGCGCCGGAGCTGGCAGCCCGAGCCGGGGTGCTGACGGGGACTGCGGCGGTCAACCTTGGAGCCAGAGGCCAGGGGATGGTGGCGGGAGACCTGGTCAACACGGCTTCCCGGATCCAGACCCAGAGTCAGCCCGGGACGGTGCTGGTTGGGGAGAGCACCAAGCGGGCCAGCGAGGCGGCCATCGCCTACCAGGACGCCGGTACCCATGAGCTGAAGGGCAAGGCCGAGGCGGTGCCCCTGTACCGGGCACTCCGGGTCGTAGCTGGCCGAGGCGGCCTGCTCAAGTCCGAGCGCCTGGAAGCACCCTTCGTGGGTCGGGACCGAGAGCTGCGCCTGGTCAAGGAGGTCTTCCATGCCAGCACGGAGGACAAGCGCGCTCACCTGGTCCAGATGACCGGGATAGCGGGTATCGGCAAGTCCCGGCTGGCCTGGGAGTTCTTCAAGTACATGGACGGCGTCCAGGGCGGATATTTCTGGCACCGAGGCCGCTGTCTGGCCTACGGCCAGGGGGTGACCTACTTCGCACTCGCCGAGATGGTCCGGGGCAGAGCTGGCATCCTCGAGGCCGAGGACCGCGACTCGGCCATCGTCAAGCTCCAGGCTGCCGTCGATCAGTACGTACCGGCGGCCGAGGACCGGCGCTTCGTCTTCCCCCGCCTCGCCCACCTGATCGGGCTGGAGGAGCGCACAGCCCCCGACAAGCAGGACCTCTTCGCAGCCTGGAGGCTCTTCTTCGAACGCCTGGCCGAGCAGAACCCGGTGCTGATGGTCTTCGAGGACATGCAGTGGGCCGATCCCTCCCTGATTGAGTTCATCGCATACCTCATGGAGTGGTCCCGGGCCTATCCCCTCTTCGTGGTGAGCCTGGTCCGACCTGACTCGGCAGCGGCGGGACTGGCGGCGACCACCCGCAACGCCACCTTGATCCATCTCGAGCCACTCTCGCCCACTGCGATGGACCGCCTGTTGGTCGGCCTGGTCCCGGGCTTGCCCAAGCCGCTCGCCGAGCGCATCCGGGAACGGGCGGAGGGCATCCCGCTTTACGCGGTCGAGACGGTCAGGATGCTTTTGGACCGTGGCCTGTTGGTCGAGGAGGGGTCGGTCTACAGGCCCACGGGTCAGATCGACACCCTGGAGATCCCCGAAACCCTCCACGCCCTGATCGCCGCACGCCTGGACGGGATGTCGCAAGCGGAGCGGCAGCTGGCCCAGGATGCCTCGGTCCTGGGCAAGACATTCACACCCCAGGGGTTGGCCGCTATCTCTGGCCGCGATCAGAGTGAGCTCGTACCAATCCTGGCCTCGCTGGTGGCCAAGGAGGTCCTTTCGGTCCAGGCCGATCCCCGCTCGCCAGAGCGCGGCCAGTACGGCTTCCTCCAGGACCTAGTTCGCACCGTCGCCTACGAGACCCTCTCCAAGCGGGAACGCCGAACCAAGCACCTGGCGGTGGCGGACTACTTCGAGAGGACCTGGAGCCCGGAGGCCGAGGAGATCGTTCAAGTCCTCGCTTCCCACTACCTGGAGGCCTGGCGCCTTGATCCTGACGCACTGGACTCCGAGGAGATCAAAGGCAAGGCACGGGAAATGCTGGTGCGTGCAGCGGAGCGGGCGGCCGCCCTTGCCGCCGCCGAGGAGGCGGAGTCGGCATTCGACCGAGCGGCCGAACTCAGCGACTCGACGCTGGAGCGGGCGAGCCTCACGGAGCGGGCCGGCGAGATGGCGGAGAAACGAGGCCGACCCGAGGAAGCAGTCACACGCTACGAGGAGGCGACCCGACTCTTCGAGGATGGGGGCCAGGACCGAACCGCGGCCAGAGTTCAGGCTCGTCTGGCGGGGGTGGAATGGTTCCGAGGGCACGTGGAGCAGGCAACCGAGCGGATGCAGAAGGCGTACGCCCGGCTAACCGGGGACGAGCCTGACCGCGACCTGGCGGTGGTGGCTGCTCAGCTGGGGAGGTTCCAGGTGCTTCGCGGCAGCTACCGAGAGGGAGGTCTATTGCTCGAAGAGGCGCTCGAGCTGGCCGAGCACCTCGAACTTCCCGAGGTGTACTCACAGGCACTCAGCAGCAAGGCGATCATCCTGACCTGGAGCGACCGGCTCGACGAGGCCGGCCTTCTGCTCCGGCGAGCCCTCGAGGTCGCCCTTGAGCACGGTCTGACCGCGGCGGCCCAGCGCGCCCACAACAACCTGAGCGTGGTGGCGGAATCTCAAGACCGCTTCGAGGACTTGGTAGTGCTCCACGAGCAGCAACTAGAGCTTTACCGCCGGGTGGGAGACCGATTCTCCGAGCTGATCACGCTCGCTCGGTCGCTCTGGCCACTGGTGGCGCTAGGTCGCTGGCAGGAGGCGCTGGCCCGAGCCGAGGAGGCGAGGGGGGCTGAGGAGCTGGCATCGATTGAGTTCGCGTCGGCGTCTCTGATCGCGCTGACCCCGCTGCACATTCACCAGGGAGACGTGGTAGAGGCCAAGCGACTCCTCGAGTCATTGCAGTGGGTAGGAAACTCGGAGGAGTGGCAGCTCCGCCAGTCCTACTCCATGATCAACGCGATGCTGCTCCGCGCCGAGGGTCGTCCGGCGGAAGCTCTGGCGGTTGCCGAGGAGGCCCTGGCCATCCGCGCCAAGCTCGGACTCGGTCTGGCGAGCCCATTCTTCAAGGGAGCGTTGGTGGAGGCGGTGGAGGCGTTCTTCGACCTCGGCGACACGTCCGGGGCCGAGGCGCTTCTGGCGACGGTGCGAGCCGCGCGGCCGGGCCAGGTCACCCCTTGGTTGAGGGCTCAGGTGGCAAGGCTCACTGCTCGGGGGTCGGCGGCGGCGGGCGATCACGCGGCGGTCGACTCTGGGTTCGAGTCCGCCGAGGCCGGCTTTCGAGCCATCCAAACACCGTTCGATCTGGCCGTCACCCTGACCGAGCACGCCGATTGGCTGGATGCACGCGGCCGCGCCGACCAGGCCATCTCGCTGCGTGCCAATGCTCGAGAAATCTTCGAGCGGCTCGGAGCCCGACCGTGGCTGGAGCGTGTGGGACCGCTCGTAAGCTCGGAGAGCGTGTCGGCCTGACCGAGGCAGCGGGCACCTCTATTGCCTCATTGCCAGAGGCGAACCAGAGCCCCCAGAAATAGCAAGCGTTGTAAGTAGCGGGGGAGCGTCGCCAGTTGGTGTGCTGCGATGGCCCGCGATGAGTGAGAACGCCGAATTCCCGACTTGAGTCTAGGGTCACCATCAACGCGCACTTCTACCTGTGTTGGCCACCCAACACCGCGTCTACCTATACTGCTGCGATGCCGAACGCTGAGACCAAAGAGATGGTCGGCCCCGAGTTCCTCAAGACGGTGCCGTTGTTCGCCGATTTGTCAGGGCGCGATCTGCGAAACCTGGCGCTTGCGACTCATGACCTGACCTATCCCGTCGGCACCGAGTTGACGTCCCTGAAAGACCTCCCGGCCACCTTCTTCATCATCGTCGAGGGTCGGGCGAACGTGGTGGCCGACGGCCAGGTCCGGCAGACCATGGGTCCCCGTGAATGGTTTGGTGAGCTGGCTCTGATTGGCGGCGGACCACGCACCGCGGTGGTCACCGCCGAAACCGAGATCCGCTGCCTGGTCCTGACCCGGTGGGAGTTTCGCGCCTTCCTGAAGGAGCATCCCGACGTGAGCTGGATACTCCTCGAGACCATAGCCAAGCGCCTCAGCTCCAGCTGACCCGCCAGCCCCTCGGGTGGTCGCCCGTCGCCGACCCTTGACCGTGGGTTCAGCCCGCGGCGCGAGCCATCGAGCCGGCCTGATCCAGTCGCGCCAGGAACGGGTATGCACCAATTTCGCTGAGGATGGCATGGGCCTCGTCATCCTCCCCAGCTGGGACTGGGACCGCGCCGCGTAGGACCGCTCGATCAAGGGCGCAAAGAGCCAGGTCCAGCGGGCTGTCAAGGGACCGCCAGGCGTCGAGCGCACGTCCGTATGCCTGGGCCGCCTCGTCACGTCGTCCCTCCAGGGCCGCAATCCCCGCTTCTCCGGTGAGCCGCGTCGCCGCCATCCAGCGACCACGGATTCCCTGCATCCCCGCGAGGGCCTCTCGGGCCCGCTTGGGGTCGGCAAGCCAGAGAGCGGCCCGCAACTGCAGAGCCAGAGCCCGAGGACTGTTGATACCGGCAGGGTCGACCTCCACAGCATGGGCGGCTTCGCGGTGAGCCGCCTCCAGATCGCCGGCGGCGAGGGCGGCCGCCGCCTTGGTCACACCGTAGTAGGAACGAATGGTCACGCCCTCGGCCTCAGCCGAATCCGCCTGCGCCTCCAGCAGGGCGGTGGCTTGTGCGCGGTCACCACTGAGAGAGGCCAGAGTCGCCTCGCAGAAGGCGAGTTGGGTGCGCCGCTCGTGGGCAAGGTCGCGCTGGCCGAGGACCGAGAGCGCGGCCCGGGCGTCACCCCACTGTCCCAGCCAAATCGCGAGTTCGGCGGAGTTGAGCAGGTTCATGGTCTCGACTCCGCGGTGGCCGGCGCGGCGGCCCAAGTCAGCGGCCTCCAAGCTGAGGGACAAAACCTCGCGAGGGTCGTCGTCCAACAGGTATACGGACAGCATCTGGTGGGCCTCGCCTTGCTCCAGAAGGGAGCCCACAGCCTCAGCGAGTGCCAGGTGGCCACGAGCGAGCATGACGGCCTCCTGATGGCGACCCAGGCTGAAGATGGCGTGGGCTCTGGCGCTGATTGCGCGAGCCAGGAGGGAGGCGTCGTCAAGGCGTTCGGCTAGGGTGCAGGCCATCTCAGCCCAAACCAGGGCTGGCTCCCAGGCTCCGGAGGAGCTTTGCAGAGCGGAGATGGTGGCAGCCATGTCGGCTCGGGTCCTGTCGCCGACGCTATCGCCAAGCTCGTTCAGGGTGCGCTCCGTCCGCGCGATGGCCGCGGAGAACCCACCGAGTCCACTGAGAGTAGCCTGAGCCAACCGGGCAGTACTGACTCCGGCAGCATCCAATTCGCCCGCTTCTAGATGAGCACTGACTGCCGCCTCCAGGTGGCCCGCCGCCACTACCAAGGCGGTGGCGCGTGAGGCCGCCTCGCCGGCCAGATCCAGAAGCTCTCCCCGCTGTGAAGAGTCCCCGGTCAGCGCCAACGCCTGTTCCAGGTACGCCAGAGCCTGCTCGGGTGAGCCAAGGTCCAAGGCCCTCCGGCCGCCCTTCGTCAGCCAATCTCGAGCCTGCGACGCCAGAGCGTCCCGCTCTGGACCTTCTGGGCTGGAGCGGTGCGCCTCGGTGTAGTGGGTGGCGACCACCCCGACCAGCTCCTCGTCACCCAGTGCCTCGAAATACTGAGCCGCGGCCAGATGCTTCGCCCGCCGATCCGGCTTGGCTAGCGTCCCGTAGGCGACTTCACGTATCAGGCCCTGTACGAAGCCGTACTGGCCCCGTTCCGGCGAGCGGGGATCGGCGTTGATGGCGAGCAGTTCCCTCCGCACCAGGTCCCGCAGCGGAGCCACCAGTGCCGCACTGTCACGTCCGGTGACCTCTGCCAGTGCCGCTGCCGTGAAGCTCTGCCCTAGGACGGCGGCATCCTGAAGCAGGGCCCGCTCCTCGGCCGACACCGCGTCCAGCCGGGAAGCGATCAGCGCGTGCAGGGTGTCAGGGATCTCCAGAGCGCCCAGAGGCGCAGAAACGGTCAGGGCGCCGTCGCGCTCCACCAGCTGGCCCCGGTCGACCAACATCCGAATCGTCTCCACCGCGTAGAGAGGCACGCCCTCGGCTCGTTCGAGCACCTGTTGCACCACCGTCTCCGGCAAACCGGCGACGAATCCGCGCAGGAGCGCAGCCATGTCGCCGTGCGCCAGCGGCTCCAGATGCAGCGCGCTGAAGGTGCGCTGACCCGCCCCCCAGCTGGGCCTGCGGTCAAGCAGCTCCGGCCGCGCCTGGGTCAGCACCAGGATGGGGCGGGTCCGCGACCACTCCACGATCGACTCAATGAAGTCGATCAGCCCCGAGTCGGCCCACTGCAGGTCCTCGAAAACCAGGACCGTCGGTCCCCGGTCGGCGATGCGCTCGAAGAACGTGCGCCAGGCCGAGAAGAGTTCCTCCCGATCCCCACCAGGGGCTTCAGCCAACCCCAGAAGGTGGGCCAAGCCCTGCTCCACCCAGCGCCTCTCCTCCGGATCCGGGATGAAGTCGGTGAGGGACGCCTGCAGTTTGGTGCGCGACCTGGCCGGGTCGTCTCCGTCGCTGATCCCGGCCCGCATCCGCACCATCTCCCCCAGCGCCCAGAAGGTGATCCCCTCCCCGTACGCCGGAGACCGGCCCCGGTGCCAGTAGACGGTTGAGGCCAAGCCATCCACGTACTTGAGGAACTCCCACGCCAGGCGGCTCTTGCCAATCCCGGCGATTCCGGTCACCGAGACGAGCCGCACTCGCTGCTCCCGGGCGGTGGCGTGGAGCAGATCTTTGAGCAGCCGCAGTTCCTCGCCCCGACCCACGAACGGAGGCTCCACCCGCTCGGATCGGCCGACCCCACGACGCTGGGCCACCACCCGGACCGCCTGCCAGACCGTCACCGGCTCTTCCTTGCCCTTGAGCTTGATCGCGCCAAGGGGAGCGAAGGCAACCGCCTGGCTCGCCGCCCGGACGGTGGCCTCCCCCACCAAAACGGCCCCGGGCTCCGCCGCGGCCTGGAGGCGAGAGGCGGTGTTCACGAGATCCCCCATCACCATTCCCTGACCGGTGGCCCCGACAGTCACCGCCGCCTCACCGGTCAGCACGCCTGCCCGCGCCTGCAGGTCTTGGGCACCGACCTCGGCGCCTAGCGCAGCCACGGCCGCCACCAGGTCGAGCGCGGCCCGCACCGCACGCTCGGCATCGTCCTCGGTGGCGACCGGGGCTCCCCATACCGCCATGACCGCGTCGCCGATGAATTTCTCCACCGTGCCGCCGTAGCGCTCGATCAGGGCACGACAGACGTCGAAGTAGCGCGATAGGAGATCCCGCACCTCCTCGGGGTCTCGGGCCTCTGAAAGCGCGGTGAAACCGACCAAGTCCAGGAAGAGGACCGACACCAGCCTGAGCTCCGCCACGACCGAGGAGTTGGCTTGGGCCGGTTCAGCCGAGGGAGCCGCTGGTCCCGCGCCAACCGCAGCCCCCGCGGCGTTCGCAGCCGCCAACCTCGCACCGCACTTACCGCAGAATTTTTCTTCGTCATCGTTGGCGAATCCGCAGGCGGGGCAGATCTCGGCGAGGGGCGCACCACACTCGCCACAGAAATTCCGCCCTGGCGCGTTCTCCTTGCCGCACCTCGAACAAACCACCAGCTCATCTCCCAGAGCGTCCGACCCGGTCCATCGTACCCCGGCGACCTAGTCCCGAGTTCCGGAGGCGACCCCTCTTCGCAGTCGGTCAGGGAGCGGCCCGCCGCGGTTTCTGGCTACACCCTGGTGGGTGGTTCGGTGGTGCTTCGGCTGTTCCACCGTTGAGGCGTGTACCGCGAGCATACGGTGGAGATCAGCGGCAGCGGCTACCTGGGAAGTCGCCACTGGTCAGGGGCTAACACCCGTTCGTTGAGTCCCGGTTCAGAGTACGGTGGTTGCCCATGATGGTCGAGGCGAGGGCACACGCAGGCCCGTGGGAGCGAACCGGACCGGGCGCGGCGGCTGCGTCACAAATCTTCGTCCTGCTGGCCTGTTGCTCGAAGCGTGGCAGGGTAGCTCGACCGGTACCCATGTGCTGGTGGTCCTGATCGCGACGCTAATCTGCGGCGGCCTCGGAGCGCTCATCGTCTACGGGCGCAGGCTGACGGCTAAGGTCGCCAGGGCGCGGGCCGGTTCCCGAAAGGCATGAGGCCCAGGACTCGCATCGCGCTACTGGGGGCTGGGCTTCTCGCCTCGAAGCGGTATCGGAGGCGCTGGCTTCGGCGTCTCCTGATTCTGGTAGTGGTGGTCGTCGTGGTGTTCTTGGTAGTCCGGGCAACCGGACTGTCGCTGTGAAGCGACACCGAGAGCCCCGCCCTGTGCTAGTCAGAGTGCCCAACCCGACTCTCCCGCGAGTCCGCAGATTGGCGCGAGCCATCGTCGAGGAGGTCGGACAACCAACCACGGAGCTCTTTCCGAAGCCTGAACCGGCTTTCACCAAGCGCCCCCGGCTCGGCGGTGACGAGGCCGGCCTTGCTGAGCGCGGCCAGGTGGTAATCGGTCGCGTCCAGGTTCATCGCTGCCTCCCCGGCCACCTCGGCAGTCGTTCGGGGCCCACCCAGAAGAGCTCTGACCACCGCCAGCCGGGGTACCGTGCCTAAGGTGCGCAGTCGGTCCGCTGCTGACTTCAGAGCCGGGTCGACGGCCTCCCCGGCGGTGACAGCTGCGGTGGCTTCGGTTACTTCCCTGCGCGGCAGATACACGGTGTGGAGCAGCGCCTCACCCACGGTAGCCCCCGTGCTGCGCCGAGTCACGAACAGGTAGAGAGCCGCCAGTCCCGCCACCACCACGGCGGCGTCAGCCCAGCTGGCAGTGAAGTCGGTGCCGGTAGCCCGCCGGACAACCGCAAGCAGGCCGGTCAGGATGCAAGCGACCACGCCGAGGTCGACCAGGGCGGCAAGAATCGTCTTGACCCACCCAGGAACGTTGACGAGCGGCTCCCGCGCCTTGGTTGGCGCCCGCCGGATGGCGAGGTACCCCCCGACCCCGATCACCAAGAGGATGGCTCCCTGCACAACCAGGCGGGCAACTTTGGTCAGGAAGTGCTCCACCGGGATGCCTGCGACCACGCCCAAGGTCACGTACACGCCGATCCAGATAGCGGTACTTGGAACTAAGGCCGCAAGGAAGGTCCGGCGCTTGACCTCGAAGGCTCCCGCAACCAGGGTCGTGTATATCCGCAGCCCTGGAATGAGCCGCGAGATGGCAATCCCGAGCGGCCCGGCGGAGCGCACCCGGGTCGAGACGCGCTCCAAGGCCTTGGCCTGGTGGAATCGCACAGCGATGCCGGTCAGCCCGTGTTCGCCAACGATCCGCGCCCAGCTGTAGCCCGCCATCGCTCCGACCACGCAGACCGTAAATGCCAGGGGGACGAAGATCCACGGATCGAGACCCCCGGCCGCGATCAGCAGCCCGGCTGCTAGCAGGGTGAGTTCTCCCGGAGCGAAGGGCAGCGGTACTCCCGCCTCCTCCAAAAAGAGCAGGCTGCACAAGAGCACGATCGCCACTAACCCATGGAGACCGAACAGGAAATTCATGCTCGTTGTGCTCCGCTTCGGCAGCGCCGCCCACCGCTTCGGTTGTCTAGGGCCGAATAGGTGGCTGTCGAGCTGGTCCGAGATCTTCGGCTCACCCATTGTGCCTGACGGTCGTTCGACTTTTGCGATGAGCGGGGCAACCGAGCCTGGTGCTGTGATCCGATCTGCACGTTGGATTCCTGCCGATTCGCGCCCAGCGCCTGCTGGGTCCGGACCCCAGACTTGTAACCCCATGCCCTATTCACTGAATTGAGAGACCCGGCGTAGTTCGAGCGGCTTGAGACGCTTGAGGATCGGTCATAGGCGTGACCCCGGCGGGGAACCGAGAGAGGCCGCGAAGGCTAGTTCAATCCCCAGCGCTGAGGGTCCGGACGGAGCACGTTATCTACGGACGTGCCTGACGGGATGGAGGTACGTTCCATTGCCATGGCCAGTTCTTTCATAGCTCGAGCTAGGACAGCCCGCCTCTCGGGTGCCAGTTCGCCCAGCAGCCTCTCCACGATGGCGACTTGGGTGGCGAGGTAGTCGCTTGCCATTTGAATCCCCGAAACGGTGGCTACTACCCGGACCAGCCGACCGTCGAAAGTGTCCCGAAATCGCTCGGCAGCTCCGGCACCGACCAGGCAGTCAGCAGTCGCCGTAGCTGCAGCCGTGCTGATGCCCAGGCACTGGGCAAGTCCGTGGATCGTAAGTGGCTCACGTTGGAGACAGTTCAGAGCCCTGTATTGCTGCCTAGTCAGCCCGGTGATGCTCCGGAGTCGCGGCGTAGGCTCACTGCTCGCGGCCTGATTAATCAGATCAATCCAAAGATCCACTACATAGCTGGACGCCCCAGCTGCGAGTCCCGTACCGACGTTGTCGATCGGCGCAGTCGCAGCATCGGGACCCGTCTCTTCCGTAAGCGCGACGGGAGCAGGCGTCGTGGGGTTTAGCACCGACGAACGCCCTGCCCCATTTCAGCAGTTAATCGCTGCTGAAATGGGGTTATCGACAGGACGGCGGAGGGGAGTCCGCCCGCCCCGTCGAGTTGCCTTGTTCGATTACCGCATCGCGCCTCCGTCCGCAGGCGGAGGCGCCCCAGGTCAGTAGTAGTGCGCACGCCTTCCAACCTTGTGGCCCATGCTGCCCAGGACCCATAGAGCGAGCCCGACTAAGGCCAGGATCACGCCGATCGTCCACAGGATCGGGATCGCCAAAACGAAGCCGATGATCAGCAGAATGACGCCAAATACGATCATGCCAGTTCCTCCAAAGACTCCAGACGTTTGATGCAGGTCCATGCATGGGCCAGCAGTCCCGCTGCCAAAGACGCTTCTTGTGGCGTCAGATCCCGCTTCTCTGAGGAGACCGGCGGCCCACCATGATTCCGATCAGGCTGACCACGATCCAGGCGGCGATCACGTAGACCACTATTCCTACGACGTCAGGCCAGTAGGCGTAGTGGCCAGTTGAAACCGAGGACGCGAACACTCCCGCGAAGGGTGCGCTCAGGTACCCAGCAACGCTCGAGATGAAGCCAACGAACCCGACGTTGGCTGAAGCCAAAATCTTGAACGCAAAGTCCAGTGCCAGGATCACATCCACCACCCCGGCTGCCAGCCACACCAGGCTCTGCAGCCTCGACCCCACCGGAGTCACCGTGGCGGTGGTGCGGGTTGTGGTCTGTTCGGCGTTACCGGCAGGATCGACGCGGGTCGCCGTGCGCTCTTGTTCGCTTACTTCTGGTGTGATCATGTCTGGTCTCCCGGTGTCAACCCGCTTGACGCACGCCCATGCGCTGGCGTCCCGGTCAACTTATCCAGACGTCAGGTTGACCCTGCGCTCATTTGGACCCGGCGTCTGTCCGCTGCCGTACCGACCTTCCTGGATCCGCTTCCCACGGCCCCGCGACTAGACTGGTCGGGCCGCACCTCGTCGGCGGCGGATGGCGGCCGATGCCACACCCGCACCAAGTAGCGCCAGCCCACTGATGGCCAGCAGAGTCCCCTCCGCGAGTCCGGCCGCTCCGGTCACCGGGGTGGTGGTGCTGGGGGTGGTGGAGGCGGCGGTGAAACAAGCCGACGCGTTGATCGTGTCGTCTATCAGCGTGACCGCAGCCGTTTGGGCTAAGAGCCGGCCGTCCACGGTAACCGAGGAGCCCACCGCGATCGTGGTGTTCGCCATGACGGTTCCGACGAAGGTGGGGCCGTTGAGTGTTGCTTGGCTACCAACCTGCCAGAACACATCGCAAGCCGAGGCACCGCCCTCCAAAACGACGGTGCTGTCGGTGTTGGCGGTCAGCGTGGATCCCGTTTGGAAGATGTACACACCCGCCCCGTTCAGGGTTAGTGTGCCGGTCAGAGCCAGCGGTCCATCAGGTGTGCTCGATTGGTACACCCCAGGCACAAGGGTGTCCCCGCCAAGGTCGGCGCCTTCGGCGGTGGGAGGGCCCTCCCCCGCCGCCTGTCCGTAGGCGGTTGTCAGATCGTCCTGGGCCCCCAGCGCGACCGCATCAGCCGCCTGAATGGTTCCGTCGCTCACGGTACCCGGCGGGAAGCCTGTGACCGCCGAACCAGGGTCGACGCCCAAGCTGCCAGCGACGGTCGAGGGGCCGGTGTTGGTGACCGTAGTGCCCGCCAAGACCGCGAAAGGTGTGGCTCTCCCCAGGTTCACCGTGGTGGCTGCTGCCACAGAGAGCACCCCAACGGTCACCCAGATGGCGACGGCGGCCAGCCCCAAGCACGCCACGTACCAGCGGTGACCCCCACCCACCTCGTACTTCTGATGAGTAGTCACGACGCTGCCTCCTCGAACGGGCGCAAAAGACCTGACGATCCCCAGCCCCATGCCTAGGTTGGACCCAAGCGGTGGCGAAGTCGGTACGGTGCGGTACACATGCCCTCGAGCGCGAGGTGGCGCCTGGCGCCGCTTCCGGAGCTCCTCCCAGCGCCACTCTGACGCCGCTTTAGAGGTCGATTGATGAACTCGCCGGAACTAGGGCTGAAGTGGGCCGCTAGAGCCGGATTGGGAGCGGTTGTTCCATCGATAGACGCCGTATACCAGTGCCAAGGCCAGGAGCAGAAGAGCGACATAGCCCAGTGGTTGCAGCACCCCCGAAATCGCCGAGAAGTGCCTACCCAGTTCCATGCCCGCCAGGACCAAGGCGCTGTCCCACACCAGTGCGCCAACCAGGGTTGCCGGAAAGAACAAGTGCAGGCGCATGTGGGCGAAGCCAGCCGGGAAGCTGGTGTAGCTGCGGATGATGGGGACGCAACGCCCCACCGCCACCGCTACGACCCCACGCTTTGCAATCCAGCGTTCTGCCGCCTCCAGGTGGCTCTCGCGAAAGTGGAAGCGGCGCCCGAACGTAAGCACTGCAGGGCGGCCAACCCAGGCGCCGATGGCATAGGCGATACTCGCCCCGACCAGCTCGGCGACCACGGCAACCAGGATCACCACCGGCAGCGACAGCGTCCCGTTGGCAACCAGAAGACCGGCAAAGGGCAGCACGATCTCGCTGGAAATCGGGATCCCGGTGCACTGGGCCACCGTAAGCAGGAAGAGAGCCAGGTAGCCGAAGCTGGTCAGGAACTGCTCGAGCGAGTGGACCAAGGGACTCCTTCGGGTTCGTATCGACGGCGGCTCACCGGGGCAAGGCTCCAGCGGCCAGCTTCGGCGAGCCAGGATAACCGGGCCTCGGTAGGCTGAACCCTAAATGGGCGCCTCCAACCTGTCCCTCGCCGCCGATGAGGACAACCTCGGTCGCTGGCTGCGCGAGTCGCCGGTGGTCGACTTGGAGCGGATTGACTGGGGCAGCAATGCCGTCTTCCAGATTCACTTGGCCGGACCCGACGGGGACTTGACGGCGGTCTACAAGCCGGCCCGGGGTGAGCGACCGCTCTGGGATTTCCCGGGCGCGACCCTGCACCGCCGCGAGGTAGCCACCACCCTGGTCGATCGCGCTCTGGGATGGCGGTTCACGCCCACCACGGTGCTGCGGACCGAGGCCCCGCTGGGAGTCGGATCAGTTCAGGAATTCATCCCCGATCCGCCCTCGGGCCTGGAGCTCAACCCTAAGCAGGTGCAGAGCAGTCTTCGCGGCCTGGCAGCTCTCGATGTCCTAATCAACAACGCCGACCGCAAGCGGGAGCATCTCCTGATCGACCCTGACGGTGAGCTGAGGGGAATCGACCACGGGGTCACTTTTCACTCGGAGTTCAAACTGCGAACCACCCTCATCGAGCTGGGGGGCAGCCCGGTGCCTTCGGATTGGCTGACCGCGATCAGGTCACTCTTCGACGACCAGGGGAGGCTCTCCCGACTGCGGCGCGGTCTCGCCCGCCTGCTGCGGCCAGAGGAGGTCACCGCCTTCGAGCGCCGGGCCCGGCGGCTGCTTAAGGAAGGAACTTATCCCGAGCTCCACCAGTGGTACGGGAGACCCTTCGAATGGTAGGCAGGCTCAGCTCCTTCCCAGGCGCCAGCTAGCCCGTCGGGGATAGCGATTCGGGCCGCGGGGCACCGGCACCGATTCCAGAAGAGCAACCAAGTCGATGGTGGTGCGAAGTGGGGCGTGACCAAGCCCACGTTGGCAGAATTCCGTCAACGCCGCGGCTGAGGCGGCGCTGAGACGCTCAGGAAGCCTGGCCAACGTGCAGTGGGCTCGGAAGGGACCGGGAGGCGGATTCCAACCCTCAGCGACAAGGCCAGCTCGAAGTGATTGCGCCAGTCGGCTGATGTCCGGCCGACCCTCCCCCACTCCTGCCCAGACAACTCGGGGTCCAGACCTCTCAGGAAAGGTGCCCAACCCCTCCAGGGACATCGGAAAGGGCTTGGTCTCGGAGGCCGCCCGGGCGGCCGCGGCGTGAATGGGCGCCTCCGCCGCCGCCTCGACCCGACCCAGGAAGCGGAGAGTGACGTGGAGTCCATCCGCCCGTACCGGCCTGACTTCTGAGTGGATTCCGCCCAGCTGCTTCAGGACCGGAGCCAACTCCCTCCGTATCGAGAAGGGCAGCTCCACGGCAAGGAACAGCCTGGGAGCGGAGTTCAAACGACGCTTGTCGACCCCGCTACCGCAGGCTCGGGCCTAGCCAGGAATCGCTCAAGGACATCCAGCTGTCTTCGGATCAGCTCGGCGTCCCAACCGTGGCCAGCCGAGTCGATGACCGAGAGATCGGTGTTGGGCCTCGCGGCGCAGTAGGTCCTCAACCGTTCCAACTGCACGATGCGATCGGCGGCGGCGACCAAGACCTCGACCGGCCCTCCCCAGCCGTCCAGCAAGGCTCGGAAGTCTTCCCCGAGGCCGTCGCGCAGCCACTCCCGGGCAGCCCGGGGATCCGCCCGCAACTGGTTGGCGAAGTTGAGGTCGGCGGCGCGGCGGTCCACCTCGGCCGCCCCCTCCACAGCGACTCGCCGGTAGAAGTCCGCCAGCACCCGTCGTCTTCCCAGAAATGAGATGACTTCAAAGATCGCCGGGGCGGTTGCCACCCGGGACTGGACCCGGAAGGTACGGGCGACACTGCTGGGGTCGAGCAGCGGGGTGTGGAGTATCAGCCGCTCCGGCCGTTCGGGGGCCATCGCCAGAAGCTCCAGGGCGACGGCCGCCCCCAGGCAGAGGCCTCCCAGCTCGTAGCGCCGCAGTTGCAGGTGGTCCAGAAGCGCGAACACTTCGAACGCCAGAGCCCGACTCGTGTGTCGCCCAGGCAGGGGCGCCGAGCCGCCGAAGCCGGGCAGGTCGGGGATCACCAGCAACCGCTGTCGAGCCAGTCGCGGTACCCAGCTCTCGAAGTTCTCAGCCGAGCCGATGAACCCATGGCAGAGCACCAGGGGGGTGCCGGACCCGGCGGTGGCGTAGCGCATCCGCCCTTGAGGCCGGTCAATCCAGTGCTCCTGCCAGCCCGCCGCCAGAACCTCGGGAGGCACCGGGGTCGGGTCGGCTGCCACGGTCAGGGTGATGGCTCCCGGTCCACTTCCGGGGCATCACCCTCGTCGGGCCAGGCGGGCAGGGGATGCGAGAGGGGCCGGTCCTGGCGGTAGCCAAGGGCATATTCCGCGGCCAGCTGGACCTGAACCTCGCGGGTGCCCTCGTAGATCATGGTGGCACGGCTGTTGCGGAGATAGCGTGCCGCTGGGCACTCCTCGCTGAAGCCGGTGGCGCCATGCACCTGCAGAGCGTCATCGGCCACGTGGTTGGCGGCCTCGGAGTTCACCCACTTGGCCAGAGCCGACTCCCGGGAGCTGCGCTGTCCCTGGTTCTTGAGCCAGCCGGCGCGCATCCAGAGCAGGCGGGCGATGTCGTAGTCGCGCTGCATGCCGGCGATCATCTGCTGCACCAGCTGCAGCCTGCCGATCTCGTGCCCCTGAACCATCCGCGAGCGGGCGTAGCCGACACTTAGGTCAAGGCAGGCGCGGATCGTCCCCGCCGCCCCGCTGGCAACGCAGTAGCGACCGCTATCGAGGCAGCTCATGGCCACCTTGAAACCGTCCCCCTCGTCGCCGATGCGATTCTCCTCGGAGACCAGGGCGTCGTCCAAGAAGACGACCGCGGTGTCGGAGGCCCGCAGCCCGTACTTATCGTGGATGGGCCTGGTCCGCAGCCCGTCACCGGCCTCGCCCCGGTCGAGGGCGAAGGCGGTGATCCCGGCGGGGCCGGAGTCCGGGCGAACGGTGGCAAAGACCAGCATCAGGTCGGCGAAGTCCCCCATCGAGATCCACACCTTCTGGCCCCGGAGGCGGTAGAGATCGCCCTCCTTGGTAGCGCTGGTTCGGAGCGCCCTGACGTCGCTGCCGGCGTCCGGCTCGGTCAGCGCGAAGCAGCCTTGCCGACGTCCCTCGGCGAGAGGGCGGAGCAGGCGCTGGCGCTGCTCTTCGGTGCCCCACTGGTAGATCCCGGTCATACACAGGCCGGCATGGACCGAGAGGGCGGTACGGCAGGAGGCGTCGACATACTCCAGCTCCTCACAGGCGAGCCCCAGGGCGATCCAATCCAGGCCAGCCCCGCCGTAGCGTCTGGGTGTAACCACGCCGGGAATGCCCACGCTGGCCAGCTTGGCGAACAACTCGGGGTCGGGCTCAGCCTCCCGGTCCCGTTTGGGAACCTCCGGGGCCAGCTCACGCCGAGCGAAGTCGCGGATCATGGCCTCGAACTGGCGCAGTTCCTGGCTGAGGCTGAGGTCGAGCATGGCTGTGCCGGGTTCAGCCAGCGTCGGTGTCGATCTGGGCCCGCTGAAGGTGGCCCGAGTAATCGATGTAGACCGACTTCCACTCGGTGAACTCGTCGAGCGCGGTGGTGCCGGCAGCCCGGTGCCCGTTCCCGGTCCACTTGGTGCCGCCAAAGGGGAGCTGGATCTCGGCGCCGATGGTGGGTGCGTTGACGTAAACGATGCCGGCGTCGAGCAGGTCGACCGCGTGGAGCGCGCTGTCGATGTCCTTGGTGTAGATGGCGACCGACAGCCCGTAGTGAGTTCCGTTGGCGATTCGGATCGACTCCTCCAGATCCGCGGCGGGAATGATCACCACGGTGGGGCCGAAGATCTCCTCCTGGGCGATCCGCATGTCCTCGGCCACGTCTCCGAAGATCGTCGGCCGATAGAAGTTGCCGTCCGCGAGAGCACCCTCGGTGGCGATGCTACCCCCAGTAAGCAGGCGCGCCGACTCTCGGCGGCCGACCTCGGTGTAGCCGTGGATCCGTTGCAGCTGGGTCTGATTGATCACCGGACCGACATCGGTGGTGGGCTCCAGCCCATCACCTAGGTGGAGCTGCCCGACTCTTCTGACCAGCTCCTCGCTGAAAGTCTGGAGCACATCCCGATTCACGATCAGGCGCGAGGTGGCGGTGCAGCGCTGACCGGTGGTCCCAAAGGCACCCCAAAGCGCCCCTTCCAGAGCCAGCTCCAGGTCCGCGTCCGCGCTCACCAGCATGGCGTTCTTGCCGCCCAGCTCCAGTGACACCCGCTTGCCCAACCGCCCGCAGGTGGCCGCGATCTGCTGTCCTACGGCCACCGATCCGGTGAACGAGATGGCCCGGACCTGGGGATGTTCAACCAGCGCCGCTCCCGCGTCCTCGCCAAATCCGGTAACCAAGCCAAGCACCCCGCTGGGAAGCCCGGCCTCGACCAGCACCTCAGCCAGCTTGATCGCCAGGAGCGGTGTGTCCTCGGCCGGCTTGAAGACCACGGCGTTACCCGCCAGCAGGGCAGGCATGAGCTTCCAGCAGGGGATCGCCATGGGGAAGTTCCAGGGAGTGATGCACCCCACCACTCCGATCGGCACCCGCTCGGTGAAGGCACGTTTGTTGCGCAGCTCGCTGGGGACCACCTCGCCCACCGGGTTGCGGCCCTGGCCGGCCATGTACTTGGCCATGTCGATGCCCTCCTGGACATCGCCGCGGGCCTCGGTGAGAACCTTGCCCATCTCCCTGGTCATGAGCCGGGCCAGTTCCTCCTTGCGCTCTTCCAGGATCCGGCCCGCCCGGGCCAGGAC
>JBAUWA010000125.1:0-21396 GCA_049583555.1 Candidatus Dormiibacterota bacterium | reverse complement strand
TGTCTCCCCACCCTCGCTCTCGTCGCCTCCCACCTTCTGCTGGAACCTGGCCGCGACCATCTGCTGGGCCATGGCCTTGGGGATGCCGAACTTGACCAGAGAGCGGACCTCGTCGGCCATCACCTTGTCCCGCGCCGTCTCTACCGCGGTGATCAGATCATCGAGGGAGATCGTGGCCTGCTTCACAGCCTCATGGTACCCGCCACCGCCCGGGACCAAGCGCGCACCGAGCCGGGCCGTCCTCCTTCAGACAGCGACGGGGGCGCGCGGCACTCTCGCCAAGTTGGGGTTGAGGCAGAAGCCTTCGTAGTCGATGGGCTCGGTGATCGTGGGATCGGTACCGCACACCGGGCAACCGGGGTCGCGTCGCAAACGGAACTCGTTGAACTCCATGGCCAGGGCGTCAACATGCAGCAGCCGACCGCTCAAGGTCTTCCCGATGCCCAGGATCAGCTTCACCACCTCGGTCGCCTCGATCATGCCGACCAGTCCCGGTAATACCCCGAGTACGCCGGCCTCGGAGCAGCTAGGTGCCTCCTCGGGCGGTGGCGGCGCCGGGTAGCGGCAGCGATAGCAGGCAGACTCGAAGGGGATCATGGTCGTGACCTGCCCCTCGAAGCGGAAGACCCCACCATCCACCAGCGGCTTGCGCAGGAAGACGGCCACATCGTTGGCCAGGTAGCGGGTGGGGAAGTTGTCGCTGCCGTTCACGATCACGTCGTACTGGGCGAACAGCTCGGCGGCGTTGGAGCCGTCTAAGTGAAGGTTGTGCTCCACCACTTTGACATCGGGGTTGAGCGCTCTGAGCGCGATCGCCGCCGATTCGGTCTTGGGCATCCCCAGCCGGTCCACGGTGTGGACGATCTGCCGCTGTAGGTTGCTGAGCTCGACTCGGTCGAAGTCGACCAGACCGATGGTCCCTACCCCGGCGGCGGCCAGGTAGTAGGCGACGGGAGCCCCCAGGCCGCCGGCCCCCAGCAGGAGCACCTTGGCGTCGAGCAACCGGGCTTGGCCCGCCTCGCCCACCTCCTTGAGCAGGAAGTGGCGGCTGTAGCGCTCACGCTGTTCGGCGCTGAAGGAGGGGGCCGTGGTGATGGGCAGCCCTTGCGCCTTCCAGGCATTGAACCCTCCCTGCAGCGAGGCCACGTCCGAGTAGCCCATTTCCCGCAGGCTCATGGCCGCCAGCAACGATCGCGCACCCGAGGCGCAGTAGACGGTGATCGGGGTCGAGCGATCGGGGATGGCCGACTCGACCTGGAGCTCCAAGAAGCCTCTTGGGATCAGGACCGCGTCGGGCAGCACGCCTTGAGATACCTCGTCTGGCTCCCTAACATCGAGGAGCTGGCGGCCACCGTCCTGGGCCAGCTGCGTCCGCAGCTCCGCGGGTGCTGCTTCGGGCACCTCCTGACGTGCCCTCTGGAGTAAATCCCGCGAACTCAGCGCCATCTGACGTACACCCTGCGCATCCCCGCCTTGGCAAAATCCGACCCGCCACACCAGAATAACCGAGGCGAGCCGGATCGACTCAGACGGGCAGGCGACGCATGCTCCCGGCCATGACGTGGATGTGGAGGTGAGGCACCGTCTGTCCTCCCGCCGAGCCAACGCTCACGTAGAAGCGGTGGCCATCTTCGTGGCCCAGATCGGCCGCCACCTCATTTGCCACCTGGGTCAGGCGCAACCAGAGCCCAGCGTCCTCGGCTCGGAGGTGGCGCAGGTCCTCGATATGCCGTTCCGGGATGACCAGGATGTGGGTGTCCGCGACCGGATGGATGTCCTTGAAGGCGAGGATGCCGTCCTCACGATGGACCTCATCAGCAGGAAGCTCCCCGGCCACTATCCGGCAGAAGAGGCAGTCTGAAATCACGACGCCATCATAGGTAGCGACCTCGTCCGATCTCGGTCGCCTCGGGTCGGCTAACCGGCCCCAGACTCGAGCACCATACCCGCCTGCTCCAAGTGGTCTATATCGTCATCGACCAGGACCACCTCGCGGCCGGCCCGGTCCAACAGACTGGCGGCGACGCTGGCCCGATAGCCCGCGCCGCAATGCACCCAGGTGGGCCGGTCGGCGAGCTCCGAGATCCGCTCGGGTAGATCAGGCAAGTGGATGTTGATGGCGCCCTTGATGTGGCTCTGACGCCACTCATCCGGACGACGGGCATCCAGTACCTGCAGTTGCTCGGACCCGATGGCCCGGGCCAGACCGGCGAAGTCGGTGACCCGATAGGAGGAGGTGCCCAGAACGTCCTGAAGCTCACCTAGGGGAGCCCGAGACCAGCCCGCCAGTGAGTCGATCCCGATCCGGGCCAGGTCGCGCTGAGTCCGCTCCAGGTCAGCCTGGCTACTGCCGACCAGCGTGATCGGCGCCCGCCAGGGCACCACCCAACCCACGTAGGTGGCCAGCAGCATCTCGCCGGGGAAGTTCACGGTACCCGCAACGTGGGAAGCACTGAACTGAGTCCGGCTGCGCACGTCGATGACCCACTCACCGGCGCTTATTCGGCGCCCGACTTCAGCAATCTCGATCGCGGTCGGCAGCGACCGATCCGGCCCCAGCGCTCCCTGGCGATTGAGCTCGCCCATATGGGCGTAGTAGCGGGGGTAAAGCGAATATCCGGCCAGCAGCCTGCTCACGAATCCTTCCTCGTCGTCGGTCATGGCGGGATTGCTGGCACGTTGGGTGCGGATGCTGTGGTTGGGCTCTGTGTCGGGCGTCGGACCACTAGCACAGAAGCTGCCGAAGCCATGGGTGGGATACAGTTCCACCTCGTCGGGCAGCGCCGCCAGCCTTCGCGCCGACTGATGCTGGGCATGCGCCAGCGCCACCGTCAGGCCCGGTGAGACAAGGTCGGTACGACCCACCGCTCCGTACAGAAGAGAGCCCCCGCTGAAGAGAGCTTTAGGCGCCTTCTCGGACCACAGCAGGAATGACAGATGGTTTGGGGTGTGCCCGGGGGTTAAGAGCGCCTCCATCGTCATCGACCCCACATCAATCCGGTCTCCTTCGCTGACAGGCTGACGGTGGAAGCCGACTTGGTCCTGCGCCGCGACCAAATAGCGAGCCCCGAGCCCCTCGGCCAGGTCTCGCCCGCCGGAGACATAGTCGTTGTGAATGTGGGTCTCCGCGACACTGGTGATGGTGACCCCGGCCGCGTCAGCGGCTGCCATGACCCGGTCGGTATCCCGCTGGGGATCCACCACCACGCCCTGGTGCCCGTCATGTACGAGGTAGGTGCGGTCCCCGAGCTCTGGGGTATCTAGGGTGACGACCTCAACCACTCGCACAGCCTCCTGGCAGCACCTTGAACCGAGCGGCTGGAGAACGCGACAGCCGCCGCGGCCTGGCTCGTCTCCGATGCCGGCCGGCAGGGCTAGTCTGACAGACGATTCCGGTCAGGGGGCTGCGCCCCTAGTGAGAAATCCCTGAGATCGTCGCCGATCGCGAGCAATGTGCTGACGCCTCCTGATACGGTCGGGGCCGTCGCCAGTTCGACGGCGAGCAAACGGTCAGGTGGTGTCCGGGAGGGCGATCGAATGAGTCTGTTCGCCGTCAGCGGAGCGCGCTGATGGACTCCTCGGGCGCCTCGAATTTGGTCGACCTGACTCCCTTGCTTGACGACCTCCGGAACCAACTCAGGCAGCGCTGTCGATCACGACGGCGCCCCTATCGACTGGGGGTCGTGGTCGAGGAGGGCAACGTCCCGGGCGGTTCCTTTGCCCGCTCCCTCGAGCGCGAGGCGGTCGCGGGAGGGGTGGAGGTGGCCCACCGGACCGTGCCTCGCGACAACCCCGAGACGACCCTGACCGAGCTCGACGCCTTGGTGGTCGACCCCACTATCAACGGTGTGGTGGTGGTGCAGCCGGTGGCCTCACTTCCGCCCGGAGTTGTGGCGGCGCACCTCCCCGCCAGCAAGGACGTCGAGGCGGTCACTCCGGCGGCGCTCTCGGCGGCGGCTGAGGGCAGACGGCGAGGTACTCCGGTGGCGGAGGCCTGCGCGGCGACCCTGGACTACTTGGGCATCGACCCATCTCGCGCCAGGATCCTGGTTGTCGGCCACGGACCGACCGGCGGCAGACCGATAGCCCAGCGCTTGTTGGCTACCGGCGCCCAAGTCACGGTCATCCAAAGCGAGATCGCCGGGGTCGACCCACTACCACCATATGACGTGCTCATCTCCGCCATCGGCATTGCTGGGGTGATGCCCAGCACCGCGATCCGGGCCGGGACCACGGTCCTGGACGTGGGGACGTCCATGGTCGCGGGGCAATTTCGAGGCGACGTGTCCCCAGAAGCCGGCGCGGCGGCGGCCAGAGTGACTCCGGTGCCGGGCGGCATCGGTCGGATCACCGCGGTCTGCGCCCTGCTTTCGCTGACCGAGCTCGGCGAGCTCCAGCCGGGCCCGGTGGCGTCCTGGTCGCTGCTGGAGACGGTCGCACGCATGCTTTCGCCCCGAGATGCTGCGGGGGGAGCCGCGGCTGCCGCCATCACTGGGGCGTTGGCAGCCGCTCTCGACGGTCTGTGCCGACTTCACTCGTCGGCCGACGAGATCTCGGAGTCCGGTCAGGCGGCGGTCCGGCTGCTGCTGGCGGCTGACCGCGACCGGATCGCCTTCGGCCGCTACCAGCACGCCGAGCGTCAGGGAGACCCCGGCTTCGTGGAGGCGGCACGGCAGGCAGCGCTGGCAACGCCGGCGGAGATCGCGGAACAGCTGGCGCGACTCGAAGAACGGCTCCAGAATTTGCACACCACGCCATCGCTCGATCTCGACCGGAGGCTGGCCCTGGAACTGACCCGGGCCGCTCGCAAGGCGGTCGTGGAACTCCGAGAAGAGTTCTCTTCCCAGTCTCCCTGAACTAGGGAATCAGGACCGCCGCCCCGGGGATGCCGTCGTCCTGGAGCTGGAGGAGGGCGCCGTTGGCCTGGTCCAGCGGGAACTCCTCGACCATGGTACGAATGGGAATGCGCTGGGCCAGCTCCAGGAACTCGGAGGCATCCTGGCGGGTGAAGTTGGCCACGCTCATAATTCGCCGTTCCCAATAAAGGAGGTCGTAGGGGAACTCAGGTACCCGGTCGAGATGGATGGCGTTGACGACACAGGTTCCGCCACGGTCCAGGGCCCGCAACGCATCCACGACCACCGTCCCCACCGGGGCGAACGTGATCGCACCTTGGAGCGCTACTGGTGGCAGGTCGCCGGGAGAACCAACCCAAGCGGCGCCATGCTCGGTTGCCCGTTGCCTTGCCGACTCGTCGCGAGTGACCACGTAGACCTCGCAGCCCTCGGCGACCGCCAGCTGTTCCACCAGAAGCGCCGAGGCCCCGAATCCGAACAGTCCCAAGCGATCTCCCGGCCTTAGGCCCGCACACCGGAATGCCCGGTATCCGATCACTCCCCCGCAGAGGAGAGGCGCGAACCGGACCGGGTCTCCGTCCTCGGCTAACCGCTGGGCGAAGTCAGCCCGGACCGTGACTTGGCTGGCGTAGCCACCGTCCCGGTCCCAGCCTGTGAAGGTCGCCGTCCGACACAGGTTCTCGCGTCCGGCCCGACAGAAGTCGCAATGCCCACAGGCGGAAGCCAGCCAGCCGACCCCCAATCTCCGCCCCCTGAGGGCCTCCGAGACCCCCTCTCCCAGCTCAACCACCCTGCCCACGATCTGGTGGCCGGGGACGATCGGCAGCCGCTTGGCGGGAAGGTCCCCTGAGGTTATCTGGAGGTCGGTGCGACAGACGGCGCACGCTTCCACCCTCAGTCTGACCTCGCCGGGACCCGGCTTGGGATCTGGTCTTTGCCCGGAATGCAGGGGGCCGTCTGCCACCGGTGCAGGTGCCAGCAGCTCCATCACCTCCACGGGGCTTAATTGTGAACTGCCTGTGTCGATTGAGGGTGGCGGCTAGGCTTGAACCATGCTCTGGCCAGTGCTCGCCGCCTCGCTCGGACTGACCTCGGTCCCCGAGGAACTCCAGGGAGTCGAGGTGACCGCCATCAGTAACGATTCGAGGCTGGTGCAGCGAGGCAGCGTCTTCGTAGCCATCCCGGGCCAGCACCACGACGGCCACGACTTCGTGGCATCGGCTCTCGAGCGAGGCGCAGTCGTGGCGGTCGTCGCCCACCAGGTGCCTCGAGCAGAAGAGCACCGCCAGACGGTTGTTGACGACCCGATGCGCGCGCTGGCGATCCTGGCTGCGACCTTCTACGGCCACCCATCTGATGCGGTGCCGGTGGTGGGAATCACCGGCACCGACGGCAAGACCACCACCACCACCATGCTCCAGGCTGCCCTCTCCGCCACCCTGGGGAAAGTCGGCAGCCTGAGCACCGTGGACTTTCGCCTGGGCGCCGAGATCGAGCCCAATCTCACCCGCCAGACCACCCTGGAGTCCGTCGACGTCCAGGCCCGGATGCGCCGGATGGTGGATGGCGGCTGTCGGGCAATCGTTCTGGAGTCGACCTCGCATGGTCTGGCGCTTGGGCGCCTCGACCAGATCCGGTTCGCCGGAGCGGTCTACACCAACATCACTCATGAGCATCTGGATTTCCACGGCACCTGGGAGGCGTACTTCGAGGCCAAGGCCTCGCTCCTGGACCGGACTTCGGAGAGCGCTGGCTTCGCGGTCCTCAACCGCGACGACACTCGCGCCTTTCCGCTGCTCCGCCAGCGTGCTCCGATACGCGCTCTCAGTTACAGCGCAAGGGGCGATCCAGACGCCGACATTCGCGCCCAGGGCATCACCCCGGGGAGCGTGGGGATCTCATTCACTGCAGTCACCACGGCTGGTACCGCGCAGGTGAGTCTGGCCACTGCCGGCCGCTGGAACGTGGGCAACGCCCTGGCGGCCCTGGGGGCCGGACTGCTGCTGGACCAGCCGCTTCCCGGACTGGTTGCGGGACTGGCCGAGCTCAGGGCCGTGCCCGGGCGCATGGAGCGGGTCGACCTGGGACAGCCCTTCGCCGTCTTCGTCGACTACGCCCACACTCCGTACGCACTAACGGTCGCCCTGCACGAGCTCCGGGCGGCTACCTCCGGGCGGCTCTGGGTGGTGTTCGGCAGCGCTGGGGAACGCGACACCGCCAAGCGGGCGGAGATGGGCAGGATTGCGGCCCAGCTTGCTGACCAGGTGGTGATCACTTCGGAGGACCCTCGGAGCGAGGACCCGGAAGCGATCATCGATGAGATCTGGCGCGGGGCAGTGGCGGCTGGCGCCGACCCCGATACCAACCTGCACCGCGACGCGGAGCGGGACCGTGCCATCCGCATCGCCGTCGGAGCAGCCCTTCCTGGTGACACTGTGCTGTTGGCGGGAAAGGGCCACGAGCACAGCATCCTGGGTGCATCCGGAGACGCGCCCTGGGACGAGCGCGCGGCGGCAGAGGCGGCGCTGCGGGAAACCAAGGGTTGCTAGGGTGCGTGAGCTCGCGGTTTTAGTCAGTTGTGCGCCTTGCGAGTGAGCAACGGCTGCCCGTGAATTCCGAGAACCGGACCCAGGCCGCGGTGGCCGAGCTCAAATCGCTATTAGGGCAACGGGTTAGTACCGAGAGGTCGGCGCTGGAACAACACAGCCGCGACGAATCTCACCATCAGCCGCACCTACCTGACGCGGTTGTGACCTGCGGAACTCTGGAAGACGTCGTTAGCGTGCTCAGAACTTGTCATACCCACACAGTCCCGGTAATACCTTTCGGCACCGGTACGGGACTGGAGGGAGGAGTGATTCCCGTCAACGGCGGGATCACGATTGACCTCTCAGGATTGAACCAGATCTTGCGTGTCGGTACTGAGGATTTGGACGTCACCGTGGAGGCGGGCGTCACCCTCAGCCAACTCAACCAACGATTGCGAGGCGAGGGGCTTTTCTTCCCGGTTGATCCGGGTTCTAACCCCACTCTGGGAGGGATGGTAGCAACCCGAGCCAGCGGCACCAATGCCGTGCGCTACGGAACCATGAAGGACAACACTCTTGGCCTCACGGTTGTGCTAGCCAACGGACAGGTCGTCAAAACCGGCGGACGCGCGCGCAAGTCAGCGGCCGGCTACGACCTTACCCGCTTGTTCGTTGGATCCGAGGGCACGCTTGGGGTCATCACCACGGCGATTCTGCGGGTGTGGGGATTACCCGAGACGGTGGCGGCGGCGGTCTGCAGCCTCTCCGACCTGCGCAAGACCGTCGATGCCGTCATCGAGATGATCCAGCGAGGCGTTCCCCTGGCGCGCATCGAATTGCTGGATGACGTGATGGTGGACGCAATCAACAGGTTCAGCCAACTCGACTACCCGGTCGGTCCCACGCTGTTCCTTGAATTCCACGGTGGCAGCCAGACGGTCGCGGAGCAGGTCGAGGAGGCCAGCGCGATTGTAAAGTCGCACGGCGGACGGCTTGACTGGACCACATCAGCGTCAGAGCGCAAGCAGCTGTGGGACGCACGGCATCACGCCCTTTATGCCGCCAAAGCTCTGCGACCGGGAGCCGGCACCTGGGCGACCGACGTGTGCGTACCGATTTCGGCGCTGGCTGCCTGCATCATTGAAACCAAGGCTGACGTTGAAGAAAGTGGGGTGTTAGCACCAATCGTGGGGCATGTGGGCGATGGCAACTTTCACCTGACATTCGTTGTCTTTCTCGAGGATGCCGCGGAGATGACTGCGGCCGCGGGCGTGCACGACCGGCTGGTGGAGCGCGCCCTGAAGATGGATGGGACCTGCACCGGCGAGCACGGCGTTGGTCTGGGAAAGCTCGGGTTTCTTGCGGCCGAGCACGGCTCGGGGATCTCCGTAATGCGGCAAATCAAGGACGCCCTGGATCCCGAGGGCATCTTGAACCCGGGCAAGGTGCTACCTTCGACCCTGGGATCAGCCGCCATATGATCCGCCCCATGCCGTCACTGAGTGCCACAGGGTGAGCTTCGCCGGCCAAACGACCGACCCTCCGGTGGTGATTGGCACAACTGGAGTCTCAGCCGACGAGGTGGTTCGGGTGGCCCGAGGTGGGGCCAGGGCGGAGATCTCGCCGGAGGCGCTAGCCGCCATGACCTCGGCTCGAGCACTCGTTGAACAGGCGGGCGACAGCGCTGAGGCGGTCTACGGAGTCTCCACCGGCTTCGGGCTTCTGGCAACAACCCGAATCGACCCGGACCGACGGTCCGAACTTCAACACGCACTCATCCGCTCTCACGCTGCGGGGATGGGTCCCCCGGTCGAGGCTGAGGTGGTGCGGGCGATGATGCTGCTCCGAGCGCGCTCACTATGCATGGGCCTCTCCGGCAGCCGGCCGGAGGTCGCTGCTGGACTGGCGGCGCTGCTCAACGCTGGGATCACCCCGATGGTGCCCGAGTACGGCTCCCTGGGCGCCAGCGGGGATCTGGCTCCCCTGGCGCACATGTCGTTGGTACTGGTCGGAGAAGGCCAGGCCCGGCTCTCAGACGGCCGCGTCCTCGACGGCGCCCAGGCCCTGAGGGAGTGCGGCCTGGAGCCGCTCCGCCTCGAGGTCAAGGATGGCCTCAGCCTCATCAACGGCACCGACGGGATGCTCGGGATGTTGGTGTTGGCGCTGGCCGACTTGGCTGTGCTTTTGCCCACTGCGGACATCGCCGCCGCCCTATCCACCGAGGGACTTAAGGGAACCGATCGTCCGTTCGCGGCCGACCTGAATGCGATCCGGCCCCACCCGGGGCAAATTCGCAGTGCCGCCAACCTGACACTGCTCCTGCGGGGATCCGAGGTTTTGGCCTCGCACCGCAACTCCAACCACCTAGTGCAGGACGCCTACTCGATCCGCTGCGCCCCCCAGGTGGTCGGGGCTGCCCGCGACACGGCCGAATTTGCGGGCCAGGTCGCCGAGCGCGAGCTGCGCTCGGCGGTCGATAACCCGGTGGTCCTACCTGATGGGCGATTGGAGTCCACTGGCAACTTCCACGGCGAGCCGCTGGCATTTGCATGCGACTTCCTTGCCATTGCCGCGGCAGAGGTTGCCTCGATCGCCGAGCGCCGGGTGGACCGGATGCTGGACCCGGCCCGATCGGAGGGGTTGCCGCCGTTCCTTGCACCCGACGCAGGGGTCAATTCCGGTCTGATGATCGCCCAGTACACGGCCGCCGCCATGGTGGCGGAGAACCGGCGACTGGCCACTCCAGCCAGCGTTGACTCGCTGCCGACCTCGGGCATGCAGGAGGATCACGTGTCGATGGGCTGGGGAGCGGCACGCAAGCTGCGCGTGGTCCTCGACAACCTGTCCCGCGTGCTCGCTGTGGAGCTGCTCGCGGCCTCGCGGGCGCTTGAGTTGCGCAGACCCTTGCGGCCCTCCGCAGCCGATTCCGCGGTCGTCGACCTGGTGCTAGGGCAGGGGGGTCGCGTGGGTCCGGACCGCTTCGTCGCTCCCGAGCTGGAAGCGGTGGCCCGGGCGGTGAGATCCGGCGAGGTCCTGCGCCGGGCGGAGTCGGTGGTAGGCACTCTCTCTTGAGCGGAGCGAGGCCGGTCCGGTCGCCACGTGGCACCGCGATCAGCTGCAAGGGCTGGCCCCAAGAAGCAGCAATGCGAATGCTGATGAACAACCTCGACCCCGAGGTCGCCGAGGACCCGGACCACCTGGTGGTCTATGGTGGGTCAGGGCGGGCCGCCCGCTCCTGGGAGGCCTTCGACGCCATCATCCGTACCCTGCGAGGCCTCGAGGACGATGAGACCCTCCTGGTCCAGTCTGGCAAGCCCGTCGGGGTGTTCCGGACCCACCAGTGGGCACCCCGCGTCCTGATCGCCAATGCCCTGCTGGTGCCGCAGTGGGCGACCCAGTCGGAGTTCCGGCGGTTGGAGCAGGAGGGGCTGACGATGTACGGGCAGATGACCGCGGGGTCGTGGATCTACATCGGCACCCAGGGCATCCTCCAGGGCACCTACGAGACCTTCTCCGCCGTCGCCGAGAAGCGTTTCGCGGGCTCGCTCGCCGGCACCGTCACCTTGACCGCCGGTCTGGGAGGCATGGGCGGGGCCCAACCCCTGGCGGTGACCATGAACGGCGGAGTGGCTCTCTGCATCGAGGCCGACCCGGATCGGATCCAACGTCGCATCGACCACCGCTACCTCGATCGCTGGGCGCCCGACCTGGACTCGGCGCTAAGCCAGGCAGATTCCGCCAAAGCCGGCCGCCAAGCGCTCTCGATCGGCATCCTGGGTAACGCCGCCGAGCTGGTTCCGGAGATCGTGAAGCGCAATTTTCAGGTGGAAATCGCGACCGATCAGACTCCCGCCCACGACCCCCTCATGTACCTGCCGCCCGGGCTCACCCTGCCGGAGGCGGCCGACCTCCGGTTGGAAGACCCTGAGGAGTACATCCGGCTCAGTCGCGCCGCCATGGCTCGCCACGTTGCGGCTCTGGTGGATCTGATGGACCGCGGCGCCGAGGTGTTCGACTACGGCAACAGCCTGCGCGCCGAGGCCGAGTTGGGCGGCTTCACCAGGGCCTTCGCCTACCCCGGCTTCGTCCCGGCTTACATCCGCCCGCTGTTCGCCGAGGGCAAGGGCCCATTCCGCTGGGCGGCCCTGAGTGGGGACCCGGCCGATATCGCGGCCACCGATCGGGCCGTCCTGGAGGAGTTCCCGGATACCGAGTCCCTGGCCCGCTGGATCCGAATGGCCGCCGAGAGGGTTGCCTTCCAAGGCCTCCCCGCCCGGATCTGCTGGTTGGGATACGGGGAGCGCGATCGACTCGGCCTCCGTTTCAACCGCATGGTGGCGAGTGGTGAGCTCAAGGCTCCGATCGTGATCGGCCGAGACCATCTCGACTCGGGCTCGGTAGCGTCGCCCTACCGCGAGACCGAATCCATGCAGGACGGCAGCGACGCCATCGCCGACTGGCCCGTTCTCAACGCCCTGCTCAACGCCTCGAGTGGCGCCACCTGGGTCTCGGTCCACCACGGCGGCGGGGTCGGCATCGGCCGTTCGATCCACGCGGGCTTGGTGGCGCTGGCCGATGGCTCCAAGTTGGCTGAGGCGAAGCTGGCCCGCTGCCTGCTCAATGACCCCGGGACCGGGGTCATTCGCCACGCCGACGCGGGCTATCCGATTGCCATCGCCACCGCCAACCAGAGAGGCGTTCGGATCCCCATGCTGGAGGGCTGATGTCCCTCTGGCTGGCCGAGCTGGCCTGGACCGGGTCCCGGCTGGAGAACCGGCTCCTGCTGGAAGAGCAGGGCGGCAACCTGAAGCGGGCGGCGCCCCTCGGTGCGGCACCGGTCCCTGAGGGGGCAAAGCTACTCTCGGGCTTGACCGTGCCCGGCCTGGCCAATGTCCACTCCCACGCCTTCCACAGAGCCCTCCGGGGGCGCTGCGAGATGCCGGAGGAGGGCGGCAGCGACTTCTGGGGCTGGCGGCGGCGGATGTACGCCCTCGCCTCCTTCCTTACGCCGGAGCAGTACTTCGAGCTCACCAGGGCCGCCATGGGGGAGATGGCCCTGGCCGGGATAACCGCGGTTGGAGAGTTCCACTATCTGCATCACCAGCCTTCCGGTCAGCCATACCCCGGTCCGGAGATGGAAGACGCGGTGGTGGCGGCCGCCGCGGAGGCTGGTTTGCGGCTCACCCTGCTCGATACCTGCTACCTCCGGTCCGGCTTCGATGGGGCCGGGCTAGAGGGTGCAGCGCGTCGGTTCACCGATGGGGACGCCCAGGGTTGGGCCCGAAGGGTTGATCGCGCGGGCGAGGGCCCCAAGCTCCGTCGAGGGGCCGCTGTCCACAGCGTCCGGGCGGTGGACCCCGCCTCCATGAAGGTGGTCGCCGGCTGGGCTGCTGAGCGGGGAGCGCCGCTTCACCTCCACCTCTCGGAGCAGCCGGAGGAGAACTCCGCATGCCAGGCAGCCACCGGCTTGACCCCGACCGAGCTGCTGGACTCGTGTGGCATCCTCGGCCCCCGGACCACCGCGGTCCATGCCATTCATCTCACTGCCGACGACGTCGCCCGCCTGGGACGAACAACGACCAGGATCTGCGTCTGTCCCACCACCGAGCGCGACCTGGGCGATGGGGTATGTCGGGCGGACGAACTCCAAGCGGCAGGCAGTCCTCTCTGTCTCGGCAGCGACAGCAACGCTCTGCTCGACCTGTTTGAGGAGGCGCGCGCGGTCGAGCTCGACCGCCGCCTGGTGACAGGACGGCGGGGGTGGCTGAGTCCCGAACAGCTGCTGCGGGCGGCCACAGCCGAGGGGATGGCAGCCCTCGGCTGGTCGGCCGGCGAGCTCGACTCCGGCCAGCTCGCCGATTTCACGACCCTGGATCTCTCCAGCGCTCGGCTGGCCGGCGCCGGCCCGGCCGATCTCCTCCCGCGAGTGGTTTTCGGGGCGAGTTCCGCCGACGTGCGTTCTGTCGTGGTCGGGGGCGAGGAGATGGTTCGGGACGGCCGCCACCTGCGGTTGGGCAGCGTGGCGGAGAAGCTGGAGGATGTGCTAGTCGGGCTGGAGCCCGCCTGGCGCCAGGCGCTGGGCAGCGGTACCGGATGAATCGCGTCCTATCCGGAGTTGGCCGGCTCTTCACCCCCGGACGGCCGATCCTTGAGAACGTCGACCTCCTCCTCGACGGTGAGTTGATCCGAGCCGTGGGACCCACGGGCTCACTCACGGTCCCCGCAGACATCGAGGTCTACGACTGTCGGGGAGCGCTGCTGACTCCGGGACTGATCGATGCTCACACCCACCCCCTCTATGCCTCTGCCCGGCTCTCCGAGATCGCCCAGCGGAGCACGGGAGCGAGCTATGCCGAGATTGCCGAGCGGGGTGGTGGTATCAACGCCACCGTCGGCGAAACCCGGCTGACTCCTTGGGGCGAGCTGGAACGCGGGCTGGAACAGCGTCTGGAGCAGTGGATCAGGTCGGGTACGACCACAGTCGAGGCCAAGACCGGCTACTGGCTCGACCGCGAGGGCGAGATTGGCGCGGTGCGCCTGCTCCACCGGCTCGCTGCCGATCCGAGACTCCCCCAGCTGGCTGTGACCTTCCTCGCGGCGCACACCGTCCCGCCAGAGTTCGAGGGTAGAAGCGGGGAATATGTCGATGCGGTGCTCGGCTGGAATGACGAGGCCAAGCTTGAGGGGGCCAGGTTCTGCGATGTCTTCTGCGACCAGGGGGCATTTACCGTCCCCGAGTCGGCGCAGGTGCTGCAGAGCGCTCGGGCCGCCGGCCTGCTGCTGCGGGTCCATGCCGATGAACTGGCTTTGACGGGCGCCACCCAGTTAGCGGTCGATCTGGGAGCGGTGTCTGCCGATCATCTTCTGCGCATCGGCGCAGCCGAGATCGCCGCGCTGGCCGGCTCGTCGACAGTGGCTACGCTGTGCCCGGTCACCGCCCTGTCGATGGGCACGACTCCTCCCGCCCGTGAACTCTTGGCCGCAGGAGTCCCTCTGGCGCTGGGCAGCGACCACAATCCTGGCACCTCGGGGACCACGGCGATGAGCCTGGTGGTCTGGCTCGCGGTGACTGAGCTCGGGCTTAGCGTGGAGCAGGCCCTGACCGCCGCGACTTTGGGCGGGGCGCTCTCACTCGCGCTTCCAGATCGCGGCCGGGCCGAGCCGGGAATGAGAGCCGACCTGGTGCTCTGGGGCACAGATCACGAGGGAGGCTTCGCCTGGCGGCCGGACCTGGAGCCACTGGAGGTGTGGCGGGCCGGCCAAGCGTGCCGAGTGGCTGCCCGGTAGTTAGCGGTCCGCCTGCCGCGTGAACCGAAGGACGCGGATGCGGCCGGAACGTACCAAGGTCAGGTTTCCCAGCCCGCGGCGTGCTGCCAGCCGCTGCAGATCCTCGTCCACGGCAACCGATTTGCCGACGTGGACCAAGCCCTCACCGCCGGAGCCCAGCAGCTGAGCGGCGAGGGCGAGCAGCTTTGGTACCGGAAGTGCCGCCCTCGACACCAGCACGTCACCCGCTTCGAAGTCCGGCCGTCGCAGGAGCTCGGAGGCGTCCCCCGCCAGCACCTGCACCCCTGTCAGGTGAAGTCGACCCAGGGCGCTGAGCAGGAAGGCGGCCTTAGCCTGGTCTCTCTCGATAAGCACCAGCTGCAGATGCGGTAGGGCGATCGCCAGTGGGATGCCGGGAAAGCCAGCGCCACTGCCGAGATCGATGACGCGCTCGCCCGGGGACCAGGTGCGCATGGGAATGAGATCCAGTGACTCCTGAACGTGTCGGGTCCACGCGTCCTCGGGCTGAACCCGGGTCAAGTTGAGCCGTTTGGGCTCGGCGTAGAGGAGATCGAGAAAACGCTCGAGCAGCCGATTCTTCTGCTCGTCCACGGTGAGGACGGTAGCGCAGCGCCACGATGGAATTTGGGGGCAGACGTTGTTGACAGCTGGCCGAGCGTCAAGGTAGCGTCGCTCGCCGTGCTGAATGTCGCTACCTCGGCGCGCCCAGGACTGGTCCTGACCGATCTGATCCCAGGCGAGCGAGTCCGCGACGTCCTGGTAGTCGCCGGTTACGCGGGACTCGTCGGGCTCTCGGCGCAGCTGGTCATCCATCTCCCATTCACCCCTGTGCCCATCACCGGCCAGACCTTCGCCGTGCTGCTCGGCGGCATGGCCGCCGGCACCCGTCGTGGCGCTGCCGGGATGCTGCTGTACCTGGTCCTGGGATTGGTCGGGGTGCCGTGGTTCGCGGGGGGCACGGGCGGGATCTCGATGCTCTCGGCGCCCACCTTGGGATACCTGGTGGGCTTCTTGTTCGCCGCGACCCTGCTGGGCTGGTTAGCCCGGCGCGGCCTCGACCGCCACCCCTTGACGGTGATCCTCTCCCTTGTCGCCGGCAACGTGGTGATCTACGCTTTCGGCGCCACCTGGCTGGCCTTGCGCCTCCATCTGGGCGTGTCCGCCACCCTATCCGATGGGGTCACCCCCTTCCTGCTGGGCGACGCCCTCAAGGCATTGCTGGCGGCGGCGCTGCTTCCGGCGGCCTGGAAGCTGACCGGCCGCTCCAGCGGCGAGGGGTCGCGCCGACCTCAGTAGAGGCCGAGTTCCAGCTTCGCCTCGTCGGACGCCATGGTGTGGGGATCCCAGGGGGGATCCCAGATCAGGTCCACCTTGACATCGCGGATTCCAGGCAGGAACTGGGTAGCGGCGTGCACCTGGGACTCCAGCATCGGGCCCAGCGGGCAGTAGGGAGTGGTCAGGGTCATGGACACGACCGCATCGCCATCGGGGTCGACCGTGACTCCATAGACCAGCCCCAGGCTGACGATGTCGAGACCCAGCTCGGGGTCGATCACCTCCCGGAGGGCCTCGTGAATATCGTCTCCGGTCGCCTTCAGGACTTGGACGGGCTGGGATTGCGAAGCCGCAGATCCCAACTCCTCGGTCTCAGACGTCGCTTCCGCCATCGGATGCCTCCAACTCGGTGAGCCCCGCCTCGAGCGCGCTCCAGGGCAGCATTGCGCACTTTATCCGGGCTGCGTAGCGGTGCACCCCGGCGAGTGCCTCCAGGTCCCCGATGTCCCCCAGCGTGCCCGGGTCCTGCCCCTCGATCAGCATCGCCCGAAACCGCCCGAGGAGTTCCTTGGTCGCCACCAGCGACTTGCCATGGATCTGCTCACTCATCATTGACGCTGCCGCCATCGAGATCGAGCAGCCTTGGCCTTCGAACCCGACCGCCTCGACTAGGCCTCCCCGGACTCGAAGGCTGAGATCGACCTCATCTCCGCAGAGTGGATTGTGCCCATGGGTGGTGACGTCGGCCGGGTCGACCAAGCCATGGCGCCGCGGGTGCCGGTAGTGATCCAGGATGATCTCCCGGAAGAGCTCGTCGTCGAATCCCACTGGGTTGACCTGGGCCACCTGTCCATCGTACCCCGCCGCTTAAAAAGCAGCGGGGACCGGAGTTGGCCTCCAGCCCCCGCTGTCTGGGTTTGCGAGATGAGAACTGCTGACGCGGGACGGCCACGGTTCCGGGCTTCTGACCCGGTTCAGCTACCCGTGGTTGACCAGCGCGTCGAGAGAAGTGAAGGTCCCGGCCTCAGTCCTCAGTCGTCCCCAAGATGGTGAGAGTCCGTTTAGTACTACCTTCGAGCATGGGCATTCCCTCCTTTTCTTGGGGTACCGTCACGACAGGCTGCTTGCGATCCCCATCGGGACGGCCGGACGACGCTGTCGCCTCTAGTCTAGAGCGACACTCGCAAGCACGCACCGTCGCCACCTCAGCTGGACAACCGGCTTTTGTCCAAAGACTCGATCTGGGCGCAGCCAGCCACCGCAGGACCGATAAGCTTTGCCGCTGTCATGACCACCTGGGTTGCCGTCGGCACCGCCAAGGGACTCTTTGTCCTCAAGCACGAGGGCCAGGAGCCCGCGAGCGGGGGATGGAAGTTCACCGGCCCCTACCTCTCCGGCTGGGAAGCGACCACGGTATTTCTGGAGCAGCGCCAAGGCCGGCTTGAGCTATTGGCCGGGCTCTCTAGCAACGTCTACGGACCCCACGTCCGACGCAGCCTCGATGAGGGACGGTCCTGGGACCCGCTGGGGTCCGGGCCGGGCTTCGGGGAGGGGGAGGGGCGCCCTGTCGTGGAGCGAATCTGGACCCTGCACCGGTTGGCGGGCTCAGATGAGCTGGTCGCTGGGGTTGCCCAAGCAGGCCTGTTCCGTTGGGACGAGCCGGCAAAGGCCTGGCGCGAGTACAGCGGGCTCACGGCCCACCCCACCAGGGCCGACTGGCTCCCCGGCTTCGGCGGGATGTGTCTGCATACCGTGCTCACCGACGTGCGCCGTCCCGGTCGGATCACCATTGGCATCTCCTCGGTGGGAGCTCTGCGGAGTGACGACGATGGCGCCACCTGGGTAATCAAGAACAAGGGAGTGACCGCACCGTTCGAGGCCGAGGAGCCCAAGTACGCCGACTTCACCTGCGCCCATCGGCTGGTGCTCGACCCCGCTGATCCCGACCACCTCTTTCAACAGAATCACACCGGTGTCTTCCGTTCCTTCGATGCTGGCGATAACTGGGAACGCGTCGAGAACGGCCTGCCCTCGGGATTCGGCTTCGGCATGTCGATCCTCGCCGACTCGCCGGCAACACTCTTCGTGGTCCCCCTCACCAGCGATGAAGTGCGCCTTCCCGTAGGGGGGAAACTGCGCGCCTACCGCTCACGGAATGGTGGAGACAGCTGGGAAGTCAGCGGGGTTGGATTACCCGATAACAATTATGGCGGTGTGCTCCGCGAGGCCCTCGCCACCGGTGCCGGTGACGGGTCGTCGGTCTACTTTGGCACCACCAGCGGTGAGCTCTACGGTAGCTGGGACGCCGGAGACAATTGGACGCGGCTTCCCGGGATCTACCCGCGCATCCTCAGCGTGCGCGCAATCTCGTTCTGATTCGATGCCCTCTGTCAGGGTGTGGATCCCAGGTCTGTTGCGTGATTTCACCAACGGCGAGACGGAATTCACCGTCACTGCCGCCGACGTCGGGGCCGCCCTAGACGCCGCCCAGCAGCGCCATCCGCTCCTGCGGAGTCACCTCGCCGACGAACACGGCCAGCGCCGACCCAACGTGAACGTGTTTCACAACCAGGAGTTGGTGCGCGGGGAAGCCGATCTCTCCGCTCCGGTCGCCGACGGCGACCGGATCACCATTTTGCAGTCGGTCAGTGGAGGGAGCTGAGCGACCTTCAGCTTCGGAAGATGCGGTTGACGTCACCCAGGGCCGCGACCAGCGCGTCAACATCGTCGCGGTTGTTGTACAGATAAACGCTGGCCCGCGTAGTGGCGGTCACCCCTAGCCTTCGCATCAGCGGCTGGCAGCAGTGATGACCGGCACGGACGGCAACGCCCCAACGGTCGACTATCGTCCCCACGTCGTGGGGATGTATCCCTTCGAGATTGAAGGAGACGATCCCTAACTGATCCGGCCCCTTGGGGCCATACCTAGTCAGTCCCGGTACCTCCGAGAGAAGCTCATCCGCATACTCGGTGAGCTCCGCGCCGTGCCGGAAGATCGCCGGCATGCCCACCTCTTCCAGGTAATCGACTGCGGCCTGGAGTCCGGCCGCGCCAGCGATGTCCGGGGTTCCGGCCTCGAACTTGTGGGGAATCTCATCCCAGGTGGTCTTCTCCAGGGTCACCACCGAGATCATCGAACCACCGGTGAGAAACGGCGGCATCTCTTGTAAAAGCTCAGGCCGGCCGTAGAGAACTCCGATGCCTGTAGGGCCGCACATCTTGTGCGCCGAGAAGGCATAGAAGTCGGGGTCCAGCAGTCCCAGGTCTACCGGCATATGGGGGACCGCCTGGGCGCCATCGACCACCACGGTGATGCCCTCTACGTGGGCGCGAGTGATCATTTCTTCGACCGGATTGATGGTCCCCAAAACGTTGCTCACGTGCGACACGGCAAGCAGGCGTGTCGGTGCCTGCAGCAAGCGCCCGCAGGCTTCCAGGTCGAGAAGGCCGTGGGGGGTCACCGGGATGAACTCAAGATCGCAACCGGTCTGATCCCGCACCTGTTGCCAGGGAACCAGGTTGGAGTGGTGCTCCATCTCAGTGCACACGATGCGGTCGCCGGGCCCAAACCGTTCCCGGGCAAATGCCTGGGCCACCAGGTTGATGCCCTCGGTGGTGTTGCGCACGAAGACAATCCCCCGAGGGTCAGCACCCACCAATCGCGCCACCGAGACTCGAGCGTCCTCGAAAATATCCGTCGCCCTCTCGCCCAAGGCGTGGACCCCGCGGTGCACATTGGCGTTGGCCGTGCGGTAGTAATCCGATACGGCGTCGATCACTACCTGCGGCTTCTGGGAAGTCGAGGCGTTATCCAGGTATGCCAGTCGGTGCCCGTTTACCTGCTCTTGGAGGATGGGGAAGTCGGCTCGCACCCGGGCCACGTCCAGCTCGGGTGCAACGCTCATCCCCATGCCTCTTCCTCGCTCAGCGCCACCCAAAGCTCACCACCGCGCACGGCCACTTGGTGTACCCGCACCGGTTCCACCGCGGGCAGTGAGATCGGTTCGCCGGTTCGGAGGTCGAACTGGCTGCCGTGGAGGGGACATTCCACTGCACAGGTCTCGGGGTGGAGCTCACCCTCGGAGAGGGAGGCCATGGCGTGGCTGCAGGTGTCATCGAGGGCGTAGAAGTCGCCGTCGACGTTGAAGACCGCGATCGGCAAATCACCGATCTCGACGCGGGCGGCGTGCCCCGGCGGTATCGCCTCGGCATCGCAGATCCGGATCCACTCCGGCATTAGGCAGCTGGGCTGGAGCCAGCCAGCGCTCCGGATCTGGCGAGCTCCTGAAGCTCCTCAAGGAGGTAGCCGCGCATCGTATCCCGCGGCCTGCCCTCGGGAAAGGAGTCGATGACATCGGCAAAGAATCCTTCGACGATCAGGCGTCTCGCCTGTGCCCTCTCAATGCCTCGGCTCTCGCAGTAGAAGAGTTGGTTGTCGTCGATACGCCCTGCGGTCGAGCCGTGGGTACAACGGACATCGTTGGCAAGAATCTCGAGGGTGGGATTGCTATCGGCCTTGGCGACTGGACTCAACAGCAGGTTGCGGTTCTGCACGTAGGCGTTGGTCTTTTGAGCGCCCTCCTCAACTCGGATCAACCCGGCATACACCGAGCGCGAGCGGTCGGCAACCGCCACCCGGTACAAGAGGTCGCTGACCGCACCTCGGGCGATGTGATCCTGCAGGGTTTGCACGTCGTAGTGCTGCTTCATCCGACCCACGCTGAGCCCGGTCAAACGGGCGTCAGAGGCTTCGCCTTCTAGCAGGACTTCGAAGTAGGACTTCTGCCAGGTCGCACCGAGCATGCTCCAGTGCACCTCGTAGCGCGCCTCCTGGCCGACCAGCGCTCGGACCGTCGATTGCACCACGGTCTGGTCGCCGCAGCGCTGGAAGATCAGATGGTTGAGGTGCGCACCTCGCGACAGTTCCACCTCAACCACCGGAGCCAGCAAAGAGGCATCGGCATCGGGGGAGACCCACTCCTCCACAACCGTCAAGCTCGCCCCCTCCTCGAGCCTGATCAGGGTGCGCGGGAAGCTGAGACTTCCCTCACTCACCCCATTCAGGATCCGGACGTAGCCCGCGGGCTGCTGTCCCTTTCCCACATGAATGCAGGCGCCACCCAGGCTTCTGATGGTGTTGAGTGAGACGAACTTGCGCAGTCCGGGCGGGGTAACCACACCCACGACCGTCCGCCACATGTCGCCCTCAGTCGCGAGTCCGTCCGCTAGCGGCAGCGCTACCTCTGCCGATGTCGTGTCTTGGGTTGCGGTCGTGGGGTTGAGGTTTCCGCGCTGGTCAGTAATCACCACCGCCGACACCTCGCCGCCCGCCAATTGTCCCTCAAGCGCGTCCTTTAAATAGCGAGGAATCTGACCGTCGCTGCTCAAATCGGGCTCTGTGTAACTGGCTGGATCAAGCTTGTCGATCTGCGGGGTGCGGCGCCAGTCCT
>JBAUWA010000124.1:0-1652 GCA_049583555.1 Candidatus Dormiibacterota bacterium | reverse complement strand
TATCGTCCGTGGCCCGAAGTACCTCTCCTCCGAGCAACTCCGCCCAGAAAGTGCTCAGCGGTACCGGATCAGCACAATCCAGCGAAACAGCCAACCGCATCTTCGGCATCTGAACACCTTAGGTGTCCCCAACCGACCCCCAGCGGTCGATCGCCCCGACCTCGCCGTAGGTGCCCCTGTGGCCGGGCGGTGGCTGGCTCGACGGGAATCAGTCGGCGAGACTCTGCAGGAACTGAGTCAGCCCAGCAAAGTATCGATGTTGGTCGTCGTACATTGCGAGATGACTGCCGTCGGGGCAGTACAGGTAGCTACCCTTTCGGAGTTCCCTCGCCATCATCTCCATGTGCGCCGGATCCATCGAGTCATACTTGGCGCCGATCACCAGGGTGGGCACCTCGATCTGGGCCAGTCTGTCGGTGCATTCCCAGTGGGCCAGCTTGGCCTCTTGGCTGATACCGAGCTCACTCGGACCCTGCATCGTCACGTAGACCGAAGGATTGATGTGTGCGAAGGCACGGTTCACCGGATCGGGCCAATTCTCCACCGGCATGCGCAGGATGTGGTGCACGTAGTGCTGTTCAAGCAACAACTCCATGTAGCGCGGGTTCTCGGTGTCACCGCTTGCCTCGAACGACTGGATCTCGGAGAGCGCGTCCTGGTCCATCTCCGGCATCAACACCTGCTCTGCGTAGGCGTTGTAGGCCGGCGCACTCGACATCATGTTGGAGATGATCAGACCACGTAGATGTTCCTGGTGTCGCAGCGCATACTCCATAGCGAGAATGCCGCCCCAGGACTGTCCGTAAAGGACGAAATTGCCCCGATCAAGACCAAGCGCCAGGCGGACCTGCTCCACTTCATCGAGGAAGCGATCGAGCTCCCACAGGCTGAGATCCTCCGGTTGGTCGCTCCGGCCCGAGCCGAGCTGGTCGTAGTAGTAGTACTCGACGCCCGCAGCAGGGAGGTAGCTGTCGCAGGCCTCCAGATACTCGTGCGTGCACCCTGGGCCACCGTGGAGCAGCAGGACCTTGAGGTCGGGGTTGTTGCCCACACGCTTCGTCCACACCCGGTACGCCCCCACCGGCGTCCCGACGGCGATCATGCGGGCGCCGCCACTCAGTTCGTCATCGCGACCCGAGTAGTCAAGATATGCGCTCTCCTGCATGGTCCCCATTTCGTTTCGCGAAGGGTACCGGACTGAGCTGCATGCGGTTCCCGAGATGCGTGGCGGGTGCCCGTACAGCGGGCGGAGGCAGAGCCGTCCCGTGGTGATCGAGCCGCTACTCGGGAATCTGCGTCGTCAAGCAGAACGGATGTCCAGCCGGATCGAAAAGAACGATGTATCGCTCAGGAGCCGGTTGTGAAGCCGCTCGCACCGCACCTAAACCGGTCGCACGCCGCTCCGCTTCCATCAGATCGTCAACAGCCAGGTCCAGATGTATCTGCTTCGGCGCTTCGGCCCCAGGCCAGGTTGGTGGTGCGTAGTCCGCGACCCGGGTGGCTGCCAGCCACATTCGGTCGGTCTTGACCGCCACGAAGTCGTCGCTCGTGAAGGCCACCTCACCATCGAGCAGATCTGCCCAGAAGGATGCCAGCGGCGCCGGGTCGGCACAGTCCAACGCAATGGATCCCAAACGTATGTTCGCCATTGC
>JBAUWA010000123.1:0-34441 GCA_049583555.1 Candidatus Dormiibacterota bacterium | reverse complement strand
CACCGCGCCCAGGCTGGCCCCGACCGCGCCAAGCGCAACCTGGTAGCTATCGGCCCGGCAGTAGGTGTCGCTGTCGATCCAGCCCCCGCCCTTGGCCGCGAGCATTCGAATCCGGGCCAGATGGCGGGGTGTGTGCACCAGCAGGATGTCATCCTCGTCGGCCAGTGGTGCAGTCGCCCAGCGAACATCCGCCAGCCTGGGCTCGCCCCGCAAGCTGGCGGTAATCGCTAGCAGCCGCTCCGGCGACTCCGGGTGCTCGGGCTGCCGATGTCCAAGAAAGAGGTCGTCATAGAGCAGGACCAGGGGAGGCGGGGCGTTCTGATCAGCCCATTCCGCCAATTACTGGTCCAGCGACAGCACCATCTGGGGCGGCGCGATGCGGTGATCCTCCTTGGTGGGTTTGACCGCGGTGCCCACTGCGAAGAACTCGATGACGTGGCTGCCCCAGCCGTGGTTGCTCTCCCGGATCTGGGCTCCCACGATGCCCTCGGCTGAGACCTCCTCGGCCTCGGTCTGCATCCGCTCCATGGCGAGCTCACGGGCGTCGTAGAGGGCCTGGGTGAAGTTGGGCATCTCCTGATTCTGGCCGACGCTTCGCATCCACTGCCCCAGCCCCTGGTGGGCGACGTGATAGACGCACGAGCCCATCACCAGTGCCAGCGGCGCGTAGCCGGCCTGCAGCAGAGTCCAGAAGTCCTGCCCCGACAGATCCGAGGTGAAGGGCTTGTTCTGGGGGGTGCGCATGGTCCCGGTTTGACTCCGCACTGCGGTGCCTACGGCCATGAACTCGGCCAGTCCCTGGCCCCACTCGTAGCGGTTGATGTCCAAACGGACCCCGACGATCCCGTCCGCCCCGAGCGCGTCCGCCTCCTCCTCCATCCGGCTCATCGCCAGCTCCCGCGCCTGGTACATGGCCTGGCTCAGCACCTGAAGCTCCTGGTTCTGGCGATAGTTGGCGATCTGGACCCCGATGTGGTAGATCGAGCTCCCAATCACCAGACCGACCGGGTCGAAGCCGGCCTCCTTGACCAAGAGGAATTCGGAGATCGAGAGGTCGCTAGTGAACAGGCCCCGATGGCCCTCGCTGCCACGCATCTCCCGCAGTCGGCGGACGGCGTCCTCGGGGATGTCTGGCTTAGGGACTAATTGATCCGACATCGGCGGTCCTCCTCGATCTCAGCGGCACCACCAGGGTGGGCTTGGGAGCAGCGACATTAGTTGGGCGGGGCGTGACCGCGGTCCCCAGGATCACCCACTCCACGATCCGCCCCAGAACGGCCTCGGAGCCGGTTGTGTACTCGATCACGTTAGAGGTGAACTCCACCCCCACCACCCCGCTGGCCCCCGCCTGCCCGGCCTCGAGGCCCAGGCGCTGACGCGCGGCGGTCTGGGCTTGGTGCATGGCTCGGCTGAAGGGGGCGACCTCGTTGTTGGTCCAGGCGCTGTAGCCACCGAACCCTCGCCCGAAAAAGGCCAGCGCCTGCTGGGCGCTAGCGCCCATCACCAAGCGCATGGGGAAGTACCCGGTGGAAAGCAGCTTGGCCAGGTCCTGGCCAGTTAGCGTGGAGGTGAAGGGCTCGGCCGGCGGCTGGGCACCGCGTCGCCGCACGGCGGTGCCCAGGACCGTGAACTCCGACATCCCCTGGGCCCAGTCCCAATGGGTCACCTTGAGGCGAACACCGACCACACCTTCTGCCTTCAGTCCCCGCGCCTCCATGAGCAGACGCTGGACGGCACGGGAGCGGGCCTCGATCAGCGAGCGGGTGAGTGCCTGGTTCTCCTCGGGCTGCATGGCCCCGTAGGCGTACATACCGCCCAGGCCCAAGCCCAGCCCCCGGCCTTGACTCCAGCCGGTGTTGATCCAGCCCAGCCGGTAGAGCGAGCTGCCCAGGACCTGCGCGACCGGCTCGTAGCCGACGCCCCGGAGCGCCGCCAGCTCGTCGACCGACAGGTCGGAGGTCCAAACCCCACCCTGCTCCTGCTGCTTGCGGATTCGCTCCTCCGCCTCCAGCGGAATGCCACCGGCCTCGACCAGCTGGCGGCTGCGCTCCGCTCGCTCCAGCCTCAGTGCGGTCTCTTCCGGGGTCTCGCGGGTGCCAGAACCGCGTTTGATGAAGCGCATCAGCCGAGAAGCCGCTCGAGCGCGACCCGATCCTGGGCACTGGCGCTGGCCTGGGTCGAGAGCGCCCTGGCCAATTCGACCAGCCAGGCATCGAGATTGAGGAGCTCGGTCTTGAGGGAGATCCCCCGGACCACCTTGGTGCATTTGGCCGCCACAGCGCCTCCCGACCGGGCCAGCTCGAAATGGAGGTCGCCGAGCTCAAGGCTGACCCGACTTACCTGGCGATTGCGGCGCAGCAACCCTCCGCCGGAGCGCTCCACCCGGGTTCTACCCGGGAGCGCCGCCTCGAACTTGCTGGCCACAACCTCAAGAAAGGTGGAAAGGTCGCGGGAATCGGCCTGGAGCGCGGCGGCCAGGCGATCAAAGTCCTCGTCGGGCGCCCCCACCGGCACCAGTTCGTCCATGAGCTTTACCGCGAATATACCGGCAGTCCGTCCGATCGGGTGGCGGCCTTCCGCCGAACAGCCGTCGCCATCCGGCGCCTGCGTCGCTTCCGCTCTGTCTGGCAGCATGGGCGCGTGATCGGACCCCGCCCCACGACAGCCAGCGAGCGCCGCGGCACCTGGGTCACCGCCCTCGTGGCAGTGCTCCTACTGGCGGCCCTCTTCGCGGTCAGACCGCAGCTCCTGGGCTTGGCTCCCAAGCACTACCGCGCCGAGGTGCAGCTGGGAGTCCTGTTGTTGGCGGTCATCCTGGGCGGGATCGCCATCCGTTCATTCGTCGATCGGGCCTTCTATCAGTTGAGGGGCTCCAGCCTGGCGGGATGGCGCCCAGTCGTGATGTGGTGCCTCTACGTCATCCTGGGCTTGGGGGTGCTGTCGGCCCTAAATATCAACCTGGCCGGCTTGCTGGCGGCGGGCGCGATCCTCGGGGTGATCGTCGGCGTGGCGGCTCAGACCTCGATGTCCAGCGTCTTCGCCGGGATCGTGCTGGTTCTGGCGCGGCCCTTCACCGTTGGCAGCTGGGTTCACCTGCGCACCTACCTGTTCGGCGGCGTCGATTACTCGGGGGTGATCACTCAATTGGGAGTCGTCTACACCACCATGGATGTGGGCGGGCGACTGGTGCGGCTACCCAACGCCGCGGTTCTAGCCTCAGCGCTGACGGTTAGCCACGTCCCGATTCAGCTTGATATTGAGCTGACGCTGCCGCCTAATGTCGGGCTCACCCGGCTCCATCAGGAACTGACCGAAGCGCTGCAGCTGGGCCCCGGCGAGAGCGTAGTGCTGCGTCCTGTCCGACTCAACACCGAGGGCGAGGGGCAGCTAACCTGCCAGCTCCAGATCCGATCTCATCGGGCCTTCGACCTGACAGCGGTCAGTCGCGCCATCAGCGCCAGCTCGGAGGTCGCGGCAGCCACGCCCGCGCTCAGCGCTGAGCCCATCGCTTGAGCCCAGTCGCTGCCACCGGTTCAGCGTGGGCCGAGGGGGGCCCTGAGGAGGTCGGGGAGCGGATGTTCAGGATCCCTCTTCCGCTGCCCGGCGACGGCCTCAAGGCGGTCAACGCTTACCTGCTCCAGGGCGATGAAGGCGACCTGCTCATCGACTGTGGTTGGGACGATTCTCAGAGCTGGGAGGCCCTGACCCAGGCCCTGGCTCGACTGGGACGTGGGCTCGGGTCGGTCCGCATGGTGTTCGCGACCCATGTCCACGGCGATCATCTCGGCGCCGCGGGACGGATCAGAGATGATGGCCGGGCCTTTGTCACCCTAGGGCTTGGTGACCGCGAGAGCGCCGTGCTGTTGGCAACCAACCCCGATCTGGCCCGCTCTCGGACTAGGGCGCTCCTGCGCCGCCACGGGGCCGACTCGGTGGCTGAGGCCATGGAGGAGGTGACCAGGCGCCAGCCCCAGCGTGTTTGGCTGGCCCCTCTCCCCGACCTCTTCATCTCGGGTGGAGAGATCCGGCTGGCCGGCCGTGAACTGGAGGTCATCCCCACGCCGGGGCATACGCGGGGCCACCTTTGTCTTTGGGATAGCTCCGCCGCCATCCTCTTCGCGGGCGACCACGTGCTGCCCCACATCACTCCCTCGATAGGGGTTGAGGTGCCCGACGGCAGCCTGCCGCTGCTCAACTTCCTACGCTCATTGGAGCAAGTTCGCGAGCTGCCTGCCAAGCTCATACTCCCCGCCCACGGCCCTGTCTTCCAGGATCTCGCCGGGCGCGTCGATCAGCTCTTGGAACACCACCAGCAGCGGCTGCTGCTCTGCCGAGAGGCGGTGGCGGAGGGAGCCCGGACGGCCATCGATGTGGCCAGGGTTCTGCCCTGGACCCGGAGGGGGCGCAGATTCGAGGACCTCGACACCTTCAACCAGATGCTGGCGGTCGCTGAGTCGGCTGCCCACCTCGAGCTGCTGGCGGAGCGCGGCGAGCTTGGCCGGGTGGTGTCAAACTCAGTTGTGACGTTCACGCCGAACCCGGGCGCAGCCTGATCGGCAGCGGAGGGCACACGAGATGGTGGTCACTGAGGGCGCGACCGCAGTCTTCCGTTCGGTGAATCCGGCATCCGAGCAGGTCATCGCCGAGTATGCGGCGATGACCGCAGCGGAGGTGGACTCTGTCCTGGAGCGAGCCGAGAGCGCGTTTCAGATAAACCGGCGCCAGCCGATGACTTGGCGGTCGGAGCGGATGCTGGCTCTGGCTCAGGGGCTGCGGCGGGAGCGCGAGAGCCTCGCCCTGCTGGTAACTTCTGAGATGGGTAAGCCCCTCGCCGAGGCCCAGGCCGAGGTCGACAAGTGCGCCGTCTCCTGCGAGTACTTTGCCCATCAGGCGGGGGCCTTCCTCGCCGACGAGCCCACCCCCTCCGATTCGCCGCGAAGCTTCGTCGCCTTCCGCCCGCTGGGGGTGATCTTGGCGATCATGCCCTGGAACTACCCGCTCTGGCAGGTGCTGCGCTTTGCAGCGCCCGCGCTGATGGCGGGAAACGCTGCCGTACTTAAGCACGCTCCTAATTGCTTCGGCAGCGCACTGGCTCTGGAGCGCTTGGTGCGGGAGGCGGGTTTCCCCGCGGGATGCCTCGGCGCTCTGATCGTCGGGACGGAGCCGGTCCCTGGATTGATCGCCGACACCAGGGTGCGTGGGGTCACGCTCACTGGTAGCGATGTGGCTGGCAGCAAGGTGGCCGAGATCGCTGGAAGAGAGATCAAGAAGGCCGTCATGGAGCTGGGGGGCTCCGACTTCTTCCTGGTATTGGAGGACGCTGACCTCGAGCAGGCGGCCGAGGTGGGGGTCAGGGCGCGGTTTCAGAACGCGGGTCAGACCTGCATAGCCGCCAAACGATTCCTGGTGGCCGCGCCAATCGCCGACGAGTACGAGGAGCGATTCCTACGGCTCGCATCGCAGCTCCAGCTCGGCGACCCGCTCGACTCCGCCACCCGATTGGGACCCCTGGCGCGCCAGGACCTGCGTGAGAAGTTGCACCAGCAGGTGCAGCGGTCGGTTGCCCAGGGCGCCCGACTCGCATCGGGCGGGGAGTTGCCTCCGGGGATCGGGTTCTACTACCCAGCCACGGTCGTGCTAGGAGCCAAGCCGGGGATGCCGGTATTCGACGAGGAGACCTTCGGCCCGGTCGCCGCGTTCACTAGATTCGCATCCGAGGATGAGGGCCTCCACCTAGCCAACCACAGCCGCTACGGGCTCGGTGGCAACATCTGGACTACGGACGTGGACCGCGGAGCAAGGCTGGCGGGTGAGCTCGACACCGGTGGCGTGTTCGTCAACGGGATGACCCACTCGGACGCCCGCGTCCCCTTCGGCGGGGTGAAGCGAAGCGGCTTCGGGCGCGAACTTCATGCCTTCGGAATCCGCGAGTTCACCAACATTCAGACGGTCTGGCGACCGTAGAGAGCAGGCGGCAGTGCTGAAACCTCTCCCCCGCACGGCTGGTCGACTGGAGGTGCTAGATCGTGCCTGATGGCTCCGATGGTCGCCAACCGACCATCACCGTCACTGGAACGGGCTCGGCTGACGCCGACCCCGACCGAGTAGAGGTGCACCTGCTGCTGAGCTCTGAGGATCCTGATCGACAGAAGGCGTTCCGGCAGGTGGCCAGCCGCTCGCAGAGATTGACCAAGCTTCTGGATTCCCTGGAGATTCCAGGTCACCGTCGGCACACGACTGGTATTGATCTCCATGAGGTCAGCTCGCCGGAAAGGAAGACGGTCGGCTACCGGGCCCAGACCGGGATGTCGGTGAGACTCGAATCCGAGGGGCCGCTCGAGGTCCTGCTCTCTCGAGCTGTCAAAGAGGTCGGCGCCTCGGTTGGCGGCCTGAATTGGTACCTCAGCAGCGGACATCCGGCGCGGCTGGAAGCGGTGCGGCGCGCCAGTCTCGATGCAAGAAGCCGGGCTCAGGCTGCGGCGGAAGCGCTGCGGCTCTCAGTAGCCGACGTTACCGAGATCAGACTGCTCGGCAGTCCGACTTTTCGCCCTCGCCACTTCGCGATGGCGTCGGTAGCCCTGGAACCGGCGCGAATGCGAAAAGCGGCTGTCCCCGAGGTTGAGCCGGGACAGCTCTCCGCCAGCGCGGATGTGGAGGTCACGTTCCGCCTCCAGCCTGACCCCGGTACCGAAGGCAATTCCTAGCCACCCTCATCCATAAAAGCCTGCGAGAAACGGCTCGATTCGGTGGCGGCACCGTGATACGGTGGGGTGATGATCAACGGCGCTCACACCATCATCTATGCGGAGAACGCGGAGTTAGCCCGTACCTTCTTCCGGGACGTGCTCGAGTTCCCCTACGTCGACATTCACGACGGCTGGCTCATCTTCAAGCTACCGCCCGCAGAACTGGGCGTGCACCCACAAAGCGAGGACACGGACGGCAATCGGGAGCGGCACAGCGGTGGACACGAGCTATTCCTCATGTGCAGCGACATCGAGGCCACCGTGAACGCTTTGAAATGGAGGGGAGTGGAGTTCACCGCCCCGGTGGAGGATCAAGGCTTCGGTCTGATCACCCGGCTTCGGGTCCCAGGCGCAGGTGAGGTGAGTCTTTATCAGCCCAAGCACGCCACCGCCCACGACCTCCCCGCAGTCTGAGAAGAGGTCCAAGCGCCCGGCGTTTGCTACCTGGGGGCGCCCCTCAGCTGGTGCCGCCCAGTTCCAGCGGAAGTCCCCAGTATCCGGGGTTCTTCAACACTGCGGTAGCAGCCACTTGCTGGAGATTTCGCGATTCGGCTACTGAGAGGCCGTCGCGATAGCTGAGACCAACCGGGCTCGCGCGGAAGACCACCGCATAGAAGACACACGCAGCCAGATAGGTACCTCTCACGGTCGGATGACTCCCGTCGGATTGCCAAAGGCCGGGCTGAGCCTGATCATCGACTAGGGTCTGCCAGGCATCTCCGACCGGAGCGATCGATACACCCAGCTCGGTTGCAATGCCCAAGTAGCCGTCATCTATCGCCGATTGCATGCTCTGGTAGTTGGGAAGTCCGGCTTGTGGCCAGCCATCTTCGTGTGCGAAAGTGAGGTAGAACAGCGGTTGTGCACCTTGTTCGCGGATCATCGTGACCAGCTCGGTGGCCGCTGGATACATCTCACTGGATCGGTACGAGGGGACTGATGGAATCTCGCTTTGCTCTTGAAGCACAACCACATTCCATTTCTCGGAGCTCAGCTCGGTTGCGGTAGCCGGATCCGCGGCATGTTCAGCAAGCGTGGAACCGCCTTGGTCAAGAGCTCCTGTCTCAACTCGGTGACCATTTGCCCAGGCAAGACTCGCAAACGTTGCGGGCAGATCATTCATGCCGGTATAGCTGTTTCCAATGAAGAGGATGCGTGTACATCCGTTGCTGCTAAACCCGCATCCAGGGTTGCCCCAAAGGCCCAGTTGGGGGAGCGGAAATACTGTGCAAGCAACTATTACCAGAGCACCGGCCATCAGAAGCCAACCAAGCCGTCCGAGCCGCATAGGGCGCGTCGTCCCTTCAGGCCGAGGATCGCTGTGAGCTTGCTGACGGGCTGCCGCGGCGCTTGCCTCAGAGGGCGCGCTGACATCACGAAGTGGGAGGTTGCAATTGGGGCAGAACCGGACGGAGTCCCCAAACCACTTCCAGCACGTTGTGCAGACTCTGTCACTCATCAGTCGGGTCGCACACAAAATTGCTTCGGTTCGCGGACATCACGCGACTCAGCATGGGCGTGCGATCGAAGTAGCCAGTGACATGGAGGTGACGACTCGGTGGGAGCTCGTCACCAGCTGTGGGCTAAGGCGGGCCCTGACCGCTGGGGCCGGCTAAGGCGGTGGAGAGCACGTCCCGCAATGCTCCGAGCGGGTGGGTCATTGCTTGGCTCCTACTCGGCCGCGTCCCCGGCCCTTGCCGGTATCCTCATTCAGACCCCTCCGCGGCCAGTTGCCCTCGCGCGAACCCCTAGCCACAGGTGGCTGAGCGGTGAACATTCGCGTCCCCCGCGCCGTATACCCCATATGACTCAGATGCGGAGCGGCTCCCCCGCCAGCCATCGTCCTGAACGCTTACACCCGCGTATCGCACCCCGAGATTCCCGAGCCAGTCAGATTCCGACGATTTGGGAGTGAAACCGTGAACCTACTTGGTTATTTCGACATGGCACGCCCCTGGCGATCTGCCGGCACCGGTCTGGCCCTGGCGGTGGGTTTGGCGGCAGCTGGCTATGGAGGCACGGCCGCAGTAGCAGGTCAGAGCTCGGCCTTCGCAGCCACCACAGCGGTAACCACCGCGGCCAAAATCACTATCAAGACGGCGTCGGTGTCCGGATTGGGTACCGTACTCGTCGACGGCGCAGGCCGGACGCTGTATACATTGACCTCGGAAACCGGGGGCAAAATCACCTGCACGACCGCTAACGGTTGCACCGATTATTGGTCTCAGATCGGCTCAAAGAGCGGCCAGCGCCACCAGACTCGGGGCGGCGCCAAAGGATCGATGATCGGGAGCGAGAAAGGAAGCCCGGGAACCCGTGTCCTCACCTACCACCGTCGTCCGCTCTACACATACGTCGGTGACACTGCTGACGGCCAAGCCAACGGCGAAGGACTGAAGAGCTTCGGTGGCACCTGGTACGCGGTTTCGGCCTCCGGTGCGCTGGTGAAGAAGGCATCGAGCGCGAACTCACCCAGCTCCGGCTCGGGAGGCTACTGATCCAGGTTAACCAGGACGACTAGCGTCTCTAGAATCTCCCCGCCCCTCGGCATCGCGCCGGGGGGCTCTTCGCGTCCGGATCGGTCGGGACGAGCTCACTTTCCAACGATCCTGTAGCCTGAACCTCAACCGCGGCGTCGGGAGGTGCCGCGTCGCAGGCTCACCGCTAGCAGTGCCACCACCGCCGCTGGGCCGAACCAAAAGGGTGCTGCCCCTACGACGCGGCTGAGGGCCCAACTGGCGCCGACTATCAACGCGACCCCAAGCGCTAACTCAGGGGTATCGCCTACCAGAAACTCGTACCAGAACCTCCCGAATGCCGCGGGCCACTGACTCACCCAGCTTCCGCCACGTTTGAGGCAACCCTGGTGTGACGCAGGATCCGGATAGCGACCCAGCTGAGCGCCGCATAACCGGCGAGCAGCCAGAGCAGGGAGAGGTCGGCGCCTGGCCAGCGCACACCGACTCCCTCGCCGCCCCAGAAGGTCCCGAAGCTGACCAGCATCACTCCGACCCCCAGCTTGGTGGCGTTCTCAGGCACTTCGCGCAGCTGGCGAGAGACGGCGACCCCGACCGCTCCGACCACAATCACAGCCGCGAGCGCGGCCAGGGAGGCAACCGCCAGGTGTCCTGAGCTGAGACCCAATGTGAGCACGATCATGACCACCTCCGTCCCCTCCAGCAGCACCCCCTTGAAGCTGATGGCAAAGCCGAGGGCGTCCCGGCCCGAGTTGGCGCGGGGGATGTTGGCCAGCCGCTCCACTTCCCGGCGGTAGATGTCGTCCTCATCTCTCTTGGCCACAAAGCCACCAGCGCGCAGGAGTGCCTTGCGCAGCCATTGCAGTCCCAGCACCAGTAGAAGGCTGCCGACGACCGTCCGCAGCACAGCCAGGGGGACGTAGTGGAGCAGGGACGGACCCAAGGCGGCGACCACGACCGCCAGACAAATGACCGCTACTCCCGCCCCCTCGAGCGCCGAGCGCCAGCCCCTGGTTAGACCGGCGGCCAGAACGATGGTTAGGGCTTCCACCATCTCGACCGCGCAGGCTCCGAACACCGCCAGGGCGACCAGTAGCGTCCCTGTTGTCATAGCAACTGCTCCTCCTGGCTGCTGATGCCCGGTAGGACCTGAATCGTGAGAGGTTGTCGATTGACAGGTCGAGCTAGACCCGAGTCCGCTCTAGAGTTCTGCGCCCAGGATGGCAGGATCGTAACCGGGGAGGGCGCTGAGTTCGCGGTGCAGTTGCGGACCGCCAAGGACTAACAAGAGCAGGCGAACCTCGGGCGACTCCAGCCGGTCGCGAGCCACCTGGACCACGCACTCCTCGTCGGATAGGGCGACGAATCTGAGCCCGTAGGCCAGGGCGGCGGGCTCGGTGGCGATCCCGACGTCGGCTAGACCGACGGCGACCGCGCTCGCCACCTGAAGATGTCCCTGAGCCTCGCTGGCATAACCCGGCAGCTCGGGGCCCTTGATCCCCAGCGCCGCCAGCTCCAGGTCCAGCAGGTTTCGCGCCTGGGCACCGGGCTCGCGGTTTACCCAGCGCAGCCGCTCGCGGGCGGCCGTGGCGAGCGAGTTGACCTTGAGGTGCCGGTCGGGCTTGAGCAACAGGCCCTCCCTCCAGCTGGCAAAGCCGATTGAGGCCAGGTCGGGATCGTGCAGGCGTTGACCACGCTCCGATGCCGGATAGTGGACGGCGGCGGCATGGACCAGTTGATCCCGTAGCAGCCGGGCGGCCTCGCTGGTGCCGCAGGGCCACCAGGCGAAGCTCCAGCCCTCGCTAATCCCAGCGATCGGTCCGCCCATCAGGGGCAGTGCAGGGTCGCAGCCGGCGACCAGCAGTGAACGTCCGGCACCCCACAGCTCGGACCCGGAAGAGGAGCTGCCGAGACGCCCGGTGGCGATGCCGAAACCCAGCTCTGCTGCGTGGTCACCGACCAGGGGTAGCCCGATCCAGCGATCCCACACTCTGACCACCCGGGCTCGGCCCGCCCCAGCCGTGGGCAGCAGCGAAATGGCCGGGACCTCCTGAGCCCCGGTGTCAGGTCCGAAGAGCTGCTCAACGGTGGTGTCGAGCGCTCGAGCCAGTGCCAGTGCCACCGCCAGCGAGGGTGACCAGGTCCCGGCCTCGGCTCCGGCGACGGCTTGGCGGCTGACGCCGCACATGTCAGCGAGACGGCTCTGCGAGAGTCCGGCGGCGAGGCGCGCCAGGCGTAGCCGTCGACCAGCCTCAGCCGCGGTCGCTGACGGCCCTCGTCGTTCCGAGTGCGGCTCAGACACGCTCTGCATCCGTCCCGGTGAAGACGGGAGCCGCTGGGGCCTCGAACGACAATCGCGCTCCTGACTGGGGAGGCTCGTCGAGGAAGCAGTGAAAGCGTCCGACCCATTCGCCGACCGACTCCAATTCGACGTCGATGCGCGCTCCTTCGGGCCTCATGCCGACCACTCTGCCATCGAGGAGCCCGGTGACAGTCGAGGAGCCCAGGGGACGAACCCGATCGGGGTGGATCGCCATCACCTGGTCACCGCGTTGAAGCCAACCGCGGTACCCAACCAGCGCTGCCACCGCCGCCGTCTTGGGCCGCAGAACCAGCTCGCGTGGCTCCGACACCTGTAGCAGGGAGCCGCGGTCGAGCACCGCCACCCGACCGGCAAACGCCTGGGCCTCCCCCAGCTGGTGAGTGACCAGGACCGCCGAGGTACCGCTTCCGGTCACCTCGCTGCGCACCAGTTCCAGCATCTCGAGACCGAGGGACCGGTCCAAGGAGCTGAAGGGCTCGTCAAGGCAGAGCAGCTGTACCCCGGTCTGGAGCGCCCGGCAGAGGGCGACTCGCTGCGCCTCGCCACCGGAGAGGCCTTTGGGTCTGGCTCCAAGCAGTCGCCCCAGCCCCATGCGCTGGGCCGCAGCCGTGGCCGCGGCCACCGTCACCCCGGGTGGGTAGCTGATGTTCTCGAGGACGGTGAGGTGAGGGAAGAGACTGGGGTTCTGGCGGAGCAGCCCCACTCCCCGCCGGCCGGGCCGCACGTTCCGGCCGGGACTGGCGAACGAGCTGAGGCAGCGCCGATTGAGCTCGATCTCACCGGCGCTGAGCGGCAGCAGCCCGGCCAGCGCCTCCAGGCAGGTGGTCTTGCCGGCACCGGATCTGCCCAGTACGGCCAGTCTCTCCCCGGACCCCACCTGGAGTTCCAGCCGCACTGTGAAGTGACGGCGCCTTACTTCAAAGTCGGCGGCGAGCACGGCTGCTCCAGAGGTAGGCGGCCACTGGCAAGGGAAGGGCGACCACCAATAGCACCAGGGCGAAGGGCAACGCCGAGCTGAGGCCGGTCTCCTGGAGAGTCGTCCAGATCTGCATCGGTAGCCCGAAGGGGTGGTAGGCGATGATCAGTACTGCGCCGAAGGCCCCCATCGCCCGAGCCCAGGTCACCGCCAAGGCCATGGCCATGCCGGGGGCGGCCAGCGGCAGGGTGATGCGCCGCCAGGTGCGGAAGCGAGGGTCTCCCAGCAGCGCTGCCGCCTCCTCCAGCTCGGGATCGACGGTTGCGAAAGCGGCGGCGGCGCCGAGGACGTAGTAGGGCACCGACTCGTAGATCTCGGCTATCACCAGAGCAAAGAAGGTGTCCGATGCGGTGAGGTCGAGGTGGCTGAGGAACGCCCCGATCGGCGTGGCTGGGCCCACCATGAAGATCAGCAGCAGGCCGATCACCAGCGGCGGGGTGAGCAGCGGCAGGATGACTCCGATCTCCCAGACCCTTGCGAAGGGCAGCCTGCCCCGGGCGAGAAGGTACGCCAGCGGCGTGCCCAACAGGAGGATCACCGTCAGCGCGACCAGTGAAGCCGCAACCGAGTTGATGAGGGGTTCGAAGGCACCCGGCTGACGAAGGGAGTTGATTACCGCAGCAGGGGTAAGGTGGGCCACAAGGGCGATCAGTGGGCCCAGCAGCACCACCCAGACGATGAGCGCGCCGATCAGAGCGGCGCCGGTGGTGAGCCTGACCCCCGAACCGCGCACCGCGGTCGGAGCGGATGGGGCGATCAAGTCTTGGGGACGAGGGCCCTTATTGACGCAGGGGCCGCCGATTTCTGACCGAGCAGAGTGGGTGGCAAGAGCGTGTAACCCTCCTTGCTCAGGATCTGGCGAGCCTTGGAGCCGAGCAGGAACTTGACGAAGGCCGTGCCGGTGGCATAGTCCCCTCCGACCTTCAGCACCGTGGCCTCAAGGTCGAGAAGTGAGCCGCTGACCACCTGACCCGTCGAGAGCGTCAGGGATGCCGTCGCGTAGATCGAAGTGTCTTTGGGATCTCCGAAGTTGATGGTGTCGGGAAGGGACACGTAGGGAAGGCCGAGCTGGACCGCCTGGGGCAGATAGGCGCTGGCAGCGTCCAGCTCGCCCGCCTGGAGGGTGGGCTCAAGCGCGGTCTCCGAGAAGATCTGTGAGCCGCCGTTCGAGCCCCCCAGGTCGGCGTTGGCGGTCGCAGCGCTAACTCCGAGGTACCTCTCGGCCAGATGGACCATCTCGATGAAGCCCTGGCCTTGAGGATCCAGCGCAGGGTCGGTGCGACCCAGCTTGAAGCCCGGACTAGCCATCACGCTGAACAGGTCCCTGATGGGCAGCTTGCCCTCGGAGATCTTCTTTAGCTCCGGGGCATGAGGGCCCTTGGGATAGTAGGCGACGACCAGGGGGCTGGCGGCGAACTGGACCGCCCAGGTGGTGAACTTGGGCTCCAGCAGGGCGATTGGGGCTGAACCGATGGGGATGAATACGTTCGGTGTGATCTCCCCGGCCACAATGTCCTGAGCGAGACCAAGACTGCCCATCGACTCGTTCTGGTACTCGTCCCCGGTTGCGCCGATGAAGGGCGGGCCCATGTACTTGTCCATCAGCAGCTGCAGCGAGCCAGCGCTCGCGATGTTGGCCAGGCCCGGGAGGGTACGCGCAGTGGCGAGCGTCGTTGGCGACAGGCTCGCTGCAGTGGCGAGGGTCAGACAAAACAGCGTGCTCGCCGAAAGCCAAAGACCCGACCTTCTGCCCACGATGCCAGCATAACTCGCGCTTCGCTAGCTCTGCTTGCCTAGCTAAACCCACGCACAGATACGTCCGATGGTCCTGCGTCTGCTCAGCGGCCGACCGACGTTCGAGGATTCCAAAAAGCTCCGGTATAGACTGCCGGGGTGCTGGATCAGCCCCAGGGAGCTGCGCCGCGGCCCGCGTCGGCGGGCGTCGTCCTGGCCTCAGACCGAGAGCGCGACCTGCTGATCGAACGCCTTAGCGCCGCCTGCGCCGACGGGCGACTGGGGCTGGCGGAATTCTCGGAGCGATTGGAGTTGGCGCTCTCCGCCCGAACCACCGCGGACATCCAGCGTCTTGATTCAGACCTCGGGCATTACTCACCGGCACCGGTGGCAGTCCCGCCTCGCAGCGCTACCTCCTGGTTCGTCGGCATCATGTCCTCAGCGGTGCGCAAGGGGCGTTGGGTGCTCCAGCCCAAGTCGCACGCCTTGGCCGTCATGGGCGAGTGCGTGCTCGATCTGCGCGAGGCTGAGGTAGCAGGCAGCTATAGCCACATCCGTGCGGTCGCGGTGATGGGTTCCGTGAGGGTGATCGTCCCTGAGGGCATCGACGTGGACGTGAACGGGATCGCCATCATGGGTGCCAAGACCCTGCGGATCAGTTCCACCCGCCCGCTTCCTGGATCGCCGGTCATACGCGTCACCGCCCTGGCACTGATGGGCGAGGTAAGCGTTGTTACCAAGTCGCCCAAAGGTGGGTCAGGGCTTTCCGATCCTAGAGGCGAGCTCGGGGACCTCCACCTCCTGCGGCAACAGATGCGCGAGCTCCGACACCAGCGCCGAGCGCTCCGGCACCGACACCGGGAGGAAGGCGAGGAAGGCGACTGACTCCGGGGGTGTACCCACACCAAGGGGCGTTGCTCACTTTGTGGCGGCGATCGCGCGATCGAGCTTGGCGGCCATGATGAAGTCGTTGCGAGTCAGACCGCCGGCGGCGTGGGTGGTCAGCTCAACCTCAAGATAACCCCAGCCCACATGCAAATCAGGGTGGTGGCCCTCCCGCTCCGCCAGCAGTGCCGCCCGGGTGGTTTGCGCGAAAGCGGCAGCGAAATTCGAGAACTTGTAGCGTCGCCGCAGCCGGTCGCCGTCAATCCGCCAATCGGCTTCCAGCTCGGTCTTCAGGGCCAGCGCCTCCTCGGGGCTGAGGGTAGGCGTCTCTCCAGTGCAAGCCTGGCAACGCTCACGCCAGAGCCGTTCCGGTTCCGGCATCGCTATGGCCCGGTAGCGCTGTACTGGTCGCGGCAGCGCTCCAGAATCCTCGCTGCAATCGCCAGCGCCCCAGCGTAGGTGGCCTCCATGCCCTCGAAGCGCAGACCTCGCGCACCTAGGGTCCGAGCCTGCGTGTAGGGCGTGTCGGATGCGTAATGGATGACGCCCACCTCCATCGCTGGACGGGTCAGGTCCACCTGCTCTCGATCAGGGTAGCGCGAGCTGTCGCCGGCCTCAAACACAGCTCCCAGGTAGGGCCCCACCTCCATTTCGACGACGGTGTAGGCATCCCGGTAGTAACGCTCAAGATAACCACGATTTTGCAGGAAAGTTGAGCGTACCGACACCGCTCGCTGGCGGTCCAGCACCGAACGCGAGCTCACGTACGGGGATACCTGTGTGAAAGAGAAACAGTTGTTGAGCCAGTAGGTATTCCCACTCTGCTCGTCGTGGACCACGTCGGAGACCATGACGTCGCCAATGTCCGCATTCAGAGTCGCGGCCTTGCCCAGGATGTAGACCCCGTCGAGGTGCTCGGTTGCCTCCATGACCTGGCGCAGAATGTGGTATGCGCCCAGTCCCAGCGGGTATTGGATGTTGAGGATGACGTGCGGTGAGTGCGCCAGCACTTCCTCAACCGGGGCTGGCGCATTCAGACGTGGGTCGAGTTGGGAGGGCTGAAGCCGATCCAGCACGATCAACTGGGCCGCCACATCGGTTCCCGACTGCGAGGGGATGTGGAATATCCCCTCATCGCGCTCCTCTCGTGCCCGCTGCTGCCGCTCCTCCGGATGAGCCTCGAACCAGAGCCGGGCGGCGTAATAAAGGAAGTTCTCGGCGGAGTGGCGCGAGCCCGGTTCGGCCAGCTCCCTGGCGATCTGACGCAGCTCCGGATCTCCTGACTCAGCCACCCATTGCGCCACCTGGGACGCCCGCTTGCGGGCCACTCCGGAGAGCAGGTTGACCAGGCAATGGGCATTGCTGCTGACGAAATAGAGAGGCCGGTCGAGGAGCTGCTCTTGGCGGAGGACGTCCCCCACCGGACGCCACCACTCGCGGGTAGCACGGGCGTAGCCGACCTGGGAGCCGCCCAGAAGCTGAATCCCCAGATCCAGTCTTCGGCTTGCCACCTCGGCAAGGAAGACTGGAAGCCTCGGTCCGAAGAGGATGGCCAGCCGATGCCAGTCATCCTCCGAGATGCCGAGCCGGGCTGGGGCAAGCGCCGTCAGATCGGCTCGGTCAAGCTCGGCGTCTCCTCCCAGAAGGACGTGCGCCTTGTTCCACTCGATCTGCACCGCCACCAGGGTCGGGACCAGATCGTCCAGGTCGGAGCTGCTGGCCAGAGCCACCGACAGGGTCCTCAGCGTCTGGTTCCACCACCAGCGCCGGCGCCGTCCGGCGGCCACCACGGGCAGCCAGTCTTGGGGTAGCGATCCCCGCCAGTGCAGCAACTGGTCAGGAGATTGGCCCAGGCAGACGTGCTCCAACTCGAGCACCACGGGGGGCAGCCGATGCAGGGCGTAGAGCAGTGCGCCGCTGTCCAGGCGCTCCTGCCCTGCCAGCGGATGCAGCGAGGATTCCATCTCCCGGTGGGCGCGCTCCAGCACCTGCAGCCTGATCTCGCCCGAGGAACGCAGCACCGATTTGTAGGTGCGAACGTAGAGTTCGACTTGTTCCTCACCCGGACTGACGGCTTCCGGGTCCGGCCGCTCGCTGCTCACTGTGGGCGCCGCCTGAGCCCCCTGGCAGGCCCGGCCCTATGGGGGCGAGTCCTCCCCGGGAGCCTGCGGCTCACCGGGGCAGGCGGGCGGGTTCGGCCCAGCGCACCGGGGTTTCCACTGGCAGGGGGTCGCTGCTGGGCGGGCGCGGCAGCACTCTCACGGTGAATCCATACTCGCCGGCGGTGGCCAGGACCAGGCTGCCCAGATATCGGTGGTTGCCATTGGAATGAGGCTCGTCCTCGACCATGGGCTCGACCGTGGGCGAGATCAACTGTCCATCCCCACCGATGGGACCGTGGAGCAGCTCCACCTGGACATCGTCGGGAGGCAATAGCCCTAGGTCGACCAGCGCTTCGACCACTTTCTTCTCCCCCTCTGCCTGGGCCTCGCCCGGGACGTCCTGGGAGATCAGTCTGGCTGAGACCGAGGCTTGCGGGAAGTCCCGCCGGATGCGCTCCCACCAAAACGCCCGCTCGCGAGCGACCCCGTGGCGGTCCTCAGGAGTGAACACCGCAGCGTCCACCGCCGGCTGGTACATGTTGCGCACGTAATCGGCCACCATTCGAGATCCCAGAACGAATGGTCCCAGCGTCACCAGGGATTGCCTGACCTTGGCCAGCCAGCGATGGGGCGGGGCGCCGCCCTGCCGCCCGTAGAAGGCGGGCACGACCTCGTTCTCGAGGATCTCAAAGAGGGCGTCGGCCTCGAGTCGGTCCCGCCGCACGTGATCCTCCACCTCCTCGAAGGAAGGGATGGCGAAACCGGCCTCGCCGTCCCATGCCTCATCCCACCAGCCGTCGCGGATCGAGCAGTTGAGGGCTCCGCTGAGGACCGCCTTCTGGCCGCTGGTGCCGCAAGCCTCCATGGGGCGCCGGGGAGTGTTGAGCCAGAGGTCGGAGCCCTGATAGAGCATCCGTGCCACCCCCATGTCGTAGTCCTCCAGGAAGACGACCGAAGAACGCAGCTCAGGTTTGTGGGTGGCCCGGGAGAGCGCCTGGATGATCTCCTTTCCCGGCTGGTCGGCGGGGTGGGCTTTGCCCGAGATAACCAGCTGGACCGGGCGCGCGGGATCACCCAGCAGGCGGGCCAGGCGCTCCGGCTGGGAGAAAAGCAGGAGAGCTCGCTTGTACTCGGCCACCCTTCTGGCGAAGCCGATGGTCAGGGCGCCCGGATCAAGCACCGACCTGGTCCACTCCAGGTCCGCGCCCTCCAGCCCTCGTTCCCTTTGAGCGTGCTCCAAACGCGCCCTGACTCCGTCGATGAGTCGAAGCCGGCCGCCCTGCCGCGCCTCCCAAAGCTCCTGGTCGGAGGCCGCCTTGAGCTCGCTCCAGTCGGCCTCAGCGTGGACGTCCCAACGAGGGCCGAGATACCGCTCCAAGAGCTGACGCATCTCCTTGGAGACCCAATGCTTGGCGTGGACCCCGTTGGTGACCGCGCGAATCGGGACCTCCTCCGGTAAAAGGTCAGGCCAAAGAGCGGCGAACATGCGCTGACTGACCCGACGGTGAAGCTGGGAGACCGCATTGGCCTGGCCCGAGAGCCGCAGCCCCATCACCGCCATATTGAAGGGGTCCTCGGGGGATTGCCCCGGAAAGTGGCCCAGCGCCATTAGCGTGTCCAGGGGCACGTCGACGGCCTGGCACCACCTCTGGAAGTATTTGGCTATCAGCTCTCTGGGGAAGTGGTCGATCCCGGCAGGGACCGGGGTGTGTGTGGTGAAGATGGTGGCGGCCCGCGCGGCCTGGACTGCCTCAGAGAAGTCCAGGCCCTCGGTCTCGACTAGCTTGCGGATCCGCTCCAGGACCAAAAATCCGGCATGGCCCTCGTTGCTGTGGAACAGGAGCGGGCTGTCCTGGGCGAGCTCCAAGGCGCGAACCCCGCCCATGCCCAGCAGGATCTCCTGGCGGAGCCGGTGCTCGGTGTCGCCACCGTAAAGCCGATCGGTGATCGGGGCCAGGTCATCGGGGTTGCCGACCCCGGCCGTGTCCAGCAGGTAGAGCGGAACCCTACCCACCTGTTGCCGCCAGACTCGAGCTCGCAGCATCTGCTCCCCGAGCGGGAGCTCGACCAGCTGGTCGGACAACTGGACCAGACCGAATTGCTCGGGCTCGAGCTCGCGATAGCTCTCCTGCTGCCAACCGCTGCGGTCCAGGCGCTGGTGAAAGTAACCCTGGCGGTAGAAGAGGCCGACCCCGACCAGAGGCCAGCCCTCGTCGGCGCAGACCCTCAGGTAGTCCCCGGCCAGCACTCCAAGGCCACCAGAGTATTGGGGTATCTCCTCGCTCACCCCGAACTCGGGCGAGAAGTACGCCACCCGCGGCATCGACCCGGGGGCCAGGGGGCCGGCCGGGGCGACGGCCTGCTCCACGCTGAACCGCTCGACGGGTCGCACGGAGACAAGGTAACGGCAATCCGCCGCGGCCTGCGTTGATGCGAGAGGGCTCGCGGAGCCGGCCGCCGGGTTCTGCTGAGAACTGTCGGCTAAGATCGGCCGGTGAAGCGACAGGTAGAGACTCCGGCGAACGGCGAGGACACCTCCGAGGCTGAGAGCCGAAAGAAAGCCGCCCACGATCAGCCACCCCCGCCTGCGCTGTTGGAATTCATGACCAAGGGCTGGGAGACGTCGAGCACGGCCGTGATCGCTCCGATCAGCGGCGTGGACAGATACCAGGCCCGCCGCGAGGCGCTGTCACGTCGCTTTCCCGGGATGCTGATCGTGGTGCCCTCTGGGGTGGAGAAGGTGCGGGCCAACGACACCACCTATCTCTTCCGGCCGGGCACCGACTACCTCTATCTAGTCGGGGAGGGGGAGCCCGACGAGGTGCTAGTGATGAAGCCTCTCGAAGGCGGCGGCCACCAAACCCAGGTCTTCACCGAACCGGAGACGGACTTCAGCAAGAGCGACTTCTTCACTGACCGCGTCAAAGGCGTTTTCTGGGTGGGCCCAGGTCGGGGGCTGGAGGTGACGCGGCAGCGCTTAGGCGTCGACGCGACCGGTCTGGGTGAGCTTCCCCAGGCGGTCTCAGGCTTTGATCGAGGCGTGGTTCTGCGCGGTCTGGACCCCAAGGTCGACCGCCTGGCCGCCGACCTTGCCGGTCCGGACCAGGAGCTGGCCAGCCACCTCTCCGAGATGCGCCTCGTAAAGGACGCCCTCGAGGTGGAGTTACTCGAGGAAGCTTGCGACCTGACTCGGCAGGGATTCGAGGACGTGGTACGCGCGCTGCCCAGCGCCCGCACCGAACGCGACATCGAGGTGGCCTTCTTCGCCAGGGCCCGCGCGGCCGGGAACGACACCGGCTACTCCACCATCGCGGCCGCGGGCAGCCACGCCACCATCCTGCACTGGTCCCACAACGATGGCGAAATCCGCCCGGGAGAGCTGCTGCTGCTGGACGCCGGTGTCGAGACCAACCGCTACTACACCGCCGATGTCACCCGCACCATGCCCATCAGCGGACACTTCACCGACGTGCAGCGGCGGGTCTACCAACTGGTGTACGACGCGCAGCAAGGCGCCTTCGCCGCGGTCAAACCGGGGAACGAGTTCCTGGCACCTAATCGAGCGGCCATGCGGGTTCTGGCGCAGGGCTTGGAGGCGATGGGTCTGCTGCCGGTGAGTGCCGAGGAGTCGCTGGAACAAGACCAGCAGCTGCATCAGCGTTACACCCTACACTCGGTGAGCCACATGCTGGGGCTGGACGTCCATGATTGCGCCCGGGCCCGCGAGGAGACCTACCGGCATGGCGTCCTGGAGCCGGGCATGGTGCTCACGGTGGAGCCCGGACTCTATTTCCAACCCCACGACCTGACCGTTCCCGAGGAGCTTCGCGGGATCGGAGTCCGGATCGAGGACGACGTCCTGGTGACCCCTGACGGGTACCGGCAGCTGAGTCAGGGCCTGCCGTCGGCGCCCGATGCGCTAGAGCGCTGGATGGCAGGGATCTGGGCGGCCGACAGGGGCTGAACCAGCCGTGGGGCCGGGTTCAGTCGCCGCCCAGGGCCTCGATCAGACCCTCCTGGACCCAGCTCAGCAGGTGGAGGGTCGCCAGCGGTGGCCGGCGATGCTCCTGGAGGCTGAACCCGTCCTCCCAGCCATCGGCAGTGATCCCCAAGCGCTCCGCCAGCGCCAGCCGGAGCAGGTTGAGCGCCCGCAACCAGGCCATGGCGGTGTCGGTGGAGAGCAGGATTCGCTGGTCCGACTCCAGGGCCTCCCTCACCTGAAGTAGATCCGCAGCCCGGGAATCCGCCAGGTCGGTACCCACCAGCCGCTGGAACTCCTGCTCGTCCGTCTGGTTCTGGTAGGCGCGAGGTCGGGCCCACTGCGACTCCTCCACCAGCGGCTCAAGGCGTTCGACGATCTGGAGGAGCGCTCGGCGCTCGCCCCGGCTCACCCTGAGGTGAACCAACTCCTGCTGCCGGGTGATGTGAGCCAAGCTCAGTCGCGAGCCAGGGTTGCCTGCAGCCCGTGGGCATGGAGCTGGGCCACCGCCACCTCGGCGCGCTCGCGGGGTTCGGTGGCCACCACCGCCTTGCCTTCGTTGTGCACCTGCAGCATCAGCTTGGTGGCGGTTTCAAGGTCGTAGCCGAAGAGCCTGCGAAACACGAAGACGACGTAACTCATGAGCGTGATCGGGTCGTTCCAGACCACCACCTTCCAGGGCCGGTCGCGACGAACCTGGTCCTTCTGACCTGTCCCGGTCTCCTTGACCGCGAGCTCGTTGGTCGCACTCACCGGGAGCTACGTTAGCGCCCTGCAGCGCGGTTGGCATCCCCCGCACTCAGCGGTAGCCGTCGGGGCTCCGGCATCCGCTAACCTGACGGGGATGTTCGGTGCCCGGCCAGCTCCGGCTGATCACAGGGGACCTCGTCTCAGCTGGGCTCGTCATCGAGCGCTGGGACTGGGCCTTGGCCTGGGGCTGACGGCGGCCCTGGCGGGCTGTGCCAGCGGTCCCGCCTCCAGCCCCGACACCAGTGTCGGCTGCTCGCTGACGGTGCTGATTCCCAGCTTCGCCAACCATCTCCTGGGGGCGGTCAATGCCAAAGCCGGAGGCGCCGCTTACTACTTGGACCGCAACGTCAACACGGTGCCGGTCGCCTGTGGCCACACAGCCACCCTGACCGTGTTCGCCACCCATCCCTTCGCCCATCCCTTCACGTCCTGGACCCTGCCGAGTGGACGAAGCTCCAGCTCCCAGATCGCCCTCACCGTCAACGGACCACTGGCGATCCGGGCTGGGTTCAAAGTGCCAAAGGTGAGCCCGGTCGCCACCCCCACGCCCACCCAGTCGCCATCCCCCAGCCCGTCCACCACCAGCTCCACGGTCACGCTCGACCGCTGGGCCTCCTACGACTCCGCCACCCAGACCCTCACCTTGAAGCTTGAGGCTGGATACCAGGATGTCAACCTCGGCCTCAACTTCGACGGCGAGTACAAGGGGCAGATGGTGGTCACCGTTCCGGTCGGCTGGACCGTGACCGTCGACTTCAGCAACCAGGGCAGCATCAACCACTCGGCCGCGGTGGTCACCGCCACCACGACGACTCCGGTGTTCGCAGGGGCTTCAACGCCTGACCCCATGGTCGGGACCGACCCAGGCCAAGCCGCCCCCTTCACCTTCACCGCCAGCCAGGTGGGAAGTTACCGGATCGCTTGCCTCATTCCTGGGCATGAGGGCCTTGGGATGTGGGACTCCTTCGTGGTGGCGCCAGGTGGGCTCCCCAGCGTCAGGCTCTAAGCAACCCCGGCCCGCCGCGCCTGGCGCCACCATGCGGGCGGCGGTCATCGAACGCTTTGGCGCCAGCCCCAAGTACGGCGAATTCGCCCGGCCCCGTCCACTGCCGGGACAGGTCCTGATCCGGGTCGACGCAGCGGCAATCAACCCGGTCGACATCCGGATTGCGTCGGGCACCTTCTACGGGGGTGCACCGAAACTTCCCTACGTTCCGGGGGGCGAGGGTGCCGGGACCGTGGTCGAGGATGGACGGTCGTTGAAGGGGCGGCGGATCAGATTCGAGGTCGGCGCTGGGGAGAGCGGCGGGCTGGCGGAATGGACGGCAATCAATGAAGCAGCCTGCACACCCATCCCTGACGAATTGCCTTCGGCTACCGCCGCGGGCCTAGGTGTGGCCGGGGTGGCGGCCTGGATCTCGCTGGTCGACAAGGTTCGGCTCCGCAGCGGCGAGAGGGTATTGATCCTGGGCGCGACTGGGGCTGTCGGACAGATAGGCGTGCAGATCGCCCGACTGCTCGGTGCTGGCAGGGTGGTAGCGGCGGGACGCGACCCCGGGGCATTGGCGCGAACTCTGGATCTCGGCGCCGATGCCGTCGTGGCCATCGCTGGCCAGAGCGTGGAGGACCTGGCCGCTGAGTTCGAGGCAGCGGCGGGCGGACCGCTGGATGTGGTCTTCGACCCCCTCTGGGGCCGGCCTTTGATGGCGGCGACAGCCGCCTGCGGACAATCAGCCCGGATCGTCCACCTCGGTCAGAGCGCCGGCCCCGAGGCAACCCTCACCTCCGCCACCGTACGGGGGCGGCAGCTGACCATCGTGGGCCACGCCAACCCCAGCACCCCCCTGGAGAAACGGACCGCGGCCTTCCGGGCGGTGGCGGAGCACGCCGCCGCCGGTCGGATCCGGCTCGCCGTCGAGGAGCTGCCACTGTCTGCGATTGGCTCAGCCTGGGCTCGGCAGGCATCATCGCCTCACGTCAAGCTGGTCCTGGTCCCCGGAGACTGAGCGCACCAGCGGCGGTAATTTTGGGGGACCGTACTGACACACAGCCCCACGGCAGCGGAGGAGAGTCACGCCTTGAACCCCCCGGAGATCCTCCCGACTCGGGTCCACCAGGGTCTTGCCCCGGGCGTCAGCTACCTGATCGAGGGTGAGCTGGTGCCGATGCTTCACTGCAGCCTGGACGGGTCGATGGCCATCTACTTCGAGCATCACGTGGTCCTTTGGAAGGAACCCCAGATCGGGATCAAGCTCAAGGCGGTCCGTGGTGCTGTCCGCCGGGTGGTGGCCGGTCGTCAGCTCTTCCTTACTGAGGCCAAGGGCCGGGGCGACATCGCCTTCTCGAGAGATGCTCCGGGACAGGTGTTCCCGCTCGAGCTTCCGCGAGGAGCAGCCATACTCGCCCGCGAGCATCAGTTCCTGGCGGCGACTGCCTCGCTGCGGTACAGCGCCAGCCACCTTCGTGGCTTGAGCAACAACCTCTTCGGCAACAACGGCTTCTGGGTGGACCGCTTCGATGCCCGGGATGGCGACGGCGTGGTCTGGCTGCATGGTTTCGGCAACGTCTTCGAAAAGCGATTGGAGGCAGGCGAGGAGATCGACGTTGAGCCCGGAGGCTGGGTGTACATGGACCCTGAAGTGCGGATGCGGCCCGCCGTCTACGGATTGCGCACCGGCGTCTTCGCCGGTGTGGGCAAGCTGGTCTTCAATCGCTTTCGGGGCCCGGGCCGGGTGGGGCTGCAATCGATGTACCTTCACCTCCCCAGCGGCGACTGATTCAAGAGGGCGCCAGACCGGCCTCCACTGGAGCCGGTCGCTGCAGCGTCGCTTCTCCCCGCTACCAGGGCCCGAAGGTGATGATTTGGTCCGAGAGGGTGGTTCCGGTGGCAGAGATTGGCGCCAGGGTTACTCCGGCGATCGAGAGCCCGCTCTTGGTGCTGCGCAGGGGATCGGTCACTGCGACTGTGCCGAGCCAGGTGTCGTCTTGGGCTAGCAGTGGCTGGCCGGGGAAGAAGTCGGTATTGAGCCAGAATCCCTCCCCCTCCTCCTCGCTGTTGCTGATGGTGAACGTGAAAATTGACATGGCTGCGCCCGACCGTTCGCGGAAGGTATAGATGGGATAGCCACTGAGAGTGGACTGAGTGGTGACCGCCCCAGCCTCGGACTCGATGCTCTGAAACCAGGCGGCTTCGCCGCTGTACCACGAGGGATCGGGCACCAAGGCCGATGTCGTGCCCGACTGGAGGTAAGCGTTGGAGGCTGTGAGCACCGACTGGACCGCTGCCGCAGACGTCATCAGCAGCTTTTTCCCTTCAGCGGCTGTGGGAGCAGTCAGGGTTGCGCCCGTTTTTCCGAGATCGGGACTGACAGGCAGAGCAACCGCCGACTCGGCCAGCCAGCGATGCTCGCTGGCCGAGGGTCGAAGATCACCAGCACACTCGAACGCGTGGGCTTGCTGGCGACGGAAGTGGTGACTTCTGACACCGCCAGGAATGACTCCGGCCCCGCCTTGGCAATTAGTTTGTAGTAGGTGGTGCGCCCGTAGCTGACCTTGACCACCGGAGCGCCCGTCGAGTATTGGCTCGAGCCCAGTGCTTCAGCCAGTTCCGGGTTTTCGTTGAGAAGGTTCGAGCCCTGATTCCCCTCCCACTGTCGAAACAGCTGCCGTTGTTTGGTAGCCGAGGGAAAAGCGGGAGATTTCGCGGCCGCACGGGTGACATCAGCGGCCATTGCCAGCCCAGAGAATGTCGCAAGCAGGCTTATAACGTATAACGTCCGGTACAAACGCGGCGGCACTGGCGCGGCGTGCATTTCAGACACATTACGCCCGCTGGAAATTGCCGGAGTTCGCAGTCGTGGTGGTCCTCACTGGCGCCACCATCCGACCTAACGGGCTAATAGGTCAGCTCGTTTCGCCATCAACGCTGCCGAGACAACAAGTCACCAAATCGGTGATCCTCGATGGGCAAATCCGGCTGGGCAGCCAAGGTTCAGAGGGTCGCTCATGCCTAACAAGCGCTGCGCCGCCTGACATGCGGCAATCCTGAGCTGGGGCCGGGGGCACGTCAGGTAACAGCGAACTTGGTCGCCGAGGTCGCGGTGTCGGTCGAGGCGTCAGTCACCACCACAAAGTAAGAGCCATTGGCGAGGGCGGGGATGGTAAACGTCACCGTGGACGAGCCGTTGGCTCCGGTCGTACCACCGGCGGTGATTGTGGCCGTGGTCCCGCCCACGGTGACGGTCAGGGCCGAGCCGGCCGCGAAGCCCTGGGCGGTGATTTGGGCAGAGCTCCCCACCAGGCCGGTGACCGGACTGAGGCCGGTCGCCGAAGCGGTCACAGTAAAGCTGGTCCCCGAGGTGGCGGTGTTGCTTGCGGCGTCGGTCACCACCACGGTCTGGGGGCCGTTGGGCACCGCTGGGATGGTGAAAGTGAGACTGGCCGACGACCCACTGGCGCCGGTCGTGCCCCCGGATGTGATGGTGGCCGTGGTGCCGCCGACGGTGACGGTCAGGGCCGAGTTGGCAGCGAAGCCCTGGGCTGTGATCTTGACTCCCGCTGTACCCACCGGACCGCTGGTCACGGTGAGCCCAGTGGCCGAGGCGGTCACCGTGAAGTTGGTCGCAGAGGTGGCGGTGTTGGTGCCGTCTGAGACCTTCACCACTTCGGCGCCATTAGGCGCGGCCGGGACGGTGAAGGTGACCGTGGACGACCCGTTGCTGCCGCTGGTGCCGCCGGCGGTGACGGTGGCGGCGGTGCCGTTCACAGTCACGGTGAGGGCGTGGCTGGCGATGAAGCCCTGAGCCAGGATGGTGACTCCGGTGGTGCCCACCGCGCCGGTGGTAGGTGTGAGCCCAGTGGCCGAGGCGGTCACCGTGAAGTTGGTAGCAGAGGTGGCGGTGTTGGAAGAGGCGTCAGTCATCACTACGCTCTGAGCGCCATGGGGCAGGACCGGGATGGTGAAGGTCGCCGTGGACGCACCGTTGGCACCGGTGATGCCACCGGAGGTGATCGTCGCCGCAGTCCCGCCCACAGTCACGCTCAGGGCTGAGTTGGGGGCGAAGCCTTGAGCCAGGATCGACGCCGAAGACCCCACCGCGCCGGTGGCAGGGCTGAGGCCCGTCGCCGAGGCGGTCACGGTGAAGTTGGTGGCCGAAGTGGCAGCGTTGGACGAGGCATCGGTCACCATCACGATGTACGACCCGTTGACCAGGCTGGGGACGGTGAAAGTTACCGTGGCGCCACCGTTGGCAGCGGTGGTGCCACCGCCGGTGATGGTCGCAACGGTGCCCCCCACGGTGACGCTGAGGGCCGAGTCGAGCGCGAAGCCCTCAGCCAGGATCGAAGCCGATGAACTGACCGCGCCACTGCTCGGTGCTAGCGCGGTCGCCGAGGCTGACACCGAGAAGTTGGTGGTCGAAGTGGCTGAGTTGGTCCCGTCAGTGACGACCACTGCGTCGGGGCCGTTGGGCGCCGCAGGGATGGTGAAGGTCACCGTGGACGCGCCGTTGCTACCACTGGTACCCCCGCCGGTGATGGTGGCGGCGGTCCCATTGACCTTGACGGTGAGGGCGTGGTTGGCGATGAAGCCCTGGGCCAGCACCGTTACTCCGGTCGTGCCCACCGTGCCGCTGGTGGGGCTCAGGTTGGTTGCCGACGCGGTCACAGTGAAGTTGGTGCTCGAGGTGGCGGTGTCGGACGAGGCGTCGGTGACGACCACACTCTCCGCGCCGTGGGGCACGGCCGGGATGGTGAAAGTCACCGTGGACGCACCGTTGGCTCCAGAAGTTCCCCCGGCGGTGACTGTGGCGGCGGTTCCGTCCACTGTGACGTTTAAGACTGAACTAGCCGCAAATCCCTGAGCTGTGATTTGGGCGGAGGATCCCACCGTGCCGGTCGCAGGGCTGAGTCCGGTTGCCGACGCGGTTACGGTGAAATCGGTCGCTGAGCTGGCCGTGTTGGACGAGGCGTCAGTTACCACCACAGTCTGAGGACCGTTGGGAACGGCGGGGATGGTGAAGTTCACCGTTGCGGACCCATTGCCGCCAGTGGTGCCGCCGGAGGTGATGGTGGCGGTTGTACCGTCCACGGAGACGCTGAGGGCGGAGTTGGCAGCGAAGCCCTGGGCTGTGATCTTGACCCCCCCTGTACCCACGGCACCAGTGATGGGTGTGAGCCCAGTAGCCGAGGCGGTCACCGTGAAGTTGGTCGCGGAGGTGGCGGTGTTGGTGCCGTCCGAGACCTTCACCACTTCGCCACCATTGGGCGCGGCCGGGACGGTGAAGGTAACCGTGGACGAGCCGTTGCTGCCGCTGGTGCCGCCCGCGGTGACGGTGGCGGCGGTCCCGTTCACGGTCACGGTGAGGGCGTGGCTGGCGATGAAGCCCTGAGCCAGGATGGTGACTCCGGTGGTGCCCACCGCGCCGGTGGTCGGGGTCAGGTTGGTGGCCGACGCGGTCACTGTGAAGTTGGTCGCCGAGGTGGCGGTGTTGGACGAGGCGTCAGTCACCACCACGCTCTGAGCGCCGTGGGGCAGGACTGGGATGGTGAAGGTCACCGTGGACGCACCATTGGCGCCGGTGGTGCCGCCCGAGGTGATGGTCGCCGCAGTCCCGCCCACCGTCACGCTCAGGGCTGAGCTGGGAGCGAAGCCTTGAGCCAGGATCGTCGCCGAAGACCCCACCGCGCCGGTGGCAGGGCTGAGACCCGTCGCCGAGGCGGTCACGGTGAAGTTGGTGGCCGAAGTGGCAGCGTTGGATGAGGCGTCGGTCACCACCACGATGTACGACCCGTTGACCAGGCTGGGGACGGTGAAGCTCACTGTGGCGCCACCGTTGGCAGCGGTGGTGCCACCGGCCGTGATGGTGGCGGCGGCGCCCCCCACTGTGACGCTGAGCGCGGAGTCGGGCGCGAAGCCCTCAGCCAGGATCGAAGCCGATGAACCGACCGCGCCACTGCTCGGGGCGAGCCCGGTGGCCGAGGAGGAAACCGAGAAGTTGATCGCCGAAGTGGCGGGATTGGAACCGTCAGTAACGACCACCGCGTCGGGGCCGTTGGGCGCCGCAGGGATGGTGAAGGTCACCGTTGACGCGCCGTTGCTACCACTGGTACCCCCGCCGGTGATGGTGGCTGCTGTCCCATTGACCTTGACGGTGAGGGCGTGGTTGGCGATGAAGCCCTGGGCCAGGATCGTGACGCCGGTAGTCCCGACTGCCCCGGTGGTTGGGGTCAGTCCCGAGGCGGAGGAGGTCACCGTGAAGTTGGTGCTCGAGGTGGCGGTGTCGGACGACGCGTCGGTGACCACGACGCCCTGAGCGCCGTGCGGTACGGCCGGGATGGTGAATGTAACCGTCGCCGATCCGTTGCCGCCGGTGGTCCCGCCGGACGTGATGGTGGCGACCGTGCCATCGACCATCACGCTCAGTGCCGAGCTGGCCGCGAACCCTTGGGCGGTAATCGTGGCCGAGGAGCCGACCACACCGCTGCTCGGGGCTAGTCCCGTGGCCGAGGCGTTCACCGTGAAGGTGGTCCCCGAGCTAGCACTGTTCAAAGCGGCGTCGGTCACCACCACGGTCTCGGGGCCGTTGGGCGCCGCGGGGATGGTGAAGGTCACCGTGGAGGACCCACTGGATCCGGTGGTGCCTCCGGAGGTGATGGTGGCCGTGGTCCCGCCCACGGTGACGGTCAGAGCCGAGTTAGCAGCGAAGCCTTGCGCGAGCACCGAAGCTGACGACCCCACCTTTCCAGTGACCGGGCTGAGGTTGGTGGCCGATGCGGCCACGGTGAAGCTCGTTACCGAGGTGGCGGAGTTGGTCCCGTCGGAGACAACCACGGTATCTGCGCCGTTGGGCGCCGCAGGGATGGTGAAGGTCACGGTGGACGCGCCGTTGCTACCACTGGTACCCTCGGCGGTGATGGTGGCTGCCGTCCCATTGACCTTGACGGTGAGAGCGTGATTGGCAATGAAGCCCTGGGCCAGGATCGTGACTCCGGTGGTGCCCACCGCGCCGGTGGTCGGCGTCAGATGGGTGGCTGAGGCGGTGACCGTGAAGTTGGTCGCTGAAGTGGCAACGTTGGACGAGGCGTCTGTAACCACCACGCTCTGAGCACCGTGGGGGAGCACCGGGATGGTGAAGGTCAGGCTGGACGCACCATTGGCGGCGGTGGTGCCGCCCGAGGTGATGGTCGCCGCAGTCCCGCCCACCGTCAGGCTCAGGGCTGAGCTGGGAGCGAAGCCTTGAGCCAGGATCGAGGCCGAAGACCCCACCGTGCCGGTGCCCGGGCTGAGGCCGGTGGCTGAGGCGGTGACGGTGAAGTTGGTGGCCGAGGTAGCGGTGTTTGACGAGGCGTCCGTCACCACCACGGTCTCGGGGCCGTTGGGAACCGCCGGGATGATGAAGGTGACCGTGGAGGAACCGGTGGCGCCCGTCGTCCCCCCTGCGGTGATGGCGGCGGCGGCGCCCCCCACGGTGACGCTGAGCGCAGAGTTGGCGGCGAAGCGCTGAGCCGTGATCTGGGCAGAGGACCCTACCGCACCGGTCGCAGGGATCAGCCCACTGGCGGATGCGCTCAGGACGGTTACTGACCCGCTCGAGCTGCTGGTCGCCGACCACGAACGCCACACGGCTGTCACCGTGTAGGTGTAGGTGCCGAGCGGGACCGAAGAGTCAGTGCAACTCGTGACCGCGGGGGCGAGCAGCGCGGTCGGAGAGCTGCCGCAGGCGTTGCTGGGCGTCGAGCCGAGGAAGCGCTCAACGAAGTAGCCGTCAACAGCTCCGCCGGGCGGCGGGGGGTTGGGTGCGGACCAGCTGACATCGACAGTCGCATTGGACGTCTGCAGTCCGGCCACGCCGGTCGGAGGATACAGAGTGCCCACGGCAGCGTTGCCGAAGCCCGCCCCAAAGGCTAAGAAAAACGCGAGTGCGGTTGCCGCAGCCAAGACGAAGGCAGCGCCCAGCAACGGTAGCCCGGACAAGCGAAGCATCTCGCGACGCTTTCGTGCGTTCACCGTCACCGCGACCGACCCCATCTGGATTTCATGGCGCTCGGTAGGTCAGAGCGACGTTGTATGTGAAACTAAAGACCGCGCCCCGACACCGGTTCTGGTTCCCTTCGTCGAGCATCTTGATTGGTACCGACGTGGCTCTCGTGGCGGTTGCAGGCACCGTGAGCGAACCCGAGAACCTGCTCTTACCAAGGTCGAGGTTTTGCGACGGGCAGCTGCTAGGTGCTGATGACGTCACTCGAGCGATGCCCAGCTGCGTGACCTCGATCGGGAACTCGTTGGGATTCGTCACCGTGTAGGTCAGGCAGCGTGGCACCCCGGGATAGAGCAAAGCGCTGGAAGTGCAGGTGGGAGAGCTGGTAACCGCGGTGCTGATACTGAAGGTGACAGACCGCGCGAGACCCAGGGTCAGCCAGACTAGCGCGGCAACCCCGAGCCCGAGTGCGATCCCTTTAAGAAAGGCCCACGCCCGTGCGCGCGCAACCGAAACTTGGTTCACGCCTGTTTACCAGAGTCTCTCGGCGAGGGAAGCCGCTGATCGCAGGCCACACGCTCAACTCGGTTCTTGACCGCGACTCAGTCGACAGTGATCGTGATCTGGGGGTCGACTCCCTGGCACCCATTCTGGCTTGTCGGAAAGTCCTGCATCGTCAGCGTGGCGGTGCCACTGTATGCCCCAGCCGGTCCTGGAGAAGTCCCAGCCAGATCGTCAGGAAAGCTGGGCGTCGTATTGGTCACGGTGAACCAGGTGGCCAGACAGCCGTCGTTGAAACTGCCGGTGTTCACGTCCCAGACGCCACCCGCACCGTCAGTGGTCAAGGCGGATGTAATGGAGGTCAACGCCTGGTTGCCCGGGTTCTGATTGGTGACCGTGAAGGGAATGCTCTCGCTCCCGACTCCCGGGTAGAGTGGGCCGCCGGTGTAGGGGGACGAAGTGACGTTCCAGGAAGTCGACGTACCGACTGCGCCATTGCCCGTTCCCGTTCCCGCGGCCGTGAAGAAGGCAAACGCGACAACTCCACCGGCAGCGATGAGCGCGGCTGCCGCTGCCAGCGCGATCTTGCTTCGATATCCTCTGCCTACCCCGGTTCTCATTAGAGCTCCATACGTCCGCTGACTTATCGTCTGATGACTTATCCAGTCGAAATGTTTACCATCAAACAGGTCGATGACTGTTACGAACCAGCAACAGTGTGTACTGGAATAGATAAGTTCTCTGACGGTCTGGTCATCACGGTTTGGCTCCCATCCCGCCACTTCTGCTGCCTTTGCTCAGGTCCGACTCGGCCTGCTTCACGTGGGGCACGTGACGAGCCACTAGATAGACCGATGCGAACCCACGGAACCCGACTCTCGGTACGCCGTGACGTGTCGCCTCACCCAGCTCAACCGGGGTCAGCGCGTTGAAGCTTCGGGTGGGACTAGCTCAATTGGCTCTGCATCATCAGGACCGGACGCTGGTCGATCTTGAACTCAGTCTGTTCGGGGTGTTCGATGGGGTGGGTCAATACCGTCGCAGTGGCGAGGCTGCGCAACTGGCGGTTGACACCATCCTCGGGGTCTGTCGAAGTGGCAGCATGCCACCACTGGAAGCTTTGGTCTCGGGATGCGATCGAGCGGACACGCTGATCGCGGAGGCCGGGTTGGGCGCAACCACCGCGACCTTGGCCTGGATCGTTGGCAGCGACATCTTCTATGTATCCGTCGGCGATTCCCGGCTCTACCTCCAGAAGGCCGAAGATCCAGCGCCGATGCGGGTGACCACCGACGAGGGAGAGGGCAACATCCTCTCAAATGCCCTCGGGCTGGGATCCGGTCGTGGCAGGGAGACTGTGGCGCCCCAGCGAGGCAAGCTCAGTTTGGAACCTAAGGACAAGCTGCTGTTGGTGACGGACGGCGTCACTGGTGATTTCGCTCCTGACCTCCTCACTGAGGAAGACCTGGGGTTGGCGGTGAGCACCAGTGATCCCCAGCAAGCCGCGGAGAGACTGGTGAAGATTGCCCGCAAGCGCGACGACAGGACCGCTCTGGTGATATTCGCTGACTGAGACGGGAGGGGACGAGGGACACTAGCTGGAACGATGGCAACTCCGACCATTCGCGTCCAACAGGCGGACATCACCACCGTGAAGGTCGACGCGGTTGTCAACGCCGCCCATCCCAGCCTCCTGGGTGGTGGTGGAGTGGACGGGGCAATTCATCGGGCCGCTGGACCCGAGCTGGTCGCCGAATGCCGCCTCTTGGGTGGCTGCGAACCCGGCCACGCCAAGGCCACCAAGGCGTACCGTCTGCCGGCGAAGTGGGTCATCCACACGGTCGGCCCCGTTTGGTATGGCGGGGATCGTGGCGAACCCGGCCAGCTTAGATCCTGCTATCGGTCCGCCCTTCGGGTGGCGGATGTTCTGGGCGCACGGAGCATCGCCTTCCCGGCAATCTCCACCGGGATCTTCGGATACCCATCTGAATTGGCAGCCAAGGTCGCGGTCCACGCCATCCGGGAATCTCCGGTTGGGCGAATTGAGGAGGTGATCCTGGTGGCCTTTGACCAGTCAACCCATCGGCTCTACACCCACCTCCTCTCTGACTGAGACTGCATCAGTAAGAGCCGCCGGTGCACGGGTTTGCTCCTCATGAATAAGGGCGTGAATCCGGGCACGGCGGGCTCTATACTGCCGGGCGGTGTCCGAGCCCGGCATAGGCGAGCCAAGACAACCCGCGTCTGATCGCGGTTCGGAGCTCTCAACGGGGATGGTACTTGCCTTGTCCGACGGTTGTGCTCGCGGGGATCTGGGTCAAAGACAGCCTCGGCCGGGTTTTCCGACCGCAAAAGCCTTCGGGCACTGTGGGCTAGCTTGGGGTCCTGGTCCGCTCGGCCCCAGCAGCGAAGTCACCCCATAGGGGCCTGAGGCGATGCAGCGGAGTCTGGCGTTGCTGGGCGGTGCGCTTCTCAGCGTCGCCGTTTGGTTGGCCTTCTGGACAGCACCCGTGGTCGTCCAGGCTGCTGCCGGACCCTTCACATGTCAGCCGGTCTTCTACGAAGTAGATTCTGGCCAGCTGGTCGAGGTCAATCCAACCGGTGGGGCTAGCGTCACGATCGGGCCGGCGCAGCCCACCTACAACGCCATGGGGTACGACACCGCCAACAACTACCTCTACGCCATCAGCACGGCGGCGGCCAACTTGGGCCACCTCCTCCAGATCGCCGACGACGGATCCATCACCGACCTAGGCCTGCCCACCGGGCTGCCCGCAGGCAGCTACGTCAGCGGCGACTATGACTCCGGAGTCGGCAACCCAGACAGTGGCGATCTGGTGATCTCGGCCCCGTCAAGCACCTGGTACGCGATCAATGTCAACGCGACTCCACCCACGGCCACCGTGCTCACCATCAGCGGCGCCCCCAGCGGCGACGATCAGGTCGACGTGGGGAACATCATGTATCAGCTCAACAACCGAATCCTGTAC
>JBAUWA010000122.1:0-6754 GCA_049583555.1 Candidatus Dormiibacterota bacterium | reverse complement strand
CGGCGACCAACTCCGGACTCTGGCCGAGCGGAGCGGGGTAGAGGTGGTGGCGCACCAGCCGGGGGCGGATCCGGCGGCCGTGGTCTTCGACGCCATCGCTGCCGCCAAGGCCCGGGGCCGCGAGGTGGTCCTGGTGGACACCGCCGGGCGCCTGCACACCAAGCAGAATCTGATGCAGGAGCTGGGCAAGATCCGCCGCGTCATCTCAGGACAGCTGGAGGGCCAACCCAGCGAATCGCTGCTGGTGCTCGATGCCTTCGTCGGTGCCAACGCGCTGGCTCAGGCCCGCGCCTTCGGTGAGGTCGCCGGCGCCACCGGAGTGGTCTTGACCAAGCTGGACGGCAGCGCCCGCGGGGGCTATGTCTTCCAGGTCGAGGCGGAGCTGAAGCTACCGGTCAAGCTGGTGGGAGTGGGCGAGGGACTCGACGACCTGGGAGATTTCGAGCCCGGCCCCTACCTGGATGCCCTGCTGGCCGAGGGCAGCACCGACAGCTGAGCCGTGGACCGGCTGGACGGCATCTGCTGGGACTAGTGGCAGTCGGGGCAGAGCCCAAGCTGGTCGAAGCGATGCTCGCTGACCTGATACCCCTGCTTGTCGGCGACCGCCCGAGCGGCATCCCCGAGAGCCCGCTCCAGCAGCCCTGAGGAGGGCACGTCGTCGACCCGGCCGCAGTGGGTGCAGACCAGATGGTGATGGTGGCCGGATAGCTCCTCGGCCAACTCGTAGCGGCCGTGATCGTCGGTGCCAGGGACCCGGCGCACGACGCCCACCTCGATCAGGGTGGTGATGTTGCGGTAGGCGCTGCTTTGAGGTAGACCCGGAGTGGTGGCGACGATCTCGGGAATCGTCAGTGGACGCGCGGCCATGGCCAGGGTCTCGACCAGGAGCCGGCGCAGGCGGGTGTAGCGCTGGTCAACGTGGGCCAGTCGCACCCCGACCGCGTCGTGGACCGACGGTGTTAGCGGCATGGAGATTTCTTTGACAAACGCGAACATATCAGTGGGCGCTCACCGAAGGCAGAGTGCTGAGGCGAAAAGGAACCGATCGCCGCAGCCGGTAGAAGGCCCAGCTCCGCGCCAGTCCGTAGGCGCCGGCGCCAAGCACCCCGACAAAGAATCCGATCGGCCAGTTGCAAACGTAGGACAGCACGATCGCGCACCAGACCACCGCCAGGGCAATGGCGATGGACAGTCCCATCGCCAGCAGCGGCCGGGCGGTCAAGGAGCGCGCCGCTGCGGCCGGGGCGACGGTCAGGCTGAACATCAGAAAGGCGCCAACCACGGGCACGGTCATGGTGGTGGCGAGGGCCAGAATCACGAGGAAACTGGCTTCCATGCGGCTGGCGCGAATGCCCCGCGCCTCGGCTACCTCAGGAATCACCGAGCTCAGGGTGAGCGGTCGAAACAGCCACATGATGGCGACCACACAGACCAGCCCGAGCACCAGGATTGGTAGCAATTCCGCACTGCTGACGCCGACAACCTCACCGAACAGTAAAGAGAAGGTCTCCGACGCGTACTCCTGACTCATGCTGAGGAAGAGGGCACCTATTCCCAGCATTAGCACCAGGGCCAACGCGGTGACCACGTCGTTGCGACCGCGGCGGCCCAGCCAGCTGATCCCGAGCGAGCCCACCAATGCGAACACTCCCAGACCCAAGATGGGATTGAGTCCGAGCAGACTGGCCGCGGCCCCCCCGGCGAAAGCGCCGTTGGGGACCGCGTGGGCCACGAAGGCAGCGCCTCGCATGACCGTGAAAAAACCCACCACTCCGGCCACCACCGCGACGATGGTCGCGGCCGCCCAGGTGTCGGTCATGAAGCCTGAGAACATCGGACTCTATCTACTTATCGGCCAGGCCGGGGCTGGCGGACCCGGCCCCGGCTAGGTGCCGCGCAGTCCAATCTCGGGGCCTCACCTGGGTCAGAAGGTAGAAGACAAAGATGAGGAACACTACGAAGAAACTCACCGGCCAGCCCCTGTCCCCGGGAGGCCAGTAGTAACTGTCGTAGGCGAGGACAACGCTCGCCCAGACCGCCAAGACTCCGATACCGGCGGCCAGCAGCACCGCCACTCCGGGGCGCCGAGTAAGCCGAAGTGCGCAGGCGGCGGGCCCAATCAGTAACGCGGTGCTGAGGACCGCTCCCACCGTCATCGCTGAGAGCGATACCGCCAGCGCCAGGGCAGCCAGATAGGCGACGCCGACGGCGCGCACCGGAACCCCCCGGGCAGCGGCCATGTCAGGGCTGAGGGCGGTCAACAGCAGTGGCCGATAAAGCGCGAGCACGATCGCCAGGGAGATCGCGCCGAGCAGGACCATCACCGGGAGGAGGCTGCTCTGGATCGCAAAGATCGACCCGAAGAGGATTGTCACCGAGGCTCCGGTGGTGTTGCTGAAGGTGGTGTCGAGATAGAGGAACAGGGCGGCTAGCCCCAGTCCCGCGCCGAGAACGATTCCGGTCGCCAAGTCCCGGCCTCGGGTGCTGCGAATGCCGATAAGCTCGATGGCGCCAGCAGCCACTGCGGCGATGACCACGAATCCCCAGAGCTGATTGACACCGAGGAGGAACGCCCCCGAGCCACCGGTGGCCCCCAAGTCTCCGAGGGCGTGTCCGGCGAATGACAGCCCTCTGGTCACGGTGAAGACGCCGACCACGCCTGACACCACCGCCACCACCGCCCCCACCACGATCGCCACCAAAACCGGGGAGCTCTGAAAGAACCCGGCGCCGAAGATCAGGCCCATTGAAGTTATCTGGGCCGCCTAGACCAGTCCCGAGTCGGCGACGGCATGGGCATGCTCGTGGTCCTGCGCCAGCTCCTCGTCCGAGCCGGCTATCACCAGGACCCGGTCGCGAACCCGGATCACATCGACCTGGCGACCGTAGAGCTGGCTCAACACCTCAGTCGTGACCACTTCCGCCGTGGTCCCGCTGGCGGCGCGCCCGGCCGCGACGTAGACGATCCGGTCCATAACCGGGATCAAGGGGTTCATGTCGTGAGCTGAGATCAGGATCGCGATCCGCTGCTCCCTGGCGATCCGGGCTAGCAACTCCACCACCTCGTGCTCACTCCTGATGTCGAGGTTGATGAGGGGCTCGTCCAGCAGCAACAGCCGGGGCCGGCTGATCAGGGCGTGGGCGATCAGGATCCGGCGTTGCTCACCCCCGGAGAGCCTCCCCACCCGAGCATCGGCGAATCGCTCAGCATCCACCGCTCGCAACATCTCGTCGACCGCCTGGCGGCGGCTCGCCGACGGCAGCGGGAAGCCGAGGCGGTGCCCGTCCAGGCCGAGCCCCACCAGGTCTCTGGCCCGCAGCGGCAGATCGGGATCGAGAGCAACGTTCTGGGGCACATAACCGATCACCGGACGGCTGCCCGGGCCCGAGCGACCGCCTACCAAGACCCGGCCTGAGGTCATGGGTTGGAGGCCGAGGATCACCCGGAAGATGGTGGTCTTACCAGCCCCGTTGGAGCCAATCAAACCGGTGACCTCCCCCGCCTGCAGGGCGAAGCTGACCCGGTCCAGGACCTGGCGCCCACCCAGCCAGACCGAGACATCCTCGAGGCGAAGGATCTCTCCCTCGGCCCCAGGCGAGACTGTCACTTCGAGAGCAGCGACACGGTCGACTTCTGGTGTTGCAGGGCGGCCTTGAGGGCGTTGACCTCGGCCAGCATCCACGACTGATAGTCGTAACCGGGGGTGGGCATAGTCTCGTAAACCCCCACCACCGGGATGTGATCGTGCTTGGCTAAGGACAGAAAGGAAGCAGTCAGGGAGTCGGTCACCTGCTGGTTGTAAAGGAAGACCTTGACGTGATGCTGGTTGAACAGGTTCTGCTCGGTCGAGACATCCTGGGGCGACGGATCGACACCATTCATGATGTCGGCCTGCAGCGACCACGGGGTGAGGATGTTGGCCCCCACCGCGTTGAGCATGTAGTCGCCCACCGGCTCGGTGACGGCGACGGTCGGGTGGGGAAACTCCTTCTTCACGGCGGCGATGTCGTTCAGCCAGGGCGTGAGTGACTTGTCGAAGGCGCTGGCCCGTGAGTGAAAGTAGGAGGCGTGGGCAGGGTCGAAATCGGCAAGATCATGAGCCACCGCCCTGGCGACCGCGGGCATGGTGACCGGCTTGTACCAGAGGTGCGGGTTCTTCGTGTCGCTGGGGAGTCCGAGGAGCGACTGCACCACGATCACTTTTCGGTGGGGGTTCGGCGAGGCCGCCTCGATCTTGTTCATGTACGAGTCATAGCCGACTCCGTTCTGGACGACAAGACTGGCCCTGGAGACCACCTCCGCCACCGCCGGGCTGGCCTCGAACGTGTGTGGGTCAGTGTTGGGGTTGCTCTCGACAGCGGACACCGAGACGTAGCGGCCGCCAATTTGACCGATAACGTTGGCGTACTCGTTTTCGGCCCCCACAGCGACGATCTTGGAAGAGCTGGCCTGAACCCCCTGCGCCATCGCGGCCATTGAGGCGATGGTGGTCAGGAGGCCAATCCCACCGATTCCCAGCTTGATCGCAAACCCGCTCGTCCCAGCTCTCATTTACGCTCGCCCTCGATAACGCCCTCATCGGGCGATGCTGCCTACGTTTAGCGAATGATAATCAATCCCGTTTTGGCTGTCAAACCGCTTAGAGGGCGATCCCGCCTAGATTTCGGGTCAAGGAGTTTCTGTTAGGGTGTCAAGGCTTCAGCCTTGACAGCTACAACTCTGGATCGAATCGAGCGACTGCAGCTCCTAGATGCCTACGGAGCCGTCCTGACCGACCGCCAGCGGCAAGCTCTCCGTCTGCAACTGGAGGAGGACTGGTCGGTAACGGAGCTGGCCCAGGCCCTGGGCACCTCAAGAGCGGCTGCCCACGATCTCCTCCGCAGGGGTCTACAGCGGATGGAGGAGTTCGAGTCCAAACTCGGGCTTCTGGCCCGCATCCAGGATCGAGAGAGCGAACTGGCCAATCTGCGAGAGCGGGTCCGGAGGGCGGAGGTCAAGCTCCGTTCCAGCTCCACCAGGTCGGAGCCAGCCTGATGTTCGACACTCTGACCGACAAGCTGAGCGCAGCCTTCAAGCACTTCACCGACAAAGGAAGACTGACTGCCGCCGATGTCGACGCCGGACTGCGCGAGGTCCGGATGGCCTTGCTCGAGGCCGACGTCAACTACAAGGTGGCTCGCCAGTTCGTGGACCGGATTCGGGAGAGAGCGGTCGGCAGCGACGTGCTGGAGAGCCTGACCCCAGGGCAGCAGGTGATCAAGGTCGTCTTCACTGAGTTGGTCGACCTCCTGGGTGGCGAAGACGCCCACCTCACCTATCAATCGGATCCGCCCACCACCGTCTTGGTGATGGGGCTGCAGGGCTCTGGCAAGACCACCAGTGCCGTGAAGCTGGCGCTCTTGGTGCGGGAAGACGGCCACCGCGCGGTGCTGGTGGCAGCCGACGCGCAGCGTGCGGCCGCGGTCCAGCAGCTTCAGGTTCTCGCCACGGACCAGGGTCTGGAGGTATTGGTGGCGGATCCCGAGCGGGGCATGGCCAAGGGCGTCGAGCGGGCGCTGGCCGAAGCTCGACGTCGGGGAGCGGACGTGGTCATCGTGGACAGCGCCGGGCGGCTTCATCTCGACCAACCTCTGATGGAAGAGCTGAAGTCGATCCGCCAGCGCAACCGGATCGACAACGCACTCCTGGTAGTGGATGCCATGACCGGCCAGGACGCGGTCCGCGTGGCCGGGGCATTCAACGAGGCGGTCGGCGTCGATGGGGTGATTCTCACCAAGCTCGACGGCGACGCCCGGGGCGGGGCTGCGCTCTCGATGAAGGCGGCGGTCGGTCTCCAGGTCTGGTACTGCGGGGTTGGGGAGAGGCCGAGAGACCTAGAGCCCTTCTACCCCGAACGCATGGCGAGGCGGATCCTGGGCATGGGCGACGTCCTGACCCTGGTCGAGCGCGCGAGTCAGGAGATGAGCGTCGAGGAGGCGGGTCGCGTCGAGGAGCGCCTTCGCGATGGGCGACTCACCCTCGATGACTTCATCCTGCAAATGCGCCAGCTCCGTCGCATGGGACCGCTGGAGTCGATCTTGGGGATGGTGCCCGGGGGACGCGAGCTCCTGCGCCAGCAGGGTGGCAACCTGCCCGACGAGGCCCAGTTGGCGCAAGTCGAGGCGATCGTCATGTCGATGACTCCGGCCGAGCGCCGCCGCCCCTCGATGGTTGACGCGTCCCGACGCCGCCGGATCGCCGCGGGCAGCGGGACCACCACGGTCGAGGTTTCTCGCTTGCTCAAGAGTTTCGACAAGATGCAAGAGGTGATGCGTGATCTGACCGGACCCGGAGGCAGGCGCCGTCTGGCAACCGAATTGCTAAAGGGAGCTCCGGGGGGGGCGGTGAGGCGGCGACAGTAAGACTGCCGGAGCCTCGGAATAATCGGCAAAATACACAGTAATGCAAGGGGATTTTGAGTGGCAGTGAAGATTCGGCTCAAGCGCATGGGCGCTAAGAAGCGACCCTTTTATCGCGTCGTCGTAGCGGACGCGCGTTCACCGCGGGACGGCCGCTTCATCGAGTCAGTTGGTTACTACGATCCGCTTAAGGATCCCAAGGTTTTCCACGTCGATGATGAGCGGATTCGGCACTGGATGGCGACCGGGGCGCGTCCTTCTGACGCGGTTCGCGAGCTGCTGGTTCGACAGGGGACGCTGGAGGCTCTGCCCCACCCGGTACGCACCAAGACCGGCCCCAAGCGCGCCTCCAAGT
>JBAUWA010000121.1:0-8488 GCA_049583555.1 Candidatus Dormiibacterota bacterium | reverse complement strand
CCTGCCAGCGGCATCGGCGAGGACTGCTTCCAATCCCGTCAGGTGGAGGCGGTGAGCCCCCTTCTCCCCCGCCAGCTGAGCCCGGCTCACCGCTCGGCAGAGCTGCTGGTACGAGGAGCGGTCGGTGGCCAGCAGGACTAGCCGGCCCCCACCCTCCAGGTCCAGCTCAGCCCCCACCATGGCCGCCAGCCCGACCCGCTCGGCAGCCTGGACCAAGCGCACCGCTCCATAGAGGCCACCTCGGTCCACCAGGCCCAAGGTGGCCATCCCCAGTTCGGCTGCCCGGTCAACCATCGCCTCGGGAGCACTGGCACCTTCCAAAAAGGAGAAGTAGGAGCGGGCCCAGAGTTCTGAGAAATGGGGCTGAGGCATCCCCACATCATACGAACTAATGTTCGCTGTCGGTGGTCAAACCACTCCCCCGGGTCTAGGATTTCCCGATGCCCTCCAGCCTGACGCTGATAGGCGCCGATGGCTGCCCGGGTGGCTGGATGGTGGCCCTGGAGTACGCCGACGGAAGCACCGCCCTGGAGCACTGGGACACGCACCTCCTCGGGGCCGTCAGCAACCGCCGCTCAGTAGTGGCTGCAGTCCTCGACATCCCGATCGGACTCCCACGGCGGGGATCCCGGGCCTGCGACCTAGAGGCCCGCAGGGTTCTGGGCTGGCCCCGGCTCACCAGCGTGTTCCCAGCTCCTCTGCGCCCGATGCTGGGCGCCACCACCTACCAACAAGCCCAAGACATCCGGCGACGGATCGACGGCAAGGGCTGCTCGCGGCAGGCCTTTGGGATCCTGGCCAAGGTCCGGGAGGTCGACGAGGAGCTGGCGCGGGGAGCCGCCCAGAAGCTGCACGAGGGCCACCCTGAGCTGGCATTCCGTGAGCTCGGTGGTGCCACGCTCGAGTCCAAGCACACCGTCGAGGGGCGAGCGCACCGGCAGCGGCTGCTGCTGGCCGAGTTCTCCGAGGTGGCTGAGATCAATCCCCGCTGGAAATCAAGCGAGGACGCCCTGGACGCCTACGCCTGCCTCTGGACCGCCCGACGGATTGCGGCCGGCACGGCGAAGTGGGTCCCCACTCAGGGCGACGAGACCGATAGCGAGCTCGGGATCCCGATGAGGATCTGGTTCTAGCTGACCGGCTCGGCCGCCTGAGGCTTCGGGGCGGGAGCCGGCTCCGGGGGAACCTCACCAACCCCGTTGCCGGCCACCGCGGGTGGCGCCACCGCGCTGGGCTTGGGGGGAAGCCCGGTGACCTTGAGGATCTGATCCTCGTCCAGGGATTCCTCGCGGAGCAGGGCCTGGGTCAGGGCCTCCAGCTTGTCGCGGTTCTTGCTGAGCAGATCGCAGGCTTCGGTGAAACACTCCTCAACTATCCGTTTGACCTCGGAGTCGATAACTTGGGCGGTGACCTCGCTGTAGGGCCGCTGGGGCATCACCAGCGCCTGCTGGTCAGGCTCCTCCGCGAGGTTGAGTGGGCCAACCAGGGGGCTCATCCCCCAGTGCGTCACCATCTGCCGGGCGATGATCGTGACCTGCTGGAGGTCGCTCTCGGCGCCGGTGGTGACCACGTCGTATACCAGCTTCTCGGCGGCCCGGCCCCCGAGCGCGCCGACGATGCGGGCCCGCAGGTAGGTTTCCGGGTAGTTCTGGCGGTCGTCGACCGGGGACTGAACCGTGACTCCCAGGGCCCTGCCGCGAGGCACGATCGAGACCCGGCGCACCGGGTCCGCCTCGGGAATGAGCAGGCCCAAGAGGGCATGTCCGCTCTCGTGGCAGGCGGTCCGGCGCCGGTCCTCCTCCGAGAGCACGATCCGCCGCGCCGCTCCCAGGAGCACCTTCTCAAAGGCATCGGTGAAGTCGGCCATGGTCACCGCCTTGCGGTCCCGGCGCGCGGCCAGGAGTGCCGCCTCGTTGACCAGGTTGCGAAGCTCGGCACCCACTAGTCCCGGGGTCTGGGAGGCTACGCTGTCGAGATCGACGTCATCGGCCAGGGGCACCCCCCGGGTGTGGATCTTGAGGATGGCGGCTCGGCCCACCCGGTCAGGGGGCTGGACCATGACCCTGCGGTCGAAGCGTCCGGGGCGGAGCAGCGCGGGGTCGAGCACGTCGGCCCGGTTGGTGGCGGCGAGCACGATCACGCCCTCGCGGGAGTCGAATCCATCCATCTCGGTGAGGATTTGATTCAAGGTTTGCTCCCGCTCGTCGTGGCCCCCGAAGCTGGGACCGGCGCCACGGCTGCGCCCAATCGCGTCGAGCTCGTCGATGAAGATGATGGCCGGGGCCGCGGCCCGGGCCTTGGTGAAGAGGTCGCGGACCCGAGATGCCCCCACGCCCACGATCATCTCGATGAACTCCGAGGCAGAGAGGCTGAAGAAGGGCACCTTGGCCTCCCCCGCCACGGCCCGGGCCAGAAGGGTCTTCCCGGTGCCGGGCAGCCCCACCAGGAGCACTCCCTTGGGGACGGTGCCGCCAAGGCGCTGGTACTTGGCCGGTTGGCGCAGGAAATCCACGATTTCTTCGAGTTCCTCTTTGGCCTCCTCGATGCCGGCGACGTCGGCGAAGGTGGTGGCCGGCCTCTCCGCGTCATAGAGACGGGCCTGGCTCCGCCCCATGCTGAAGATGCCGCCGCTGGAAGAGGCGGAGACCCGGCGCATCAGGTAAATGAAGCCGAAGACGATCAGCAGGGTGGGACCGAAGCTGAGCAGCAACTCCTCCCAGAAGGGGGTGAGGGTGCTCTCGGCGTTGATGGTCACGTTGTGCTTCTGGAGCAGGGTCTCCAGGCCGCCCCCGGCGAAGCTGGGCAGCTGGGTGGTGAAGTACTTGACCTTGGTCTTGGAAGTGGCAGTAGTCCCGGTCAGATGGCGAAAGGTGCCGTCGATCGTTCCCGAGCTGGTGGTGATGGTGCTGACATCGTTGTTGGTGACGTCTTTGACGAAGGTGCTGTAGGGGATGGTGATGGTCTTGGGGGCAGCTGGAGCCAGGAAGACGTTCACGATCAGGACGTTGAGGACCAGGATGATGATCAGCGGCAGCCAGCTCCGCATCGAGCGGTAGTTCATTGGCGGCCGCCCGCTGGGTGATTGGTTCTGGGGCGGAGGTGAGGTCGACCTGGCGGGGAGATCGGGCATGTGGTGACGCTAGCAGAACACGTTCGCTGTCATCCCCAGGTTCGCTCAACCCCCCAACGGCGGGAACCCAGGTCCAGTCGCAGGTCAATGCAGCGGCCGTCTGCGAGCAGCACTCGCCAGATGGCGCGCTGGACCGGGCGCTCGGGGTCGACCCGCCACCATCCGACCTCGATCCGCCAGCGCTCCACCACCTCCACCACCTCCATCCAGCCGGTGCCGGTGTCCACCGCCAGGGGGTCGGCCGCCACGCCTTTGGAGCGGACCTCGAGCGAAGTCAACGGGAGTTCCAGATCAGCCGCTCCTCGGGTACGTCCCCGGGATGTCCTGGACGGACCTCCACCCGCCAGACCAGGCCGGTGCCGAATCGGTCGTGGAGCCGGTCCACCGCTCGCTTGATCACCTCCCGGTCAGCCGCCCGCCCCTGCCAGAGTCCGATCTGATTCACCGGCGGAGCGACCAGGTCAAAGGCCTCCAGCTCCACCACCGTCACCGGAGTAAGGACGCGAGCCTTGCTGAAAAGGCTGAGCAGCGGCCCCATCAGCTCATCGGCGGTGGCCATGGGAGCGGGAGGCGCCACCTCGTCCCACCAGAGTTGCCGGTCTGGTTGGGCTGCATGCCTGGGCTCGTCCTCGCCGCGCAGGAGCAGCCGTATCCGTCCCGCCGCCTGTCCCTGCCGGGACAGCTCCTCGGCCAAGCCCCGGGCCAGCTCAGCGGCGCCGAAGCGCAGCGATTCGGAGTCGTCGACTCCCCCCGCCAGGACCCGGCGCACCCCACAAGGCAGCGGCTCCCGCCAGGGATCGACTTCAGCTGAGTCCTGCCCCCGGCAGAGTCGGTGGAGAAGAATCCCGTCCGGACCGAACTGGCGCTGCAGCTCCACCATGGTGATCGAGGCGCAGTCGCCGCAGGTGTGCAGACCGAACTGAACCAGCCGTTCTGCGACCGCTGCCGGGATCGGCAGCTCAGTCACCGGCCAGTTGGCCAGAAATTCCGCGGCCTTTCCCTCCGGAAGCAGGCGGACCCTGCCCGGGTCCGCCTGCTGAGCTGCCACCCAGGCGGAAAAGCGGGAGGGACCCACGCCGACACTGGGCGTCACTCCCAAAGCCTGCTCAATGGCCCGGCCACACTGAGCAGCCCGAGACCCCTCCTGAGGCCGGAGGGGATCGCTTCCCGCCAGATCGACGTAGGCGCTGGCGTCATCCCCCCACTCCACCAGCGGGCTGCAGGCGGCCAGAGCCAGACGGGCGATCCGCCGCAGCTCGGTCAAGGCTCTGGGGTCGGCCGAGAACCGAGCCGCCAAGGGGCAGAGGACCTCGGCCCGACGCCAATCCTGGCCCGGCCGTACCCCCTGTGCCCAGGCAGGTGCTGAAGCCGCCACCACCACCTGCCTGCCTCCGGGACCCTGGCCCCCCACCAGCACCGGCTCTCCCTTGAGCTCGGGATGGGCACGCCAAACAAGCACCAGCGCGAGGTGGGGAAAGGTGAGGCAGGCCAGGCGCGCCTTGCGGATCTGGCTCACCGGCGGCTCCCGACCGCCTCAAGCAGTGGCTCCGCCGCCAACTCCTCATCCCCTGCGGCCACTGACTCCTCGAGACCGATCCTCAGGGGGTAGGGCCGGGGAAAGTTGAGCTGCAGCTGGCAGCTGGCCCCGGGAGCGCCTAGATGGCTGCGGCTGACCTGCACCCCGGTCCGGAGGCCACAGACATCCCCATGGGCCCAGGACCAATCAAGACGGCAGCACTTCAGCTCCAGGCAGATCCTCTCTTTGAGAGCGGCGGGGATCCGCCCTCCCCCCAGAACCAGGCCCGCCCCAGCTCCCTCGGAGAGGGCCGCCAGAAGAGCCGCGGGGGCAGCGCCAGGGGTGAGGCGGGACCAGTCATCGGCCACCAGCAGACAGAGCCCAACCCCAGCCTTGGCTAGTGCTCTGGCCGCCGCCCAGCCCTCCTCCGAGCTCCTTGGCCGGACCAGCCAGAAGTTGTCCAGCTCACCCCCATAGGCCTCGACAGCACCGGGATCCACTTCCAGGGTGAAGTCGACCAGTGCTACCGATTCAGACCGGGATGCCTCCGCCGCCAGTGCTAAACCGAGATCGAATGCCCCAGAGGAGGGCTCCCCCAGCAACCGGCTGATCCGCCCCCGGGGCAGGCCCTGGCAGCCGGTGAGGCCATCCAGGGAACCCACCCCGGTCGCCAACCCCTGGAGCGGAGGCGGAGCTCCAGCCTGAACCGCCCCCGGACCATAGCGGTGACTGAGCGCGGACAACGCCAATTCCAGAGCTCCAGCCCTTGGTTTGGCGAGCCTCCCCTCCCCCCGCCCAGCCGGCTTTGAGGACACTGGTAAACCACCTGTGTGAAGTTCTGGACCAGGTCCAGGCGGGGTTAGGTTTCCAGCCTGGCTCTCCCCAAGTATACGAACGTATGTTCGTCAAAGCAATCCCCGGCTGGGGGCCCAAGAAAAGACTCGGAAGCGGCCAGCGCGCCGCTACGAAACCTGCGCAACCTCCCACGTTTTCCTTAGTATTCGTGCGTCGCATTGACGGTCTCACTTCGTCCCAAGGGAGGATCTACATCCATGAATCGCCGTGAGCTGGCCAAAACCCTACAAACCCGCATCCAGTTTGAGAACGACGAAGGCAAGAAGGAGCCGTTTTTCTCAAGTTTTCAGCTTGCCGATGACACCCTCAAGCTGATCTTCCAAATCATCGGCAACCAGCTGCAGAGTGGCGGCGAGGTCTCGGTCGCCGGATTCGGTCGCTGGAAGGTCCGGCAGACCGCGGCTGGCCTCAGGCGCAATCCCCAGACTCAGGAGATGGTGCGGGTACCGGCTTCTCAGAAGGTGCGTTTTTACCCCTCCACCGGACTGAAGGCGGCGGTCGCAGGCAAGACCCCGTCGCGGCGTCGCACCACCACCAAGCGCGCCTAAAACCCACGGTCGTAACGGGTCCTCGAGCTTGCGGGTAGCCATCGTTGGCGGCACCGGTTTTGTTGGATCGCACCTGGTACCGCAAGTCCTGAAGGCCGGGCACGAGGTTAGGGTGGTCGGGCGCGGGGTGCGCCCGCCAACCCTCCCCCCCGGCCTCAGTCCCACCTATGGGGATGTGGTCAGCGGCGACGGGCTGGAGGCAGCCTTCCAGTCCGCCGACGTAGTGGTCAACCTGGTGGCGGTGATCCGGGAGCGGGGACTGCAGACGTTTGACGCGGTCAACGCCCAAGGAACCGCCAACGTGGCCGACGCCGCGTCGCGAGCGGGGGTGAAAAAATTGGTGCAGCTGAGCGCCATCGGGGCCGACCCGGACCCCAACTTTCCCTACCTGATCAGCAAATGGCGGGGCGAGCAGGCAGTGATCGCCGGCTCTTTGGAATGGGTGATCATCCGTTCTTCGACCATCTTCGGCAAAGGGGACGGCTTCTTCACCCTGCTGGCTAGGGCGATCTCGTTACCCGCCCCTTTCCTGATCATTCCCGGTGATGGCGCCGCGGTCTTCCAGCCCATCCACGCGGACGATGTCGGACGATGTCTTTTGGCTGCAATCGAGGACGGGAACCGCGCCCACCAGCTCTACGAAATCGGCGGCCCCGACCAGGTCACCCTGGAGCAGATCACCGTCGCGGTGGCCCAGGCCATCGACAAGGAGTGGTTTGGTATCTCCAAGCGCAAGCCGCTCCACCTGGATCCCCGGATGATCCGTCCTGGTGCTCTGCTGATGGACAAGCTGTTGTCCGATCCGCTGGTCACTCCCCAACAACTGGACATGCTGGCCAAGGCCAACGTCACCCGCGTGGACGCGGTCAGAACCCAGTTTGGATTCGAGCCGCGGCCGATGTGGGGCAACTTGGGTTACCTCAAACGCCCCAGTCGATGGCCCAAAATGGCCGCCTGATCCGGTCCAGGAGGGCAGCCCCAAGGACGCGCCCCGGCCGAGACCCCGCCGCACGCACCGTTACCGAGAGCCCATTCTCTGGGAGGAATTTTGTGGCCGACGCCGAGCTGACACCGCAGGACATCATCGACCAGATCCCCGCCGCCTTTCAGGCCGACAAGGCACAGGGACTAGACGCGACCTACCAGTTCGACATCTCTGGCAGTCGAGGCGGGCAGTGGTACATGGTGATCAAGGACGCGAGTTGCGAGGTGCATCAGGGCACGTCGGCTGACGCCAAGATAACGGTCAACATCAGTGACCAGAACTTCGTCAAGCTGATCACCGGCAAGCTGGACGGCACCATGGCCTTCATGACCGGCAAGCTCAAGCTCAAGGGCGACATGGGGCTGGCGATGCGGCTACAGGGTTTGTTCAAACTGCCCAGCTAGGCCGCAGCCACGCCAGGCCTGCGTTCCGGGCAGCGCTCGACAAAGGGACAGTCCCCACAGGGCCGGTTGGGGAATCCCTCCACTGATTGATAGTCGCCCCGGTCGATCCGGAGCGTCGCCTCAGCGGCCCAGTTGAGGGCCTGCCGGCGCTCCCTTTCGCCGCTGGCGATGTCGATCACCTCGCCGGAGCGGAGCATCACCAGTTGCGTTGCCGGTGCCTGCAACGCGGTCCCCATTACCCCGGCCGTGAGTGCCGCCGCATAGAGCTGCAGCTGTCTCGAATAGCCGGCCAGATCGTCCGAGGACAAGCTGAGGTTGGTCTTGTAGTCGATGATCAGGACCTGGTTCGACGGAAGCTGCGCCACTCGGTCAATGGCGCCGATCAGGGTGGGGCAGCTCGGTCCAGCCCAGTCCCTCCAGCTGAACCGCAACTCGGTAGCCACCGTCGGCAGTGCCGCAATGGGCCCCGCGATGTAGCGCTGCACCATCTCCTCCGCCAAAGTTCGCTGCTCAGTGGTCAGGCCGGGGGCGACTGCCTGCAGGGCCAGCTCGGCCTCGGCCGGAGTCGGCGGGCGCTGGGGTTGATCGGAGTGCAGTCGCTCCAGCACTTGGTGCACCGCGATGCCCAGTTTCCGAGCCTCCTCGCCACCCAATCTCTCGGGCTCGCCCACGAGGTCATCGACGACCAAGCTGTTTCCGGAGTCCTGGTAGGCGGGATAGCGGGCCAGGTAGCGGTACCAGTACTGCCGGGGACAGCGGTTGAGGGTTTCGATTCCGGTGAAGCTGAGCTGGTCGGGTCGCGCGAGTGCTGTCCCGCCCGAAGCTTGAAGGCGCTCGATCTCCCGCCAGCGTTGAGCCAGCCTAGGTATCGACACCAACCGCTCCGTGGTGGCGGGGCCGAGCGGGGTGCCAACCCTGGCGGAGACGGTCGTCGCCGCCCAAGGCAGCCGCACCTCAGCGCCGAATTCCGGCCACTCGCGAACCCAACCGGCTGGCCCGGCCGCAGCCGTGGCCAATTCGAAAAACTCACCGTCCTCCCCCCTCCGACTG
>JBAUWA010000120.1:0-1662 GCA_049583555.1 Candidatus Dormiibacterota bacterium | reverse complement strand
TCCCGGGAGGAGGTCTCAGGACGGATAGTCGAGGAGGGGCAGCAGGCGCTCTTCGAGCTGGGCCTCCAGAACGTGCATCCCGAACTGGTGAGGCTGGTGGGCACTCTGCGCTTTCGCTATAGCTACGGCCAGAACGTCCTGGCCCACGTCAAGGAGGTCGCCTACCTGGCCGGCATGATCGCGGCTGAGATCGGCGCCGACGAGCGTCTCGCCAAAGAGGCGGGGATGTTCCACGACATCGGGAAAGCGGTGGACCACGAGGTGGAGGGCTCTCACGCCATCATCGGGGGAGAGATCCTCCGTCGACTCGGTCGCCATCCCGAAGTGGTCAACGCGGTCCAGTGCCACCACTACGACATCGAGCCCACGACGGTGCTCGCCTTCGTGGTCCTCAGCGCCGACGCCATCTCTGCCTCCCGTCCGGGAGCCCGGAGGGAGACGCTCGCCAGCTACATCAAGCGCCTGGAGAAGCTGGAGGAGATTGCCAACGCCTTCGAGGGGGTGGAGCGGTCGTTCGCGATTCAGGCCGGCCGGGAAGTGCGGATCATGGTCAAGCCGGACCGGGTCAACGACGACGCGGCTGTTGTCCTGGCGCGCGAGATCGCGCGCCGTATCGAGGGGGAGATGAGCTATCCCGGCACCATCAAGGTGACGGTGGTCAGGGAGACCCGCTCGGTCGACTACGCTAAATAGTCTGTTAATAGGCGCGGACATATCTGTCCCGAACTTGTCACAAGCGTGCCGCAATTGGCTGGAGTTGCCCCTGAAGTCAGAATCCGGGGGCTAGACTTCGGCGGTCTGGTGGAAGGGACCGGCTTGTGGCGAGGGACAGGATTTTGCGACCAGCGCTATCGATCGCGGTACGGTTTTCTCCCCAGTCGGTAGGACGGCCGGGCGAGGGATTGGTCCTCAGCGCTAGTCAACACCTCCGATTTGTGGGCACCAGTGAGTAGTCCGACTGCAGTCCATCGGGACGTCAAATCCCCAGCACCTGAACTGGGAGTCGACCACCTGCCCTCGCTGCCATCGTCCGCAGTCAGGGTAGATCCGATCGGAGAATCGGGTCAGCCGTCCCGTCGTTGGCAAGTTACGGCAGTGGTAGCCGCTACCACTGGAGCAGCGCTTGTCGTGGGAGCTGCGTACATCCGTCCTCCGACGAAGGCAGTCGACTGGTGGACTTTGCTCATCGTCGTGATCTTGGTCGCGGTCCTCGAGACCCGTGGCGGCGTGGCACTACCGTTTGGACGGGGAAGGATCCAGTTCAGCGCTAAGGCCTACGCGAGCATCGGAGCCGTGTACCTGCTCGGACTACCGGGCGCCGCAGCGTCGAGCATCTCGGCGTTAGTGATGGGCGTGGTCTATCGGCGGGAACTCAATGCCCGGGTCTGGTTCAACAGCGTAATGAGTTTGCTGGTTTACGCCTCGGCGTACTGGGCCTTTTTTTCGCTAGAACGCTTGTATCCCTGGACAGGGAGCGGGAGCGGGGCATCCCTCGGGCCACTGACGTGGTTGCTCTTCGCTGGCGCAATCGGAGGTTTAGCGGCGTGGGTTACCAACCACGCCCTGCTCGGCGCGGTGATGCTCGCGGACAGGGGCGTAAAAAATTTCCGCTTCCAGCTCTTCTCGCAGCATGTGGCGAACCTCATGCCTTACTACCTCGGA
>JBAUWA010000119.1:0-5789 GCA_049583555.1 Candidatus Dormiibacterota bacterium | reverse complement strand
GGTGATCTGAATCCATTGGGGCGGGAAGGCGTATACCCCGAGACGGTCCACCCCGGCCAGCTGGAGCGCGTAGACCATGCCATCCAGGTCGACGCTGTTGAGCAGGGTCGAGTTCTGCCAGCTGTTGGTCGTCTCCACGTCCAGCCAGAACGGATAGTCCCCGGGTTGAGCGGGCAGATGGTCGCGGGCGGTGGCGACACTGAGCCACAGAACGTCAGCCGACGCCTTCAGATACCCGTACTCGAAAGCGCACGCCGGGGACACCTGTCCCGCGCCGAACAGGCGGGCGTAAATCACCGTCGGTAGGCAGGCTCCGTAGGGAGTGACTCCCGAGTTGGGCCAGTCCGCCACCTCCTGGCCAAGATAGGAGTTGCCCGGGTCCCCGGTATTGAGGTAGACCGATACCCGAGGCTCGACACTGTCGCCGCTGGATCGGTAGACCGCCCAAAGGAGCTCTCTCGCCAGGCATGGGTTGAAGGTGTTGGCCCGACCGCCATTGATCCCGACGACCCCGAAAGCCTGCCCCAGCGGAAGCGCGCCGTCACACTCTGGGTACGAGACATCGGCACCCGCGACGGCCGGAACCGAGTTGGGCTCAACGCCGCCCAACGGCCTGCCCAGGTAGGTGGGAGCGGCCCTGGCCGCGGTGGGGGTCAGGGCCAGGAACAAAGCGAGCAGAGCCGAACCGCCGAGAGCGGTCCTCAGTGCCTCAGCGCGGGGTACCCGTACCCAACTCCGCAACCAGCCGAGCCGGTGCGATCGCTCGATAGCTCTCATCGAGCCACTCCAAGAGGAGGTCCAAGTCGGGACACTCCTCGCGATTCAAGTGGATGGTGACCCATCCCGCCTTGCCCAGTCCATGGTTGGTCGGCTGGCAAGCGGCCAACGAGAGTGCGTAGGGCGCGGACCGCGGAAGTTTTAGCGAGACCGCAGTACCAGCCGGCTGGCCCATTCCCAGGAAGGCGAACACCTTCTTGTTGACCTTGGCCACGCGCTCGCCCCAGGGGAAGTCCTCAACCGAGCCTGGGTAGCGGGTGGCTGCGTCTGCCAATGCCGAGGCAACGCGATTCTGCTTTTTGGCCATATAGCCGACCCTCCCTCTGCGATCAACACCATGCCAGCCTCACCTAGGTCAGCAGCGCGAATGAGCAGCAATGAGGTACGAGCGTACCTTAGGCGACCGTGCGCCTAGCTGGGCACACAGCCACCCCCAGGGCGACAGGCGTCAGGCGGCAAGTACAGACGAATCGAGTCCGACAGACCGCTGCCTCCCATGGCGTCGCTGCCGCCGATCGCGGCTTCCATTACCAGGGCTGCTGAGCAGGACCAGAGAGGACGGGCCGTCGGTGGTCGGCATGCTCGCCCGAATTCCCCGAATGGCTCTGTGCACCAAGAGCTTGACCGCCTCAACGCTGCGCCCCATTAGGAGGGCTATCTCTCTAAGCTCGAGCTCTTCTCCGTAGCGCAACCAAAGAGCGAGCCGTTGTGACGCAGGCAGAGACTTGGAGAGCTCCCAAACCTGTCGGACTTGCTCCCTAGACACCGCTACGTCGGCAGGGTTCGGCCCTGGATCCGGGACGTGAGCTGCCTCATCCAGCCCTGCGGTTGTTCGAGAGGCGCGGTAGAAGTCGGCGACACGGTGAGCCGCGATCGTGTACAGCCACGGCAGCGCTGAGGACCGCATCGTGCGGTAGCTTGCTAGTCCCGCAATTGCCTTACAGAAAACATCGCTGGTAAGGTCCTCAGCCTCGGTGGTACTGCTGACCCTCGCACGTACATAGCGGAACACTTCGGCGTAATGCTGCGCATACATGTGCGACGCGTTGGGCGGCACCGTCTGGATGGCATCGTTCGCTGCGATCATCGCCTGGGTCATGGCTCTGCACTCCTCTCACGAGAATGCCGTCGTGCCGGTCAGCACCCTAGCATCCCTTGGCGGCCAAATGCAAGCACCAAATTCATAAAAACCCTTATTTTTTATGGGTATATTGAGACTGGTGGATGTTCTGCCAGGCTGCTAATTAACCCCACTAAAAAGTACACATGGCTAAACAAATCGGGCGACTTGAACTCACAATCGGTGGAGTTCTTTTTGCAGGCGAAATATCAGAGTTGCGCAGCTTCTCTGGAGTGACAATCGACTGTCTCCGAACACGCGTAACAGCCCGCCTCTGGATGCGTTAGCCAAGACGAAGCAGTAGCAGGCGGACAGGGATCTGCTGGAGGAGATCAAGTGTCTGCAGTCATGACAGCTGAGCGGACTCATCGCAAGGAGAGCGGTCCTAGTCGCCGCTCCCGCTGGCACTCCACCGAAGTGTGGGAGGGCAGGATGGACCGCGCTAACCGGGAGATCCGGATGGCGTTGGATAGCGGCCGGCGCAGGCGACTAGTCCAGTCCCAGAAACGTCGCTGTCTCACCGCAATTGATGACTGCCTCTACAAGCTCGAGGAGTTACACGTGAGGGGGATCCACATCGGCAGGCGGGATCGCTGCCGCAAGGTGGTTGCGGAGCTGGTGACCGTCGCCCGTGAGGAAGCCCCCGAGGACGTCCGGACCGCTCGGACCTCCTACGACCTCCACTCCGCCCTCCTCAACTGGCAGTCGGCGGTGTTGGACGCCCTGGTGCCCCGGCGGCGAGAACTCTTCCCTGACCTCAACCAGCGCGAGTATTGGCCACGACCGCGGCGGCCCCGTCGTCGCCAAGGGCGAGCGGCGGCGATGGGAGCTCCAAACCCAGCCGACTGAGGGCGTCCTGGGAGGGGGGCTCGTCCCTGACTGCGGGCGCTCCCGCTAATCGCTCGGCTTGAGGCCTAAGTGTCGCCTCAGATTCGCTCGGCCACGCTCTGGCCCTGGACAAAGAACAGGAGGTAGTCGGGGCCGCCGGCCTTGGTGTCGGTCCCGCTCATGTTGAAGCCGCCGAAAGGGTGGACTCCCATGTAGGCACCGGTGGATCGGCGGTTGATGTAGAGGTTGCCGACATGAAAGCGATCCCTGGCGATGGCGATGCGCTCCGGGTCGCGGCTGAAGTAGGAGCCAGTTAGCCCGAACTCGGTGCCGTTGGCGATCGCCAACCCCTGCTCGAAGTCGCTGGCCTTGATGACGGCCAGCACCGGGCCGAAGATCTCCTCCTGGGCGATCCGGGCATCCGGGGCCACGCCGACGAAGATCGTGGGTTCGATCAGATGCCCTTCCCCGGGTCGGCGGTCGCCCCCAATCAGCAGCTCCCCCTCACCACGGCCGACCTGAATGTAGTCGAGGATCTTCTCCTCGGCAGCCCCATCGATAACTGGGCCCACGCTCACCTCGGGGTCAATGGGGTCGCCGACCTTGAGCTGTCGCGTCCGCTCTAGCACCCGACTGACCACCTGGTCGTAGACCGGCTCGACCAGGACTGCTCTCGAGCCGGCGGAACACTTCTGGCCCTGGAAGCCGAACGCTGACGCGGTGATCCCCTCGGCAGCGAGGTCGAGGTCGGCGGTTTCGTCGACCACCACCGCGTTCTTGCCGCCCATCTCCAACTGCACCCGCTTCAGCCAGCGCTGGCCCGGGTGCACCTTGGAAGCACGCTGGTTGATGCGTACGCCGACCTCCCGTGAACCGGTGAACGCCACGAAGCGAATCTGGGGGTGATCGACAAGCGCCTCGCCGACGAGTTCACCGCGCCCGGTCAGCAGGTTGACGATCCCCGCAGGTAGGCCCAGCTCGACGAAGATCTCGACCAACCAGGCGGCGGTGGTGCTCGAGGTCTCGGCGGGCTTGAGTACGACGCAGTTTCCCGTCACCACCGCGGCCGTCATCATTCCCGTGGCCAAGGCCAGGGGGAAGTTCCAGGGTGAGATCACCGCCCCAACCCCCAGGGGTAGATAGCGCAACTCGGTGAGTTCTCCGGGCCAGGGAGCGAGACCGTCGCGCCGGCCGAGCTCGAGGGCCTGACGGGCGTACCACTCCATTAGGTCGACCGCCTCCGAAACCTCCCCATCCGCCTCAGCCCAGGCCTTGCCGACTTCGTAAACCATGAGGGCGGCCAGCTCGCCGCGCCGGCGGCGAACCATCTGGGCGGCGCGCAGCAGGACCGCTGCCCGTTCCTCGATGGGGGTCCTGGACCAGTCCGGGAAGGCGGCCCACCCTGCTGCAACCGCCCGCTCAACGTGCTCTAACTGGGCCGCCGCGTGTCGCCCGACCACCTGCTCTGGATGAGCTGGGTTGTAGGACTCGATCACCTCGTCGGTCTGGACCCGCTCGCCGCCGATCAGCAAGGGATAGTCGCGACCGAGCCGACCACGGACCCGCGCCAGCTCGCCTTCGAACCCGCTCCGAACCGCTGGTACCGAGAAATCGAGCGTGGGCTCATTACGGAAGGGGGCGAGGGCCATCGGAAATCCTCCTCTTTAGTTCAATAGTTTGGCGGCAGCGGCTGTCTGTGGTTGCTCGGAGCCGCTAGCCCCGCAGTAGATTCCTGGCCAGGAAGAGCAGGTTGGCTGGTCGTTCGGCCAGACGCCTCATGAAGAATGGATACCAGTGGGTCCCGTAAGAGGTGGCCACCATCACGGTATATCCCTGAGCGAGCAGATCGCGTTGCAGCTGGGGGCGGACTCCGTAGAGCATCTGAAACTCGAACCGGTCTCGGGAGATCTGGTGCTGCTCAACGAAAGCGATGGCGTGCTGGATCATCCTGGGATCGTGGGTGGCGATCGCTGTGTAGCCACCCTCCACTAGGGCCCGATCCATCAAGCGCAGGTAATTCTCATCCACGTCAGCCTTGTCGGGAAATGCGACTTCTTTGCTCTCTAGATAGGCTCCCTTGACGAGGCGCAGGTTGGGCTTGAGGGGCAGCAGCGACTCCAGGTCCCCAGCGGTCCGGCGCAGGCAGGACTGGAGCACGGCTCCGACATTGTCGAAACCGCGAGCCCGGAGATCTCGGTAGGTCGCCAGCGTCGCCTCGACGTGGGTGGAGTCCTCCATGTCGATGCGCATGGTCATGCCATGCTCCGCCGAGAGTTCCAGCAGCTGGACCATGTTGCTCTGTGCCAGCTCCGGGCTGAGGTCGAGCCCCATCAAGGTCAGCTTGATGGCCACGTTGGCGTTGAGGTGCTCGACCGCGATCCGATCGATCAGCTCCCTGTACTCGGCCACGGCCGAATCAGCCTCGGCCGCGCTGGTCACCGCTTCCCCGAGACAGGTGGCGTTGCACTTGAAGCCTTTCTGATTGAGTTGGCGGACCACGGCGATCGCTTGTTCCAAGGTCTCTCCGGACACGAATCGAGAGGCGCCTAGGCGCATCCCGTAGCGACGCATGAAGGCCTCGGTGGCCCGGTTCTGAGCTCCGGCCAGGATCGCCGTCCGGGCGATGCCGTTCATCGAAGGCAAGCGTCAGGCCACCCTAGGGAAGGTCGGGGCAGGAGGGCAGCCTTGGCTCGCGCACCCGGAGTCGGTGTTCACCTCAGAGATCATCGCAGCCCGGCTCCTGCGGTCAGCGGCGGGCACGCGTAGACTCAGGCCGATCCGCGGGCGGGGCCCGGACGGAGCCGGGTCGCCGGGGGTTCGCAGGGAGTGAAACCGTGCAGTGACCGCTCTCAGTCAGACCCAATCCCAGCTGCGCATCCGATTCTCTGCCCCACGCCTGATCGCCCTCTCCGCCTACTGGCTGGCGATCAACTACCTCTGGCAGGGCATGGGCGCCCTGATCCTGCCGCGGCTGATCGTGGGAACCGTGGCCTCGGGCCACCGCGGCACTGCCCTGGCGGTGATCGCCGCCGGCGGGGCGATCCTGGCGATCCTGGTGCAGCCC
>JBAUWA010000118.1:0-6560 GCA_049583555.1 Candidatus Dormiibacterota bacterium | reverse complement strand
GCAGCGAGCCGACGAGATCGCCACCACGATTCAGGCCCAAGTCGGGAGTGAGGCAGGCACCGTTGCAGGGGTCGCCAACCTGGACGCAGCCAGTTTCGGGCGGCTCGTCCTGCTGACCGTGCCCTACGAGGCGGGGGCGACGCTCCTGACCGAACTGGGAGCCCAGCTCAAAGGTCGAGTTCTGATCTCGACCGCCGCCCCGATGGAGTTCCGTCGCGGGGTGCCCTATCCGATCACGCCTGAAGCCGGCTCGGCCGCGCTGGAGGCATCACAACAGTGCCCTGGAGCCCTGGTGGTGGGCGCCTTTCACACCGTGAGCGCCTCCAACTTGCAGCGACTGGGCTCGCCGCTCGATGAGGACGTCATTGTCACCGCCGACGATCCCGAAGCCAAAGAGCTAGTCCTTCGCCTGGTCCGCACCATCGCCGGTCTCCGTCCGGTCGACGGCGGAGGTCTCGGGAACGCCCACTTCAGTGAGATGTTGACCCCCTACCTGATTCGCCTCAACCGGCTACATCACACCGAGACCGGGATCCGGATCACCGGGCTGGCGCCCGACTGAACGGGACCGAGGCAGTGGCTCGGGAGAGCGCCAGGAGTTCGATCTAAGCCGTCGGGCTCAGATGTGGATGGCCAGTCCCTCGGCCGCCAGTGCGGCCTCCTTCAAGCTCTCGCTCAGGGTGGGGTGGGCATGGACCAGCGCCTCGAACTGCTCGGCCTTGACGCCAACCCAGGCGGCCATGACCATCTCGGGCAGCAACTCCGTCACCTCGGCCCCGATCGCGTGGGTGCCCAGCAGCCTGCCGGTGTCAGCGTCGACTACCGTCTTGATGAAGCCGACCGTGTCCGCCATGGCGATCGCCTTGCCACTAGCACTGAAGGGGAACTTGCCGACCCGCACCTGGTAGCCACGCTCCTTGGCCTGTTCCTCAGTGAAGCCAGCCGAGGCCACCTGGGGCTGGCAATAGGTGCAGCGCGGCACCTGGATCGGATCGAGCGGCGCAGCCTCCCGGCCAGCCGCCGTCTCCACCGCGATCACCCCCTCGGCGCTGGCGGCGTGGGCCAGCAGGGGCGGTCCGATGACGTCCCCGATCGCAAAGACCCCGGGAACGTTGGTGCGGAGGTGGTCGTCGACCTTGATGAAGCCGCCCTCCACCACCACTCCCAGCTCCTCAAGCCCTAGGTTCTCAACGTTGGCCTGGACCCCGGTGGCGGTCAGCACCATCTCGCCTTCAACAGCGTCACCATCCTCCAGGTGCAGTCGCCAGCCCTCTCCCGCGCGCTCGGCGCGCTGGAGTAGGGAACCGGTCCGTAGTCCGATCCCCTGGCGCTCGAACTGTCGGGTCAGCTCCTTGGATACCTCTTGGTCCTCCTGCGGTAGCAGGCGCGTCAGCGCCTCCACGACGGTTACCTCCACCCCGTACGAGGAGTACAGGTACGCGAACTCTGCCCCGATCGCCCCACCGCCCACGATCACGCAACTCTTGGGCAGCTGGCGCAGCTCCAAGGCCTCTCGGGAGGTGAAGACGGTCCTGCCGTCGATGGCCAGGCCCGGCAAAGACTTTGCACGGGCCCCGGTGGCGATCAGGATCTGAGAAGCCGCAACCGTCTGCCCCGAAGGGCTGACCTCTATCGTCTGCTCGGAGAGCAGGCGGCCCCGTCCGTGGACCACCTCGACTCCGTTCTTGCGCATGAGGAAGGCCACCCCCTGGGTCAGCTTGCCGACCACCTCACGACTGCGGCTGATCGCGGAGTCGAAGTCGGCCACCACTTCGCCATGGCTGATCCCGAAGCGTTCCGACTCCTGGACCAGGTGGAGAACCTCGGCGTTGCGCAAGAGTGACTTCGAGGGGATGCAGCCCCAGTTGAGGCAGATCCCGCCCAGGGTGTCAGCCTCCTCGATGATGGTGACCGCCATGCCCAGTTGAGCGGCACGGATGGCGGCAACGTAACCCCCCGGCCCGGAGCCGATGATGGCCAGGTCTTTCAAAGCTGCCCGCCCGCGATCAAAACGGCGCTTCCAGCCCGACTCAAACCAGGCACGCAGTCGGGTGCTCTAGACACCAGCGCAGAAAGGCCAGGGCCTCGGCTCCCTGGGCACCGTCGGTGACCCGATGATCGATGGCCAGGGTCATCGCCATCTGGTGGCCGGGCACCAGTTGGCCGTTCTCAACTACCGGGACCTCGCGCACCTCGCCGACCGCTAGAACGCTGCCCTGGCCGGGGGTGATGATGGCCGAGAACTGGGTCACCCCGAACATGCCCAGATTGCTGATCGCAGTGTGGCCTCCCGATAGCTCCTCGGGGTGCAGACGGTTGCTCTTGGCTCTCACCGCCAGATCGTGGGCGCGACGGGCCAGTTCGGACAAGCTCAGCGTCTCACAGCCTCTCAGCACTGGCGCCACCAGGCCGTCGGGGAGGGCAACCGCCAGCGCGATGTTGCTCTGGGAGAAGCGGCGCAGGCCGCTGCCGATCCAGGCGGCGTTGAGGTTGGGATGGCGCTGCAGGGTGAGCGCCATGGCACGGATCACGAAGTCGGTGACCGAGAACTTGGGCAGCTCGGGTTCACCCAGCTGGTTGAGCTCAGCGCGCAGCTGCAGCAGTGGTCCCATCCGAGCCTCGGTGGTCAGATGGAAGTGGGGAATCGAGCTGTTGGACTCCGCCATCCGCCGCGCAATCGCCTCCCGCATCCTCGAGAGCTGCACCGGTTCAGAGGGATCGCTGAGGTCGACCGCCGCGCTGGCCCCTACCGGCCGGGCCAGAGGCGCGCTAACGCCCCCGCGTGATGCCGCCTCGACGTCCTCGGCCCGGATCCGCCCGTCCGGCCCGGTGGCTCGAACAGCGGTCAGTTCGATACCAAGTTCGCGCGCGCGGCGGCGAGCCAGGGGGCTGGCCTTGACTCGTCCCCCCGGTTCACTCGAAGGGCCAGCAGGGGCCGGCTCGGAGGCAGCCCCTGCCAGTTGCTGCGCCCACTCCGGTACGGGGGTAGGGACCGAGCGAGATTCCTCGGACCCGGATGGGGTCTGGCTGGGTGAGGGTTTCTTGGACCTGTCCTCGGTGTGCCTGGCGCCGTCGCTGTGAGTTGCCTTGGGCTCCTCCTTGGACAGCTGCGGCGTCTCCTCCGGAGCTGGCTTCTTGGGAGCGGCTCCCTGATCCGAGATCACTTCAGAAGCCTCGCCGATGATGGCGATCGGTTGCCCCACCGGGACTTTGGTGCCGGGCTGGACCAGGATCTTCTTCAGCACCCCACTGGCGTAGGCCTCGATGTCGATATCGGCCTTCTCGGTGGCAATCGAGGCGATGACATCGCCTCGTTGCACCGGAGCGCCCTCCTCCACCAGCCAACGGTTGATCGAGCCCTCGGTCATGTCATACCCCATCTGGGGCATGGTCACTTCGTAGGCCATCAGTTCAGCCGCCGGACCGCTTCCACCACCTGATCGCTGGTCGGGATCAGGACCTTCTCCAGCGCCCGCGAGTAGGCCATCGGCACATCGCGCATGGCAACCCGCTGAACCGGGCCGTCGAGATCGTCAAAGCAGCGGTCCTGGATCTCACTGAGCAGGTCGGCGCCGAATCCCCCGGTGCGCCAGTCCTCACCGCAGAGCACCACCTGATGGGTGCGACGCACCGACTCGACCACAGTGGGGTAGTCGACTGGTCGCAGGGTGCGAAGGTCAACCACCTCGCAGGAGATGCCGTCGTCCCGCTCTAGGACCTCGGCTGCCTGCAGCGCCTGGAGCAGCATCCGGGAGTACCCGACCAGGGTCACGTCACGGCCCTCCCGGACCACCTTTGCCTTGCCGATGGGGATTTCGTCCTGGCCCGGTTCGGCGCCGTCCCCGACCTCCCCCTTGGTGCTGTAGAGGAGGCTGTGCTCGATGAAGATGACCGGGTCGGGATCCCGGATCGCGGCCAGCAGCAGCCCCCGGGCATCGGCGGGGGTAGCGGGCATCACCACCTTCAACCCCGGGACCGAGGCGAACCAGCCCTCAAAGGTCTGGGAGTGAGTGGGACCGAGCTGGCCGAAGCCGGAGACGGTGCGGATTACCAGTGGCACCGACCACTGACCTCCAAACATGTAGTGGAACTTGGCGGCGCTGTTGACGATCTGGTCCAGCGCCAGCAGGGCGAAGTTGACGGTCATCAGTTCCGCCACTGGCAGCAGACCGCCCATGGCCGTCCCCACCGCGAAGCCCACGATCCCGGCCTCAGCGATGGGGGTCTCCATCACGCGTTTGGGACCGAATTCGTCGATCAGTCCCTTGGTGACGGCATATGAGCCCCCATAGCCGGTGATGCTCTCCCCCATCAGGATCACCCGCTGATCACGGAGCATCTCGTCCCGCAACGCGCTGCGGACCGCCTCCCGGTAGCTGATCACCGCCATCTCAGATTCCCGCCTCGCTGACTTCGGGTTGAGGTTCGACAGCGGCGACTGCCAGACCGGCGGCAGCGGCACCACCGCCATCGGCCTCGGGGTCGATCGGTTTCGCGTAGATCCAGCGGGCGACATCGGCCGCGGCCGGCCAGGGCGACTTGTCCGCGAAGGCGACCGCGTCCAGCATCTCCTGCTCCACCTCTTCGTTGACCTGAGCCAACTCCTTGGCGCTGCAGATCGCGTGCTTGACGCAGAAATCCCCAAATCGGGGAATCGGGTCTTTGGTGCGCCAGCGCTGGACTTCGGCCTTGGCCCGGTAGAGCTCGGGGTCGGCCATCGAGTGGCCCCGGAAACGGTAGGTCAAGGCCTCAACGAAGAACGGTCCCTTGCCGCTGCGGCAGTGTTCTGCCGCCTTCTGAATGGCCTCGTAGACCGAGAGCACATCCATGCCGTCGCACTGCACTGCGGGCATGGTGTAGCCCTCCGCCTTGATCATCATCTCGCTGACCGGCGACTCCTCCGCCAGGGTGGCACCCATCCCGTAGAGGTTGTTCTCGCAGATGAAGATGATGGGCAGGTTCCAGAGGGCCGCCATGTTCAGCCCCTCGTGGAAGATGCCGTTGCCGGTGGCACCATCGCCGAAGAAGTCGAGGACGATCTCGTCGCTTTCCTGGTACTGCATGGCGTAGGCCATGCCCGCGCCGATGGGGATGTGAGAGCCGACGATGGCGTGCCCGCCCCAGAAATGGCGAGCGGATTCGGCCAGGTGCATCGACCCTCCCCGTCCGTGGCAGAGCCCGTCCTCGCGACCGAAGAGTTCCGCCATGCAGGCCTTGGGGTCACAGCCGCGGGCCAGGGCGTAGCCGTGGTCCCGGTAGTGAGCCAGGATGTGATCGGTGTCGCGGGCGGCGTTTAGCGCGCCCACAGCCACCGCCTCCTCGCCTATGTATAGATGTAGGAAGCCTCCGACCTTGGCTTGGGCGTAGGCCTCGGCGGCGTGCTCCTCGAAACGCCGGATCTGCACCAACTGCCGATACATGTGCCGACACTGGGCGGGGGTTAGGCCCAGCGGCAGTTCGGCCTCGAGGGACCGGCTCGCTGTCCGCTTGGGACGGGCGCGCCGGGATCCTGGAGAGGAAGCCATTGCTCCAGTTTAGAAGGTGGACCAAGGCCGTGATCCGGGGACTGTCGACCGCGGCACAAATGTGACGGTTTAGCGACCTAAATCAACCCCAGGAGCGAGCCCGATTATTAGCAACTTTCTAAGCGATTTCTGATTGAGAATTCAGCAATTTTGGGGTATACTTCAAGTAGCGCAGCGAGCAATGCCTGCGCTGCCAGGTGGTGGGAGAGCACCGGGTAACCAGGATGCGCCCGTCGCCGTTGGAAAGATCGGACATCCCAGTCCCGGGACCCGACGCGATCCAAGGAATACCCAACATGATGAAGACAGATCGAGACAGCCGCTTCCGCGCAACGCGTCGGGAAATCCTCCGCCGTCAGCACGATGGCTTCTCTCGGACCCGCATCCTCCGTCGCTACCGCTCCCACCTGGAGCACCTCGACCGAGTTCTTGCCGACCTTGAGGATGCTCGGATTCGCGAGCGCCGGGTGGTCCCACCCCAGATCACCGAACAGCTGCGTCAGGCCGAGGTTGCTCAGGAAGACCCGGATCTGGCCCAAGTGGTGGCGACGAGCCGTCCCAGCATCGACCGGGTCCAGGATGCGGTCTTCGACGCGCAGGGCCGGATCATGGTCGAGGTCAGCCGACTGCTGGGACAGCCCGACTGGGTCAGCATCGAGGCTGAGGAAGGCGAGGCGCTGGAGCTAGAGGCCGCTCGTCACTGATCGGGTTCCTCGTCGGAGGGTCCTGGTCGCGGCTCCGGGTCTTGAATCGCGAAGGCCCGCGCCAGGGCGACCACCTGGGCCTGATCTCGGAGCGCCTTGCGGCTGCGCGCCGTCTCCTGCTGCCGAGGCCTGACCACCAGGTGGGCCCGGTCGGCGAGGCGCTCCGCCTCACGTGACTGCCGCACCTGGCTGAGGCGCTCCCAGTCGGCGACGGCGTGGTCGACCAGCGCCACCTGATCCTCGCCAGTCCCCTCCTCAGCGACCTCCGCCAGGCGCTGCTGGAGCCGAGCCAAGCGGGCCGCCGGCAGGCGCGACTTGGCCGCCAGAAGGC
>JBAUWA010000117.1:0-39119 GCA_049583555.1 Candidatus Dormiibacterota bacterium | reverse complement strand
AGTACATCTCGGCCTACCAGACGGCCGAACAGGCCTTCGCGGCGGTGCCCGGAAACCATTTCACCTACGTCTGGAACCTATCCGCAGGCACGGTCGAGCCTGGTAGGACTGAATTCGACACCTACCCTGGAAACGCCTACGTGTCGAACGTCGGCATCGATGTCTACGACTGGTGGAACGACGATGCCAATGTCCCAGCCATCATCAGCTTTGCGCGGAGCCAAGCTAAGCCGGTCTCCATCGACGAATGGGGATTGGCAGGATCCGACGATCCCAGCTTTGTCGACACCATCGCCAGCATCGTGCGCGATCCGGCCAACGATGTCATTCTCCAGGCCTATCTATCCCACGGATCGTCGGTGATCACACAGTTTCCGAGTGCCGAGGCGGAGTACCGCAAGGACTTCTCAGGCTGCTAGATGTCGGACTGCCTAGGCCCACTGATAGAGCAGGCGGTAGTGGATCGTACGCCTTGGCACCTGCGCTAGCGGCGCCTCTGCCGTGCTGCAGTCTTCGCGGTACCTATGCGAGGCGCTGGACCGTTGGTACCAATCGTGCACTCTGTACCGCTAAGGGTAGTGCGTGATGCGACTACGGATCCTCATAGCTACTATGCTTGCCCTCGCCGGAGTGGTAGGGGGGTCGATCTTCCTGAGTGCCCAACGGAATGGACCATCTCCCATCACTTCAGTGCACGTGGTGGGGAATCATCTGGTCAATCAAGCCGGAGACACCATCCGGCTTTTGGGCGTCAACCGCTCGGGCACAGAATACACGTGTCTGAGTTCCGGCATCTTTTACGGACCTACGGGTCATGCCTCAATAGAGGCGATGACTTCGTGGGATATCACTGCGGTGAGAATCCCTCTCAATGAGGATTGCTGGCTGGGAATTAATGGTGTAACCCGTAGCTACTCCGGAGAGCGCTACAGAGCTGCCATTCAACGTTATGTTCGACTACTCAATGCCGCCGGCTTGGTGGCGATCCTGGACCTGCACTGGAATGCGCCCGGTCGAACCCTTGCTACCGGGCAGCGGCTGATGGCAGATCAGTCCCACTCACCGGCCTTCTGGACTTCAGTGGCTAGGACGTTCAAATCGACGCCCGATGTCGTGTTCGATCTGTACAACGAGCCCTACGGGATCTCCTGGGAGTGTTGGCTCGATGGTTGCCGCCTTCCCGAAGGCTGGACGACTGCGGGTATGCAGGAACTAGTCAACGATGTCCGCGGCGCAGGCGCCACGCAGCCCATCATGGTTGGGGGGTTGAACCACGCGAGCGATCTTTCTCAGTGGCTTGCCTACGAACCGAAAGACCCGCTCCACCAGTTGGTGGCTAGTGTCCATATCTACGATCCGGGCGGGTGTGACTTCGTGTATTGCTGGACGCAGGTGCTGGAGACCGTGGCAAAGAAGGTACCTGTAGTGACTGGTGAGCTGGGCGAGTTCGACTGTGGGCAGAGTTTTATTGACGGTTACATGGCTTGGGCCGACAAGGAGGGCATTTCCTACCTTGCCTGGGCCTGGGACGCGGGGTGGAGCTGCAGCAATGGGCCAGCGCTGATCACGTCTTGGTCGGGAACTCCCACTGCCTACGGCATCGGTCTGAGAGACCACTTACGGACGCTTGCTCGGGATGGGACCTCAGCGACGGAAGATGATCGGGTAGACAAACTCGCGCGCGGGCCATTTCAGCCTGGCCCGGCGATCCCGGAGGCTGATAGCCAGATCAGAAGATGTGGATCGGCTCCGCGATGTCTGTGAGACGTGCCTCGCGTGGCCGGAATAGGCCCGTGCTGGGCGCGCTACACCTCGCGATTCTGTGTCGGAACAGTCCGTCTAGCCACATATAACGCTTGGGCGACCAGGGCTCCGAGAGCAGCTGCGATGAGCCCCATCCCGATCACCGCTGCCTTGCGTATGGAGTTTAGGTCGAAATTGGCGACACCGCGGCGTAGATAGTGTCTGGCGCTTGCTGGCGCTGCATGGCGTACATAGTGGGCCTCGTCTCCGAGATCGCTTCTGCCAAAGTTGAGGTGAGCCATCTCGATTTTTGCCTTGCCCTCGACAAAGCATCTGCGAACGAAGAATTGCAACCCTGAGCGCTCCGGTCCGATCTCGTGCTCGACAACGGCTTGCGGCACAAACATCCACACTCCGCCCTTCGAGGCTCGAGTAACACGCGCGCAGAAATCGGTGTCCTCCGACTTGGGGGAATCGCCCACCTTCGAATAGTCGACGCGGAATCCTTGGACCTCATTGAAGGCATCGCGACGAACAGCCATGTTGCAGGACCAGATGTTTCGAACCCGCGCGGTCACTGTGGGCAGGCCTAGATATGACACTCCGACCACCCAGCCGAACTCGGGCGGAAACCACGCCGGCTCGGTGGTGGGCCATCGAGGAGCCACGAAGCCGCCTGCACCCACGACGCTCGGGTCTGCAAATGGCTCCAATAGGAGGCCCAGCCACCCGTTGTGGACGATGATGTCACTGTCCACGAAGACTAGTAGAGATGTCTCGGCCTCGAGCGCCCCAGCGTTGCGAGTGCCAGAAGCGCCTCGAGCAAAGCAATTCTCAACTACGTTTACGTTAGGGAACTCTGTAGCGACTCGCCGAAGTAGGGGAATGTTGTGGTCGACCGCTACGACGGTCGTCGCAGGAGCGGGCTCCTGATGTCCAAGAGCGCGCATGGCTTCGAGGAAGACGTCCCAGCGCTTCTCTGAATGGACCGGAACAACGAGAGTCACCGTTGGCGGAGAGGTAACTGCCAGGCTGCCGGAAGACGTCGCGCCGGCGTCCGAGTCCTCGCCGTGGTTTGGATAGTGAAAGCTCATCCGGCCGCGGCCCTGGTGCGACTGAAGCTAGAGCACGAGCTTCTGGCACGCGAAGCGATCTTCACAGGGTTTCCCTATTTGGTCCTCGTCGTCATTCCCAGGGGGTCGCGACCGGCGTGAGAAGATATGAGCCGACGATGGCTGACGACTCGGATCTGAGAGTCATCCGTGTGAGTGGAACCTCTTTGTGGTCTCACAAGTGCGAACGCTTGTACCTCGCCATCAATGCCTTGGGGGAGTGACTTCAACGGGCGTTGCGGACTTGGGAGCTGCTGCAGAACCAGGACGCTTGCGGTCCGCGCGGGCTGCGCTGGGCCCCCGCAGTCGAGGTGGGTCGGGGCCGCACTTGCCGCCCAGTGGCGCGCAACGAAGCCTAGGGCTGCACGGAGTGCGCTCCTTTCCCCCCCAGTGGGCAGATTGAAGTCCAGTCTGCGCGGCCGAGCCTCGCCACCGGCCCCAAGACTCGGGGTGGGCTCGCTGGAGGTTGATACAGGTACGAACAAGCGGATAATCGAAGGTAGGTCCCTTCTCCATTGTGCGTTGCTATACTTCCGGGCGCTTCCGGCGCTATTGAGGAGATTTAACGACATCCGTGGCTCTCCATCGCTTTTACGCCGGGTGGTGCGCACGGTGCTAGCGTACGGGACTGCAGCACTCGCTGTGAAGCCGCCCGCACTTGATGGCGCGCACTCTGCCTGCGGCTCTGTCCCCGCGCGCCGACTGGGGGGTGGGCTTAGAGTCATTGGCTCAAGAGGGCCTCGGGTCAGGCGGTGAGCGCAGCCTTTGATCAGGATAACGTTCCTGGCACGGTGATAGACGTCGCCAACCTCAAGGCCCCTTGTCTGGTTGTGGAAATCGACGTCGCCCGTGGGATTCCGCAAGCCTTGGCGAGCTCGGAGGCCGAGCCCGCGCGGTGTGCATGGATCCTGGTCCGAATGCATACCAAACCGCTCGGTATCGTCATGATGACCGTACCGCAGGACGGGCTCAAGCGAGGCCAATTAGTTGCCGGGCTGACGGAAGCACTAGGTGCTGAACTCCGTCGGGGAGCAGAAGAAGTCGGGGCAACCTGGCCTCCCAAGGATGCGGGGAAGCCACTCGACGGTACGCGGGAGTCGCCATTTCTGTCAGCACGCCAGCAGGTGATTGCCAGGGCACCGGCGGTGACGGTCGTTGTGTGCACACGGGCGAGGCCTGCCAGTCTGGCGCGGTGCCTGAAGAGCCTTGCGGCGCAGGAATATCCAACCTTTTCGATTCTCGTGGTCGACAACGCACCGTTAACAGATGAGTCACACCAGGTGGCGATGCGGTTCGCGTCACCGCATATCGCTCTCAAGTACGTCGTCGAGCCGAAGGTAGGGCTTGCCTGGGCTCGCAACCATGCTATCCAGGTAGCCAGCGACGAGCTCATTGCTTGGATCGATGACGATGAGATAGCAGATCGCTTTTGGCTGGTTGAGCTGGTAAAGGGTTTCTACGAGTATCCCGGGGCGGGGGCGGTTTCGGGGATCATGCTTCCAGCAGAGCTCAGAACCCCGGCGCAGGTCCGCTTTGAGCAGTACGGGGGGTTCCACAAGCATCGAGGGTTTGCTCCCGCCGCATTCTCGACGAGGACTACTTCTATTCAGAGCCCACTTTTCCCTTTGCCACCGTTTGGAGCGGGAGGAAACATGGCGTTCAGGCGGGACGCGCTCACAGACATCAACGGTTTCGACGCCGCACTTGGGGCCGGAACGGCGAGCCTGGCTGCGGAAGACACCAGGGCCTTGACCGAATTGCTCCTTTCAGGGAGGACGGTGGTATACCAGCCATCAGCCGTAACGCATCACTTTCATCGTGACAGACACGCTGACTTGCGTCGGCAGATGCTTGGCTACGGTGCCGGGCTGACCGCTTTCTACACCAGCCTGTTGCTTTCCCAGCCCAGCCACGCGGCTGGCCTCATCCGCCTGGGTCCAGCTTTTCTCCAAGAGGCGATTGGACCAGCAAGCCTCCGAAGCGGTGAGCTACCTCGCGACTTCCCCGAGGACCTCCGCTGGGCGAACCGCCGTGGGTTAGTCGAGGGTCCGATGCGTTACCTTCTCGCCAAGGTCACAGCCCGCCGGCGCGACCGGCGGCGACTAGTAGCAGATGGCGCCGCGATCGCGGGACGGACATGATGGTGCGTGAATTCCCGCCCTACTCCGTCCGAGACAACTTTCGACCTCGGGCCACGGAGATAGTGGGAGCCGCTTAGCCTGAGCTGAGGCGCTCTCGGCCGCCAGCGACAAACGAGCCCGGGTTGGCTCTGGTGGTCGTTTCGGTAGGCATGCCTCCTATCTGGGTGCCAGCTCCGTAGGACTCCTCGGACCCAGCACGTTCCTGTCCAGGTCGGACGTGCCCCCATATCGGGCCGCTGCCCGAGTTCGCGGACCCGTCTGAACTGACTTTTTTGTAGCGAACTGGTCACGGTCGGTAACGGTGGTGTGGCCACATCCACACCAGGTGATTACAAAGATGGTTCAATAAACCGCGGGCAGGGCTCGGAGGGGTCGAGACCCCCATTTGACTCGGACTCGCCATACACGCCGGAAGGAGACGTGGGCTTGGATACCGCCTCGTGGGGGAGGGGACTGCGGGGGCGCAAGGTCCTGGCCTGGGTGGCGAGCGCCTTCCCGCCCATAGGATTCCGCGCCCCGGATCGCCGAGGTGTCGTGCTCAGCGATGGCGTGGTGGCTCCCCCTTCCCTGTCACTCGCCCAGGAAGGCCGCCAGTGAGCAAAGTCACGGCCACTGATCAAGCCAGTGGCTTGGTTGGCATGCCGGGATCCAAACTCAGCATCGGAGCAGCCGAGCGCAGCTCCTCGGCGACAGACGGACCTAGCCGGGGATCACGCCGCGTCGTGACATCGGGGCCGGACGCCTCCGCAATACCCCAGGTACCCCAGAAGAGCACAACTCGAGACGAGCGGCCGATCCTAGATATCGGGCTCCTGAACATCATGCCCGAAGCCGCCTTTGCGGAAACTGATGCCCAGTTCACGCATCTGGTGATGGATTCGTCTCCAGCGATTCATCTGCGTATTCACCGCTTCTGGCTGCCCACTCGGGATCTCGCGCTCACGGTGCCCGACGAACTTGCGCACAGCTACCGACCGCTGGAAGGGCTGTTCGATACCTGCATGGACGCGCTCGTAGTCAGTGGCACCGAGCCGACGACCGAACGGCTCGTAGATGAGCCTTCCTGGGAGCCACTCTCCCAGGTTATCGCGTGGGCGCTGGACAACACGGTGTCCACGGTTCTCTCGTGCTTGGCGGCACACGTTGCCGCACTCTTGCTGGACGGTGTCGACCGGTACCGTCTACCCACGAAGTGTTTCGGTGTCGTGACCAACCGCACGTCGGCAAACAACTCGCTCTCGAGAGGCTTGCCAGGGCATTTCATGGTCCCTCACTCTCATCAAAACACTGTGGATCTGGACAAACTCCTTAGCCGTGGATATAACGCGCTCCTGACCACGGAGTCAGAGTGGAGCGCCGTGACCAAAACAATAGGGGACTGCCTCCTGGTCCTCTATCAGGGTCATCCAGAGTATGGTCGCCTGACGCTGCTGCGGGAGTACCGTCGAGACCTCCGACGCTTTCGTCGGGGCACCCTGGCGATCCCCCCCAGCCCCCCCACTGGTTACTTTGACGAGTCAGGTGGAACGATCGTGGATCCACTCGACCGAGCCACCCGTGGCGCCGCTAAGCCAGAGTACGCACAGGACTTTCCGTTTGAGCGACTGTCCGCGCACTGCCCTGACACTTGGGCCGATCCGTCCAGGCGCCTGTACCAGAACTGGGTGCAGTCGGTCGCTGAGCGAGTTTATGCGCGAACGGGTGAACGTGCAGGAGCATCGGCGTGAAGGGAGCCGATGGCCGCCAGCGCCAGCTGCCTGCGCGGCCGATGCGAGACGAAACCGTCGCGATCCATGGCGGTTATACCGCTGACTCCTCACGCGCCGTGGCGGTCCCGATATACCAAACGGTGGCGCATGACTTCATAGATGCTGACCACGCAGCCGGCATATTCGATCTCGATATCCCAGGGTTCCATTACAACCGCATCAACAATCCGACAAATGCTGTTCTAGAGGCTAGGCTCACTGAACTGGAGGGAGGGGTCGGCGCGGTAACGTTCGGATCAGGCATGGCCGCGGTGACTCAGGCTATCTTGACGGTCGCCAGTGCCGGAAACAACATCGTCAGCTCTCCGAATCTTTACGGAGCAACTTACACCCTGTTCGCTCACCTACTTCCCCGCTACGGGATAGAGGTGAAACTGGCGGAAAGCGGATCGCCCGGGGCCATCGAGCCGTTGATAGACGACCGAACCGTTGCCGTGTTCTGCGAGAGCATCGGTAACCCGGCGGGAAACATCGCGGACCTTGATGGACTCTCGGCTGTGGCGCGAACCCACGAGGTGCCACTCATTGTCGACAATACCGTCGCGACTCCAGTGTTGCTCAAACCAATCCGGTACGGCGCAGATATCGTGGTCGAGTCGCTGACAAAGTGGATCGGTGGGCACGGCACCACTTTGGGCGGAGCGGTAATTGACGGTGGTTCGTTTCCTTGGGCAGACTACCCCGAGCGCTTCCCGCTCTTCAATAGTCCGGAGCCCTGCTTCCATGGAGTCGTTTATACGGAGCGGTTCGCGGAGAAGGCGTTTATCGTTCGGTGCCGCACCATTGGTCTGCGCAATTTTGGAGCGAGTCTCTCACCCTTCAATGCGTTTCTGTTGCTCCAAGGACTGGAGACGCTTCCAGTCCGATTAGAGCGACACGAGCGCAATGCGCGGCAGGTGGCAGCCTATCTTGCAGGCGACCCTCGCGTGACGTGGGTCAGCTTCTCCGACTTTCCAGATCATCCCTCTCACAGCCTTCAGCTGCGGTACATGGGCGATCATCCCATCTCCATGCTGACCTTTGGCATCCTGGGCGGCTACCAGGCCGCCTTGACCTTCTTCGACTCCGTGCAGCTCTTCAAGCGCCTGGTGAACCTTGGCGATACCAAGTCTCTAGTGAGCCACCCGGCGTCGACCACGCATCGACAGCTCTCGGCGGAGGAGCACGCACGAGCCGGGGTGCGCCCAGAGGCGATCCGACTGTCGGTGGGATTGGAACACATCGATGACATCTTGGCTGACATTGACCAGGCTCTGGCAGCAAGTCAGCAGGGAGCCAACTCCTCGGGGGCAGTCGGTAAGGGCAATGTGCCTGCGCCTACGAGAGGCGCAGGAGCGGTCGGGGCTGCGACCCTGCGGAAGGGAGTCTAAGTGGCGCGCCAGTCGGTGGCTGAGCACCCGCGGATGCGTATCAAGCTGTCAAGGGTGGCGGCGGAGCGGGATCAGACGCGGCCCCTGGAGATCGCGATAGTAGGCATGGGAGCATGGGGGCTCGCGGTACTCGAGGAATTGCTGTCGATTTGTCGTTCAGGATCGAGCGCTTCGAATCAGGTGGTGGTTCACGTCGTGGAGCCGGGCGACCCTGGTGCCGGCGTGTATTCGGTGAGCCTGCCCGGCTACTTGCTCATGAATACGCCTTGCGGGCAGATATCGCTATATCCAGGAGAACCGGCGGAGGGAGAGCTTCCGTACCAGTTGGGCCTGTACCAGTGGGCACGCGATAGGGGTTATTCCTGGAACGCGGGGGTATGTGAAGTAGACGCGGGGGGTACCCCTGTAACTGAGCACGACTTCCTCCCACGCCGTGACGCGGGCAGGTACCTCCAGTGGTTCTATCGGGCGCTGCTCGATTCGGTACCAAGCGGAGTTTCGATCATTCATCACCGGGATACGGCGACTGACGTCCGGGCAGCCGCAAGTGGTCGCGAGCAGGTACCTCTGGCGTCCGGGCATCAGCTAGAAGTTGATCAGGTTGTCATCACGACTGGTCATACGCCCAACCGCGAGGCCGCCTCGCAGGGGCGGACTATGGTGCCCCCGGAAATGGTCGTTAGTCCCAACTTCGATCTTCCAGCAAACGCCACAGTTGCCGTGTCCGGTATGGGCTTGGTGGCCACTGACGTGCTCTCGGCGCTCACCGTTGGGCGTGGAGGGCAGTTCACTTCAGGGCCCGGCGGCCTCAACTACAGAGCTAGTGGACGTGAGCCGTCGATCCGTCTTTTGTCGCGGTCTGGGCTGCCCTACTGTGCGAAGGCGGTGGGGATGAGGAACGTTACTACCACCTTTAAGCCTGCAATTTGGACCGAGGTGACCATCGCGTCTCTGAGGGAGGCCTCGACTGCAGCCGATGCCGGAGGTCAACTCAATTGGCAGAGAGATCTCTTTCCACTCCTGCTGGGCGAGATGACAGTGCAGTACTACGCGCAGGCCACCCTCCTGCGCGACGGCCCTGAAGGTGCCACCCGGGTCCGGAAGATGCTAGCTAGCGCGTGGGAGTGGGGTGTGTTCCCAGAGTGCGTGCAAAGGCTGACAGGACGCTTCGGTGTGTTCGACCCACGAGACCACTTCTATCCGGATACCAGCGTCGGGCTGTTCTCATCTCGCGACTACCACGACTTCGTCCGTGGACTTGTAGCTCAAGATCTGAAGGAAGCTGAGCGACCCGGTGGAACCAGCCCCGTCAAAATGGCTTACGAGGTCCTGCGCTTCTTGCGCGATCCCATACGAAGGGCCGTCGAATTCGGAGGCTTGGACGCCGAGTCCCACCAGGCCTTCTTCCCTGGCGTCAGCAAGCAGATTACCCGCTTGGTCGCTGGTCCGCCGGCAGTTCGGGCTCGCCAGTTACTGGCTCTCGTGGAGGCGGGGGTGGTTACCTTTCCCTACGGCCCATCGCCGCAGATCGATCTCGATGGGAGTGGTGGCGCCGAGATTCGGTCTACTCAACTTCGACATGCGCACTCCGAACACGTGGACGTTGCAGTTCGCGGCTATCTTGAGTCCCCTGAGGTTCGCCGGTCCGCTTCACCATTAATCGAGAACCTCAATCGACAGGGACGACTGTGTCAGTTGCAGCGAGGAGGCGAGCTCGCCGCCGGAGTCGAACTGACTCGGGACTCGCATCCCATTGACGCGGAGGGCCGAGTACAAGAGCGCCTCTGGCTGTTTGGTGCCATCACCGAGGGTACGAGGTACTTCACCAACTGTATTCCCTCACCTGGCAGTCGCCGATGGTCGTTCGAAGAAGCCCATAAATGCGCCAGGCAGATCCTCGCCTGACCCCGATGCCAGGCGGCGGTGATGCGCTGCTCTCAGAAGTTGGCATCTTGGTCTCAACTGGACTGCGCCAGGAACTGGCTGCATGGAATGACACCGAGGCTGAATTTCCCCGGGACACTTGCTTGCACGAGCTGGTGACGGCTCAAGCTGAGCGCACTCCGCAGGAAGTTGCGGTCGTCTCAGGGTCCAATCAGATCACGTACCGAGAGCTGGATGACCAGGCCAGCCGATTCGGCCAGTACCTTCGACAAACCGGGGTTGGCCCCGACAAGCTGGTCGGAATTTGCATGGATCGATCAATAGAAATGGTGGTGGCTCTATTAGCGATCCTGAAGGCTGGGGGCGCATACCTGCCTCTCGATTCGGAGCATCCACCCGAGCGACTCGCGGCAATGATCGACGAGGCACAACCACTTGTGATTGTTACTAGCGATCGGCTCCGAGGCTCTCTGCCGGAGACGGGCGTTCCGCCGATCGTTTTCGACCGAGATCGAGCAGTTTTACTCGCATCAGCGCCGCTCAGCGGCCAGATTGCGGAGCCCAACGACCTCGCCTACGTTCTATACACCTCAGGCTCGACCGGTAAGCCTAAGGGGGTAATGGTTGAGCATCGCGCGATTGTGAACCATCTGACCTGGCGGGTTGAGGCATTTGGATTTGGCCCGGGTGACCGAGTTCTGCAGAAAGCCCCGCTGAGTTTTGATGTGTCGGTTTGGGAAGTCTTCTGTCCGCTCATTTGTGGTGCTACTGTCGTGATGCTGCGTCCCGGCGCGCAGCTTGATCCGCGACAGGTCTCAGCGGCGATTCGCGACGAGCGGATCACCCTGGTGAGCTTCGCTCCCTCAGTCTTGCAGCTGCTGGTCGATACTGGGGCAGTACGCGAGTGGAGCGCGTTGCGACTCGTGGCCATCGGTGGTGAGGTCTTGACGGTGGCGTTGGTAAGGAGGCTCTTTGAGCAACTGGGCGAAAACGTGGTGGTTCTCAACATGTATGGTCCGACCGAGGCCACTGTGATTTCAACCTTCTGGCGCTGTTCTCCGGGCGATGAAGTGATTCCGATTGGTAGGCCAATCGCCAATACCCAGGTTTACGTTCTCGATGAGCAACTCATGCCGACCCTTCCCGGGGTCACTGGCGAGTTGTACATTGGTGGGGCTGGGCTCGCTCGGGGCTATCTGAAGCGTCCAGACCTGACCGACGACCGCTTTGTGGAGAGCCCCTTTCGATCTGGCGAGCGGATATACCGCACCGGAGACCAAGCGCGGCTCCGGCCGGACGGGAACATCGAGTACCTGGGCCGGACGGATGAACAAGTCAAGGTACGTGGCCATCGCATCGAGCTTGGGGAAGTCGAGGCGGCGCTGCTGACCCATCCAGCTTTGCGTCAGACGGTCGTAGCCGTACGGGATGACTCCAACGGGAACGCGGCGTTGGTAGCCTACATCGTGCCCCACAAGGCTGGCGCACCTCCGACACCGGCAGAGCTTCGAGAGCATCTGGCCAGATGGCTGGTGCCAGCCATGACGCCCTCGAACTTCGTGGTGCTCGACGAGATTCCCCTCACGAGCAGCGGCAAGGTTGACCGCAGAGCCCTTCCAACGCCCAGCCATCACAGCGACGAATACATAGCCCCACGCACCGCACTGGAGGTGCGCCTAGCCGACATCTTCGCAAATACGTTGGGGGTCGAGCGAGTCGGTGTCGAAGATGACTTCTTCGAACTGGGCGGACACTCACTGTTGGCGGCTCGAGTGGTTGTCAGACTTGGTGAGCTGACCGGCCGCACGGTCCCGCTCCGCTTTTTCTTCGAGCACCGAACCGTGGCCAGTATCGCCTCGGAGCTGGAGACCGCAGGCGGCGGTGAGGCAGTTAGTACGCCGCCAATCCGACTGTTGGATCGGCCAGAAGCAGAGATCCTTGAGCTGCCGTGCTCTTTTGGGCAAGAGCGCCTGTGGTTTCTCGCAGAGCTCGACGCTGAGGCTTCTCGGGCCTACAACGTCTCCGCAGCGTTCGAGATCGCAGGTGAGTTAGATCTGCCGCAGCTCGAGCGGGCGCTGAACATCCTCGTACATCGCCACGAAGTGCTGCGCACAGGACTAGTCACAAAGAATGGCGCGTTGTACCAGTCTGTTGTCAGAGCGGTCCAGCTGCCGCTCACGAAGCGCGAGACGACAGATCCAGAGCTGGGTCAACTGCTTACTGAGGAAGCACGGAAACCGTTTGATCTCAGTCGCCCCCCTCTTATTCGCGCGACGGTCTTCTGCATCGCTCCCAATCGGCACATCCTGATCCTGACGATGCACCACGCGGTCGTCGACGGCTGGTCATTGGGGATGCTGGGCAGCGAGCTATCTTCCACCTATAGCGCATTGCGGCAGAGGGCGGACCCGAGTCTGCCAGAGCTCCGGGCGCAATATGCGGACTTCGCCGCCTGGCAGCGCGATTGGATGGACGATCCTGAACTCAAGCAGCAGCTCCGGTATTGGCGCGGACAGCTCTCCGGGGTGAAGCCGCTGGATCTGCCAACTGACCGCCCTCGGCCCGCTCGGATGAGCTATCGAGGCTGCCGAGCGCGGCTAGGGATCCCGTCGGGAGTAGTCGCCGGACTGGAACAGATCGCGGAGACTGAGGGAGCGACCCTTTACATGGTGCTGCTGGCAGCGTTCAGCGCGCTGTTGGCCCGGCTGTCGGGCCAAGAGGACCTCGTGATCGGCTCTCCGATCGCGACCCGACCAAGGTCAGAACTAGAGCCGCTCATTGGTTTTTTTGTGAATACCATCGCACTTCGGTGCGATCTTTCGGGTGAGCCAACCTTTCGCGAAGTGCTGCGCCGGGTCCGCGAAACCGCTCTGGCTGCCTACGACTCCCAAGATGTGCCCTTCGAGAAGGTGGTGGAGGCGGTGCAACCGGAGCGCAACCTCGCCCGCAGCCCGCTGTTTCAGGCGATGCTCGTACTTCAAGAGGCGTGGGTCTCTACCTTGAGGCTGGAGGGGACGACCGTCCGCCGGCTTGATATCGACCACGGCTCTTCTAAATTCGACCTGACGCTGGAATTCCTGCCTGACGGCGATGATCTCGAAGCGCGGCTGGAAGCGAATGCCGACATCTTCGATCCCGAGAGCGTGCAGCGACTGTTGGAGCGATTTCGCGTCCTCATCGATGGCGTTGTGCGCGACCCCGACTGTCAGATTGGGCGGTTGGAGATAATCCCGTCGGAAGAGCGGAAGTTGCTGTATCGCTTCGCGCGCAACGATGCGACCGCCGCCCCTGCTGATGCGTGTCTGCACGAGCTCTTTTCAGATCAGGCTAAGCGGACACCAGACGCGATCGCCTTGTCGTCCGGTAGCGTGCGGCTCAGCTACCGCGACCTGAACGAGCGCTCTAATCGACTTGCTCGCTACTTGCAGGGTCAGGGAGTGGGTCGCGAGACATTGGTCGCGCTCTGGCTCGAACGCTCACCAGAGCTAGTGCTCGCGATCCTTGCGGTCCTCAAGGCAGGAGCCGCATACGTACCCATCGATCCCGAGTGCCCTGCCGAGCGAATTAACTTCATGTTCGAGGACTCAGGTATACCTCTGGTCCTGACCCAGGAGCGGCTCGTGGCAGGCCTACCCGAGCGCGTACCTCGGGTGATAGTGCTAGAGCGTGCAGTCTCTGCAGTGGAGACCTATTCAAGCGACCACGTGCCGGCTACTAGTCGTCCCTCCGACCTGGCCTATGTCATCTACACGTCCGGATCCACGGGCCGACCCAAGGGAGTGCAGGTCGAGCACCGCAACGTGGTACGGCTCTTCACCGCCACTCGTCGGTGGTTCCATCCCTCTGAGGACGACGTCTGGACGCTGTTCCATTCCTACGCCTTCGACTTTTCGGTGTGGGAGCTGTGGGGCGCCCTCCTGCATGGAGGCCGCCTGGTGGTCGTTCCCCAGGACGTGGCCCGCTCGCCTGAGGACTTCCGGGCCTTGCTCTCGAGCGAGATGGTGACGGTGCTAAACCAGACCCCATCCGCGTTTGCCGAGCTGATCCAGGCGGATGCGAGGGCGGCCTCAGAGAGTGACCTGGCCCTTCGGCTCGTGATCTTCGGTGGAGAGGCGCTCGACTTTCGCATGCTGGAGCCATGGTTCAGGCGCCACGGAGAAGAGCAGCCGCGGCTGGTGAACATGTACGGGATCACTGAGACAACGGTCCACGTGACCTACCAGCCGATCTCTGGGTCGGACGTATCCCTGCCCGTGAGCCGCATCGGTCGACCCATTCCGGACCTAAGCGCCTACGTCTGTGATCGCGACCGCCAACCCTTGCAACTGGTCCCGCTCGGAGTGGTGGGCGAACTCTACGTTGGTGGAGCCGGGGTTACTCGCGGCTACCTCAACCGCCCGGAGCTCACGGCGCAGCGCTTCGTACCCGATCCGTTTGGCACTTCTGGGGGCCGACTCTACCGGACAGGCGATCTGGTGCGTCTTCGTCCGAGCGGCGATCTAGACTACGTCGGCCGCAGCGACTTTCAGATCAAGGTTCGTGGGTTCCGCATCGAACCGGGCGAAGTCGAGGCTGCAATCCTGTCCCATCCCGCTGTTCGGCAGGCGGTGGTGCTTGTGCAGAAGGACACCCATGGCGATCCGTTGCTGGTCGCGTACGTTGTGGGTCGCGGGGGCGAGCAGCCGCCTGCGGCGGTTGAGTTGCGCTCTCTCCTGAAGGCTAGTCTCCCGAGCTACATGGTGCCGTCAGCCTTCGTGGAGCTTGAGGCTCTGCCGCTCGACGCCAACGGAAAAGTCGACCGTAAGGCGCTGCCGAATCCCGAGTACCGCGACTACCAGGGAAGCGAGTACGTTGCTCCGCGCTCCACGCTGGAGTTGCGGTTGGCGGAGATCTTCGGTCAGGTGTTGGGGCTGAAGCAGGTCGGAATCCGAGATGACTTCTTCGACCTAGGGGGCCACTCGCTACAGGCGGTGCGCTTGTTGCGAGAGATCGAGAGCACAGTAGGGGTGAAGGTCCCCCTGGCCTCGATCTTCCAGGGCGGGTCGTCGGTAGCCGGGATGGCGTCTGTCGTCGAAGCTTCGAGCATCGACCAGACTGATAACGGGCCCCTGGTCCCGGTCCAATCCGGTGGCTCTGCTCCAGTCCTGTTCTTTGTCCACCCGGACGAGGCGGCGCTGCTCAGTTTGAGACATCTTGTGAACCTGCTCGACTCTGAGCAGCGGGTGGTCGGTTTGCTCCCTGATCGAGTGGCTCGTCACTTTGACCCAGCGCGTGGGATCGAGGATCTGGCGGAGCCCATGGTCGCGTCGATTCGCGCCACTCAACCATTCGGGCCTTATCTCTTAGCTGGCTTCTCACTAGGCGGTCTGCTCGCCTATGAGATAGCCGGCCGGCTCCAGGAGCAGGGTGAGGAGGTAGCCTGGCTGGGAATCGTCGACGCCGCGGTTGGCCGGGCGGGATACCAGGGCGCGTTATGGCCGCACACCCTCGGCGGATTTATCGGCAGGTTGCGACAGCTCGGGCCGAAGCGCGCCGCGTTGGTGGCAAAGAGCATGGCCTGGCGATGGGCCCGGAAGCCGTTGGTGCGCCTCCGCTGGGTGTCGCCCCTCGCCTTGGGCTACGACTTCGACTACCGGGGAGCCTCGGTTCTGGGAGCCAACTATGCTCCGGTTGGGCACTCTGCACCGATGGATCTGTTCACTAGCGCCGACAACGTGGAGGAATCGGGAAGCCCCACGCTGGGATGGGAGAACTTCCATCGTGGCTCGATCAAGGTCCATGCGAGCTTGGGCAGTCACTTTTCACTTGTGACTGAATCAAGCCAGCGGATTCTGGCAGAGAGCCTTGGCGCCAGTCTGCGACACGGTCAGACCGATCCGTCCTCTGGGGCAGCTTGACGTGCCCAGTCGTTTGCTGCTCGGTCCGGGACAGGTCGACCTGTGGAAGGCTCCACTGGACCTCACTGCCGGCCCTCTGGACCGGCTAGCGCGGACACTGTCATCAGAGGAGAGGGAGCGAGCCAACCGCTTTCGTTGCGAGATAGACCGCGCCAGGTTCATTGCGGCTCGGGGGTGGCTGAGGACGCTGTTGGCTGGCTACCTGAACATCAGCCCATCGGAGCTAGTCTTCGCGACGAGCCCAACTGGTAAGCCGCGGCTTGGGCGTCCTTTTGTGCCCTGGCTCCATTTCAACCTGTCGCACTCGGCGGGACTAGTCGTCTTCGCCCTTGCGCGCAACCGTGAGGTAGGCGTCGACGTCGAGCAGGTTCAGGATGACTTCCCCATCGACGCGGTGGCTGGTGAAATCTTCTCGGAGGCCGAGCGCCAAGCCCTGTATTGGCCGGCGAGTGGCCTGAGGGTCGACACCTTCTTCGCGCTGTGGACACGAAAGGAAGCCTATCTGAAGGGAATCGGCGTGGGCTGGGGCGGCGCCAAGCTCACCTACGAGACGGAGACGGGGGACTCCGCGGCCCTGACCGCAGCTGGCAACGAGAGCCCGCCGGTACCGCAAACACCATGGTCGGTTAGCGGCTTTGACGCCGGCACCGGCTATGCCGCGGCAGTGGCTGTGGAGGGCAGTGAGCTCGAAGTGCCCTCTTCAGCGGACTCATTTCCGCCTTACTGTGGCATGACGTCTGGGACTGGCGAGAGGACGACTCGACCAGCTAACTGAGCGACGCCCTGATTCCGGTGACCACTCCCAGATGACTGCACGGTCGTGCCTTCCGGTCGGGCCTCGGATGCGCCGGCGCTGTCCTCGCGCGCCCTGGGCCCCCGGTGCGGCGTGATGGGGAGATAGCCTCAGCCCGCGCCGATCAGGTCGCATCGTCGGGACGCGTGCCCGGCACCACAGTCGATGCTGGGAAACTCCCTTCAGAAGTCGCTGTGGCGGCTTGATTTGAAGTCCAATCTTGGACGGCGAGGAGCCGCGACTGAGGTGTAACGGAAACGTCAATCTCCTTGACAGTTCCGTGAACCCCCATCACAATTCTGTACAGAAGGAGAACGCGGGCCTGGGCAGCCAGCGATAGCACTTTCGGGGACCCGGAGCGGTCTTCATCAACCATCCCCTCGTGGGGTCAGCTGATGGTAGGAACCCGATGAGCGTTACGCTTCAGAGGCCGGCTAGGGAGGCGACGCCGCGCAACGCGGAGGAGGCGCGTGCATACGCGACTTTGTCCGTAATTGTGCCTGTCTTCAATGAGAAGGCCACGGTGGCTGAGATCATTCGACGGATGCGGGCTGTGGAGATTCCCCTTGGTCTAGACATCGTGATAGTCGATGACGCTTCTACTGACGGAACGGATCAAGTGCTTGACGCCTTGGCTGACTCGACGGTGCGTGTGTTACGCCACCCGACCAACCGCGGCAAAGGAGCGGCGGTCCGCACCGGGCTCGCGGCCGCGACCGGCGATTTGGTGCTGATCCAAGATGCTGATCTAGAATACGATCCATCGGACTGGCCGGTACTTCTCGAACCCATTCTCACCGGGAAAGCGAAGGTGGTCTTCGGTAGCCGCTTTGCCGGTGACTGCCAAAACATGACCCGACTGCACTGGTTTGGGAACCGCTTCCTTTCTCTTGCCACGAGCCTGCTCTACTCGACGACGGTCTCAGATATGAACACCTGTTACAAGCTTTTTGACTGCCGCGTGTTTGACCGTATAAGCATCGAGGCGGAGCGCTTTAACTTCGACCCGGAGATCACCGCTAAGGTCTTGCGGCACGGCTATGTGATTCATGAGGTACCGGTGTCGTACATAGGCCGCGGCGTGCCCGAGGGTAAGAAGATTACTTGGCGCGATGGAGGCAGCATGCTGGTGACCTTGGTCCGCTACCGGCTGCTATCGCCGGAAAGATGGGCTCCACGAGGGACCCAACCTCTTCAGCTCTCTGATCCGATGTTCGCTGAGAACGTCGGCGGTGCCCCACCTCTTGCGGGCACGATCGAGGTACCAGGGGTACCGGAGAGCTCCCGGAGTGCCGAGGTCATGACCGGCTAGGGATTGCTTGTCGCCGTCGCGGGTTGGAGCGGTAGGGTGGCGGCGCGGTATACGGTGGGTCCGAAGAGCGCGGCTTCCACGCACACCGCGAAGAGCCAACCCAGGGTCATCCCGGTGATGCCGCCCAACCAACCCCCAACCGTGGCGGCGGCAACCTCGAGAGCCGCGCAGGCTGTCGTAAGTCGCGCCGCCCGACTCATCTGGCCCTTGACTCGGGCGACTACAACGTAGTGGGACTTAATAGCGAAGGGCCCGATCATCAGGCCAAGAATCCACATCGCCGTACGAGCAGTCAGATCCGCTGGACTGAAGAGCGAGAGCGCGAATCCCGAGAGAAAGTAGACGCCCGGAGCAGCGGCAATTGCGAGTAGTGCGCTGACGGTGAGAGTGAAGCGGACCTGCGCTCTCAAAGCGATTTGGTCGCCGGCGGTGATGGAGAAGAGGACGGTTCCGAGCAGCACGGGTATGATGGTGATAAAGCCAATCATAAGTAGCGCCGCATAGAACGCCGCCGTCAGCCGAGCTCCGATTACAATCGCCGCGACTGCCACCACTGCATACCTGGGTGCCTGAACTGATACGTTCAACCAGTGATGGCGGAGCGCCAGTTGGCCGTGACTGCGGATAAGCGACAGATCAACCTTGACTCCCCCGCCTGGACGTCTGACAAGGCGGCGAACAAACCAAAATGAGATTAGAGTGGCGAAGACCCAGGGCGCAAGCAGCTGGAGCCCGTTTGTTCCGGCCAGCACGAGGGCACCCACTGGAATGAGTGCCAATTTCAAACCGGCAAAGACCGTATTCCTGGCCACTTGCATGGAGGGGCGCCGCACCGCCACACATGCATCGTCGACCACCAGCGTGACAGCGGTGGCCGCGACACCCACGATGAACACTGGCAGTGCCCAGATCGTCGCGAAGATCGCCATATAGACGGCCGAGGTGGCCCGCAAGACAAGCGCCGTGACGAGAGCCCCGACTGCGCCGGACAGGAATGCCGTCAGCCCTGCGGTGGCTACTAGTGTTGAGCTTTGCTGGGGATGAGCGCTGACCTCGCTAATGATCAAGGTGTTGAGCCCAAGAACGCAGATCATCGCCAATAGCTGCATCAGAGAGACGACAGCCGAGGCATCGCCGACCTGGGCGGCGGGCAGCCGGTGTGCGGCTAGCGACCAGAACGCGAAGCCCAGTACGCTGGTGACAATGGTCGTCACATAGAGGCTCGCAGCGCTCCGTGCGACAAAGCGGAGTGAGTCTGACAGCATACGAACAGGGTAATCGGTTGCGACCTGAAGTGACTGCCAGCGTCTAACGAGGGACCCAGTGACTGGACGGTTGCGGATGAATTGGAGCGAAACAAGACGGCAGGTGACGTCTCTAGCTAGCGATGGCGATCACCGATCTGCCAATGGCACGAGTTGAGCCATTTGTCCGAGGAGCTTAATCGGGCCTTCTCTGCGTACACCGTAGGCAGCGAGCGAACGAGCGTTCGGGCGTACACGGACATAACTGCCGTGAACTGATTTGAGTACTCTCCTCCCCATCGCGTGTGCCATATCCCTGACTAATCAGGCGACTCTGGCACGGATCAGTTCTGTTCCGCTGATCACCGGACCGTTAGGAGAGCAAGCACGGGCTCGTCGGCGGAACCGGGATTCGTAGTGGGCAGTTACCGCGCTATGCTTCCCGGCGTGGAGTACCCACCTGCCAGGTCGCGATGTATTAGGGCGTGCTCAAGGGCCGGTATGTGCAGAGTATTACCATGGCACTCGCGCGGCTTGGAGCACATCGTTTGGTAGGCGGGCACAGTACCGACAACAGCCCGCGATATCCATAATGAACCGCCTTTGACGGGCGACGGACCCGGCGAGAAGCAGAGCAGCGCGCGGGGAGGAGTACGTCGCCGTAAGACAGCGCGCCCCCGATCTAGGCCGAAGGGCAGGCGCCGTCCCAGGGAGGCGATACGCACCAGGGTCGCGTGGGCACGGCCCGAAGGTGGTGATACCGTTCTTATGGGTCGCGGGGCGCGACCCGGGTATGGGCGGTTGCCGGTGATTGCCTTCGGCATGGCTTGCGGAGTCATGATCGTGGCACTCGCCTTTGCAGCCAGCCGTGCGGGCAGCACATGGGCGGGACCGGCCTTTTGGGTTGGGCAGGGGGTTCTGTATGCGGTCCCCGCTGCCCTCCTAGTGTCCCGCCGACCGGTGAGCAGACGCGAGGGGGCGGGGATCGCTTGGTTGATCCCAGCGGCGACGTATGTGATCACAGTCGCCTACAGTCCGACCGAGTTCCGGTTTCTGGACGAGTTTCTGACGGTACGGACCGCACAGTCAATCCTGGCGACCCATCATCTCTTTCATATTAATACAGCTCTGCTCGTCAGTCCGCAGTACCCCGGCATCGAGATTGTGACCACGGCGGTGAGCTCACTTTCGCACCTTTCGATCTTTACGTCGGGGATAATCGTCGTAGGACTCGCGCACGTGCTTCTATCACTAGGGATCTACTATCTCCTGTTAGAGGTGACGCATCGCCCTCGGGTGGCTGCTTTGGGAGTTTTGATCTACTCCACTGGGCCTCACTTTCAGTTCTTCGATTCTTACTTCATCTACGAGGTCCTAGCTCTACCTCTGATGGTGGCGTGCTTACTTGCAGTGATTAAGATGAACAGGGTGGGTGGCGATTGGAGACTTCGGCTGAGTTGGGCCGGAGTCGCGGCGGTCTTTGCCGGCGCTACTGTCGTGAGCCACCACGTGACCAGTTACGCCCTGTTTGGTTTTCTTTTGGCGTTGGAGGTCGCACAACTGCTGCGCCACAGGCGCGGACTCCAAGACTGGCTGCTACTTCCGTCACTCATTTGTTTGACAGGCGGCTTTATCGCACTTTGGGATCTGAAAGTGGCGACCGAGACGATTTCTTATTTCGCCCCAACGATTCAAGGGCTTATAGCCGCGATCCCACTGATCGCGCCAGCCCACCATGGAATCAGCACTGCTGCGGTGCCGCCCATCGGCCCTAGGTTCGATCTTGCGCTCGAATACGCTTCGGTTGTGCTGCTCTTCGTTCTTGTCGCTCTCGGTGTGTGGCGGATCTGGCGAGCGAGACTAACTACGCTCTCCAGCTCTTCCGCCTTTGCTCTTGCGTCGATCAGTTTGGTGATTGCCCTGGGACTCCGGGCGCTCGGATCCTCTGGGAGTGAGTACTACGGTCGTGCCTCGACCTACTTTATGATTCCGGCCGGCCTGGCAGCGGCGTTCGCAATCGCAAAGTTCCGCATGCCCGGGGCGTTGAGGCCGCAATGGATCAGTGGGCGAGTCGTGGCTAGGTGGTCGTGGTGGGTCGGAGTGGCCGCCATTGTGCTGCTCGGGGTCGGCGGAGTTGCTGGGGGATGGCCCGCGTATTACGCGCGCCTACCGGGAGGCTATCGAGTTGACGCTTGGGAGAGATCTGTTGACCAGCACACTCAACAGCTCGCGTCGTGGGCCAAGAATGAGCTTCCGCCCAATTATGGCGTCGCGTCGGATTTCGCGACCTCCAACCTTCTGTCGTCTGTTGGTCACGAAGCCGCACCTTCCGGGGTGGCTAAGCTCTTTCTCACTTCAAGGTTCTCGGCGTCAGCACGAAAGATAGTGAGGGAGGAGAAGATCGATTTTATCGTTGTAGATCACCGATGGTCCGAGGAACTGCCTGCTGACGGTTCGTACTTCGCGAATGACCCGAAAGCAGATCGCTACCGTTCACCTCTGCCAGTGGCAGATCTAGATAAGTTCAACCACATTGCCGGCGTAAGCGAGATCTTCAATGACGGGACTATAGCCGTATACGCACTGGCCGGATCACTGTACAGGACTGGTGGGACCAGCAAGTCGTGAACCGCCACCGTCAGCTGACAGTCGGCATCGTGGCAGCATCGTGCTGCTGCGGGCTCCTCAGCGCCCTATCCTCGGCATGGGGTGCGGAAATCGCGGCGGCACTTCCCCTAGTCCTTCTTCTGCCTGGAGCGTCTCTAGTCCTCGCTGCAGATCCTGGGAGCCGTCACGTCTCCGGGTCGGAGAGGCTCATGTGGTCGTTTCTTGCCAGTCTGGCGGTAGCTATCGGGGGTGGGCTCCTTCTGAACGTGCTGAGCGAGTTGACCAAAACAACCTGGCTCACTTATCTACTAGTGGTCGTCGCACTGGGCTGCGCGATCAGCCTGCTACGGGGGGGCGCCGACAGTCGCCCCGCATGGAGTTGGAACCCCATTCGCACGCGGGGTTTTCACTTCTCGTTGGCCTCCAGTATTTTCGGAGGAGCAGCGCTACTCCTGGTAGCGGGAGCAATCTCCATTTCTCTGTACAGTAACGCGACGTCAGACCAAGAGCACTTTGTGCAGCTGTGGATAGTGCCGATCCCGAAAGGAGGCGGCTCCACAGCAAGCCAGGCTGAGGTTGGGTTGACAAATTACGAAGGTAGCCGCGACCAGTTCGCGGTAACGGTCTCGGAGCCCGGGCACGTACTGCTTGGTGGAAAGCACGTAGACCTCAGGCAAGGGGAGACATGGACTTATCACGTTACTCGCAACGCGCTGCTGCAAGTGAGAGTTAGTGTGGCGTTTGCGTCGCAACCATCGCGAGTACTGGCGTCGGTGAAGCTCGCTTCTCCGGTAAAGTGACAGGCGACTTTAGCAGTACGCAAGCCATGGGCGATGCCGCCAAAGGTTAGGGGATAGCGGTGGCCGCCTCTGGCAGGTGGGGCCTGCGGAGGACCGGGACCAGGGCTTATGGTGGTGCGCTCAACTTCTCGGTCGAGTTCCGGTCTGGGTTGTGAGTCTCGACTAGCGGCCATTCTGTGCGTGGCGAGAAGGGCCATAAGTGGCCTACGCAATAGAGGGTGAACCTCGACGGAGCGGCTCGTCTCCCAACCACTACACGTGCCAGTCTCTCACGGCAACTGACCGTAGCCACGTCGGGATGAATACGAGAGACCGTGGAGCCTTCTGCGGGTCGAGCACCAAAGTTGTCAGAGGCGGGGATGCGGTACGGGCACAGCGACGCTAGGTCTGCTGCCGTGGTTGGACACTTGCGCCTCGGAACTAGCCAGTCTAGCCCGGCCGCGGCGGAGCGGGTGCTAAGAAGCCGGCTCCACTAGTTATAATCAGTCTCCTTGGGGCCCCTTTGGGCCCGGGTGGTCTGTCTGCTCCGAGTGAAGAGAGAGTTTCTAATTGAGCGGGATCGCCGAACCTATCCCACTCCATACAAAGGTGCGACTTTGATATTGCCCGATCATCCGCCGGTCCGACCGCGTGGACGCGTGCTCGCAGCGATGGCGTCCCCGACTAGGCGGCTATCCGTTTCCCGTTGGGGGGGCTGTTGATTGTGCTGACCGCCGCCGACATGACGCCACCCTGCCTCCGCCTCGACGTCGATGTCGCCGATGGCATTCCCGGAATCCCGGAGCAGCCCATCGCACGCTCCGCTGCGTGTGCTTGGGTCCTTGTGCGTATGCATACCGAACCGCTTGGCATAGTCCTAGTTCCTGTCCCCTCAGGCGGACTTAGCGCATCTGAGCTCGCGGACTCAATTGAGCGCGAGTTGGGGGACACTTTGAAGGCACGGGCCAGCGAATGTCGCGCTCAGTGGCAAGGACCGGGCAAGCACGCCGGTCTTACCGCCGCATCAGAATCCCCATTTCTTACCTCCCGACGGGAGATTCTCAAGAATGCTCCGCACATAACCGTGGCCGTATGCACTAGAGAGCGTCCCGCCGGCCTGACTGCGTGCCTGGACAGCCTGGTAGGGCAAGAGTATCCAAATTTTGAGATCGTCGTGGTAGATAATGCTCCTAGATCACCGGCATCGCGGCTCGTGATCGAGAGCTTCAAGTCCAGCTCTATAAACCTTAGTTATATGGTCGAGCCTAGAGTGGGACTGTCGTGGGCGCGCAACTGCGCGCTGAGTGCTGCCTCTGACGGGATTACTGCATTTATCGACGACGATGAGACTGCCGATCCCTGGTGGCTCGCAGAGATCGCTCGTGGCTTTTTCGAGCACCCCGAGGCGGAGGCGGTGTCCGGTATCATGCTGCCCGCCGAACTAGAGACTAGTGCTCAAGTTCGGTTTGAGCAATATGGCGGGCACCATAAGCATCGAGGATTTGCGGCCGCTACATTCTCGCCGACCACGGTGAGCGACCAACATCCGATGTATCCTCTGCCGCCCTTTGGAACCGGCGGAAACATGGCGTTTCGGCGGGACAGTTTGCGCCAGATCGGGGGATTCGAGACGGCATTAGGAGCCGGAACTCTCGCTCTGGGCGGAGCCGACACCCGCGCGTTTACGGAGCTGCTTCTGCGAGGTGGGACACTTGTTTATCAACCCACAGCCATCACCCATCACTACCACCGCCGTACTAAGGCCGAGTTGCGCCGCCTCATGTTCTGCTACGGGGCTGGGCTTACGGCGTTCTATACAAGTCTGGTTGTGGCGGACCCGCGACGTTTGATGACTCTCGGGCAGCTGGTGCCAAACTTTGTACGCGATTCTCACGGTCCGCGCAGCCTGAGAAGTGGAGATCTGACGTCGGACTTTCCGCCCGATCTGCGCTGGTCGAATCGTCGCGGCCTGGTGGGCGGCCCAGTCCGCTACCTAATATCGCGCGTCGCTGACCGGCGGCAGAGGCGCCGCAGCCGCGCGAGCCGGGTAGCTGAACTCGGCTCGGGGTAGCTGAGGTTCGAGCGTTGGCAGGGTCCGCTGTGCAGCAAGCGTCGGGCCGCCAACCGGGTCGGGCGGGCGGGGGCCCAGGTGCCGGCTGACCCGCTGGGAGTCGCAGGCGGGTAGTGTCTGCGGCTGTGACTGTGACGGATGAACTACTGCGCGGGATCGTCCAGTGCGAAAGCCGGGATCATCTCGTCGACCGTCTGAATCGGGGCGAATCGCTGCGGATCAAGTTCGGCATAGACCCCAGTGCACCAGACCTCCACCTCGGACATATGGTCCCCATGCGTCTGCTCCGACGCTGGCAAGAGGCTGGTCACCTGCCAATACTGGTGATAGGCGACTTCACGGCTCGGATCGGGGACCCCAGCGGGCGCTCGGCTACCCGCCCGCAGCTCACGGTTGAGGAAGTAGAGGTCAACGCCAAGACGTACTTGGATCAGCTCTTCCGCATCGTCGATCCAGACCGAGTCGAGGTCCGCCGCCAGAGCGAGTGGTACGAGGGGTTCGACCTGGTGGGTGTGCTCCGGCTCGCTAACACTGCCACGGTAGCCCAACTCTTGCAGCGCACAGATTTCGAGCAGCGGATCCGTTCGGCACAAGCCCTTGGTGTGCAAGAGCTGTTCTATCCGCTACTTCAGGGCTACGACTCGGTGGCGATCCGGGCTGACGTGGAGTTGGGCGGCAGCGACCAGCTTTTCAACCTGCTCCGCGGCCGCGACGTGCAGGTGGCCTATGGCCAACCGCCTCAAGACATCATCACGGTGCCCCTCCTCGAGGGACTAGACGGCGAAAAGAAGATGAGCAAGTCGCTGGGAAACGCCGTGGCCGTGGCTGATCCACCGAGCTCGCAGTTCGGCCAACTAATGTCAATTCCCGACCAGCTGATTACCCGCTATCTGGCTCTGCTCACCGATACGCCCGCCCCAGAGCTGGAGCGAATCCAAGGCGGGCTGGAGGATGGCTCACTCAACCCCAGGGACGCCAAGGCGGACCTGGCGGAGCACTTGGTCTCCAAGCTGCACGACGCGACTAAGGCCAGGGCGGCCCGAGAGGAATTCTTCAGAGTTCATCGGGACGGCGGTCTACCCAGTGCTGTCGACGAGGCGAGAATCCCTTCTCGCAGCACCTGGGACCTCAGAGATCTGCTGGTCGCCGCCGGGGTGGCTCAGTCCAAAGGCGAGGCGGCGAGGTTGATCCAGGGCGGTGCGGTCGAGCTGGACGGTCAGCGGCTGGGAAATTGGCGCGAGCCACTGGTGGTGTCCTCAGGAGCAGTTCTCAAGGTCGGTGCTCGCCGTGTCGTCCGACTGACCTCTACCTGACGGAGCTTGCCTAGGCCGAGTCGAAGATGAGAGTTCGGATCGGGAGGCGACCTCGGTCGAGGGCTTCTCGGCGGACTGCTAGGCTTGATGGAAGTTCCCGGGTTAGACTGAGCGCTTGGGAATGTATGTTCGGTCGCACCGGCTGAGGGGCCGCCCCGGCCGAGGTCGGAGGTAAGGCGATGTCTGGGCATTCCAAGTGGGCGGGAATCAAGCACAAGAAGGCGGTGGTGGACGCCCGCAAGGGTCAGACCTTCACCAAAGTCGCCAATGAGATCACCGTGTCGGCACGTGAGGCCGGTAGCGATCCCAATAGCAACTTTCGACTGCGGCTCGCCATCCAGAAGGCGCGCGAGGTCAACATGCCGGCCGACAACATCGATAGGGCGATCAAGCGCGGCACCGGGGAGCTCCAAGGCGACGCCATCGAGGAGATCCGCTATGAGGGATACGGTCCCAGTGGAGTCGCAATCCTGGTTGACGTCCTCAGCGACAACCGCAACCGCACCGTGGCGGCAATCCGCAATCTTTTCACTCGGTCTGGGGGCAGTCTTGGGGAGTCGAACTCAGTGGGCTGGATGTTTAACCGAACCGGCCTCATCAGAGTCGATTCCCCGGGCGAAGATGAGGAGGCGCTGGAATTGCGCGCCATTGAGCTCGGTGCTGACGACGTTCAGGTCGAGGACGGGGTCGTCGAGGTATATGTCGCCCCAGAGCGACTCGAGTCGCTTCGTCAGGCACTCAGCGACGCCAAGGTCGAGGTCGAAAGCGCCGAAGTCACGATGCTCCCGACCAACACCGTCGAGGTCGACGCTAAAAATGCTCCGGCAGTGGTGAGGCTGCTGGAGGCGCTCGAGGAGCAGGACGACGTCCGGGAGGTTTACTGCAACGCCGTGCTCCCAGACGACGTGCTGGCTGAGGTCTAGGCGGCCACGCCCATCGCCTCGGGGTGGTTGAGGGCGGAGCGATGCTAGTCCTTGGGCTCGACCCCGGACTGGCGGTCACCGGTTGGGCCCTGATCGAGGGTGATGGAGGTAGGGTGACGCTCCGAGACGCGGGGTTCTGGGCCACTCCCGCCGACCAGCCTGAGGGACGGAGGCTACTCAGCCTCTGGGACAGCTTTAGTGTCCTGGTGGCGGGCCAAGCGCCGGAAACCGTTGCGCTGGAGCGGTTGTATTTCAGCCGCAACGTATCCACCGCCATGGCGGTGAGCCAGGCTCGCGGAGTTCTGGTCTGCGCGGCTTCGAGGGCTGGCCTCGAACTGCACGAATACACCCCGGGGCAGGTGAAGCAAGCAGTGACGGGGAGCGGCGCTGCCCCGAAGCAGCAGGTGGCGAAGTTGGTCCGACTGCTGCTGGGGGACCGAGTACCGCTCAGCCCTGACGACGTGGCAGACGCCTGCGCTGTCGCCATCTGTCACCAGCACGCCGCCGGCCTGCAGCGGGCAATAGCGGCAGGGGCAGCAAGGTGATCGCGGCACTACGAGGCGAGGTGATCCGGGTGGAGGAGGAATGGGCGGTGCTAGAGGTGGGCGGGGTCGGGTATCAGGTCTACATCCACCCCAGGACGGCGGCCCAGCTGATAGGCACGGTCGGCGAGGCGCGCCTGCAGATTCACACCATCGTTCGCGAGGATGCCATTTCCCTCTACGGCTTCCTCTCGCTCGAGGAGCTTGCCTGCTTCAGGTACCTGCTCACGGTGGAGCGGATCGGACCTAAGGCTGCCCTGGCGATCTTGGCCCGAGCTGAGTGGCAGTCGCTGGTCGCCGCCATCATCAACGGGGACCACGCCCTGTTGGCCTCGGTCCCCGGCATCGGCGCCAAGACGGCGCAACGGATCGTGCTTGAACTGAGGGGAAGGGTAGACGAGCTGGCAGTTCCGGGAACTCTGGGGAGCCACTCGGACAACGGACCCTTGGGCGATAGAGCGAGCGCCGCCTTGGTAGCGCTGGGCTTCCCTGCTGCGGAAGCGAAGCGGGCGGTGACGGAGGCACTTGGCGAAACGGCCGGTGCCGCAGCTCCCGACCGGACCATTGAGGATGTGGTCAAGACCGCGCTACAGCGTCTTGGCCAAGGCGGTGTCAGGAGTTCAGCGTGATGCAAGAGGAGCGGGTTCTGGCCTCGGTTGCCGCCGGTGATGAACCGGAGATAGACCGACAGCTGCGTCCCAAGCGGCTAAGCGAGTTCGTCGGCCAGGAGCAGGTCCGCGAGCAGCTGGGCATTCTGATCGAGGCCGCCCGCTCCCGGGGGGAGCCGATCGAGCACCTGTTGCTTTCAGGCCCTCCTGGCCTAGGCAAGACCACGCTGGCAAACATCGTGGCCGCCGAGACAGGGGTCAACCTGCGCGTTACCAGCGGCCCCGCGATCGAGTTTCAGGGTGCGCTGGCTAGCTTGCTCACGAGCTTGGGCGAGGGGGACGTGCTCTTCATCGATGAGGTCCATCGGCTGCAGCGAGCTGTGGAGGAGAGTCTCTACCCAGCGATGGAGGAATTCTCCTTCGATTTCGTGTCGGGCAAGGGCGTAGGCGCCCAGGCGCTGCGCATCTCGCTGCAGCGCTTCACGGTGATCGGGGCAACCACCATGGTGGGGATGATCTCGGCTCCGCTCCGGGACCGCTTCGGCGCCAGCTTCCGCCTGGACTTCTACACCAAAGACGAGCTCAGCACGATCGTGAGGCGGTCGGCCGGCCTGCTCCAGGTGCCGATCGAGGAGGAGGCAGTCGGCTTGCTGGCTGCCCGGTCACGCGGCACCCCGAGAGTGGCAAATCGACTCCTGCGTCGGGTGCGCGACTACGCCCAGGTACGGGGCGATGGGTCGGTGACTCTAGATCTTGCCCTAGAGGCGCTCCTGCTCCTCGAGGTCGACGAGCAGGGCCTGGACGCCTCCGATCGGCGTCTGCTCAGGCTCATCTGCGAGCAGTTCGGGGGCGGGCCGGTGGGTCTGGGGACCCTCGGTGCCGCCCTCTCCGAGGAGCCGCACACGATCGAAGAGGTGCTGGAGCCTTACCTGATTCAGCTCGGACTTCTGGCTCGGACACCCAGAGGTCGGGTGGTGACTGGCAACGCCTATCGCCACCTAGGTCTGGTGGTACCTGCCAGCGCGCCCGGCGCGGTGGCGGCCGCGGCAGCTGACCTATTTGCTGGCGAGGACTGACTCGACAGCGACTCCTACCGAGGAGTTCGACTACCAGCTGCCAGCTCGAGCCATCGCCCAGCAACCGCTGGCCGATCGCAGCTCCAGCCGGATGCTGGTGCTTGGGGGCGGTGGCCAACTGACAGATGCTCAGGTGACCGGCCTTCCCCAATTCCTCAAGCGGGGGGATTGCCTGGTGGTCAACGACACCCGGGTGCGGGCGGCCCGGCTGCGGGGTGTGGTGGGGGCGCGTGCCGGGGAGCTGCTCCTGGTGCGGAGGCTGGCTGCTGGGCGCTACCGGGCGCTGGCTCGGCCAGCGAGGGCACTGCGCCCAGGAGCGGTGCTGGCGGGCGACAGGTGGCGCGCGACGATTGAGATGGAGTGGGATGGTCACCCGGCCGGCCGCGAGGTGAGGCTGGAGCTCGACCCTGGAGCCCGTCTACCTGACGTTGGTGAGGTGCCTTTGCCACCCTACTTGAAACAGCACTTGGCCGACCCTGAGCGCTATCAGACCGTGTATTCGCGAGGTCCTGCAGTGTCAGCGGCGGCCCCGACCGCCGGGCTTCACCTGACGCCATCGCTCCTGCGCGAGATCCAGAAGCGGGGCGTGTCCCTGTGCCGCGTTCAGTTGGAGGTGGGGATTGCCACGTTCACGCCAATCCGGACTGAGACGATAGAGGCGCACCCGATGCCATCTGAGCGGTACCGGATAACTCCGGCCGCGGCGGCGATCGTCAAGCGAACTCGGGCGGTGGGAGGCCGGATTGTGGCGGTAGGGACCACCACGGTGCGCTGCCTGGAGTCGAGCCCGGATGGCGAGGGGGGAGTCCTTGCGGGAAGCGGAGAGACCGAGCTCTATCTGCGACCCGGTAGTCGGTTTCAGGTGGTTGACGGACTGCTCACCAACTTTCATCAACCCAGGTCTTCGCTACTGGTGCTGGTGAGCGCCTTCTATGGCACCGATCAAGTGAGGCTTGCTTACCGCCACGCTCTGCGGCGCGGCTACCGGTTCCTCAGCTTCGGCGACTGCATCTTCGGGTGGCGTGCGCCATGAGCTCGCGGGAGAGCTTCGAGATCTCGGCCCGGAACGGCCGTGCCCGTCGTGGCACCCTACGCACCGCTCATGGCGAGATCGAGACGCCAGCATTCATGCCGGTTGGCACCCACGCATCTGTCAAAGCCTGCGACCCCAAGGAGGTGGCGGAGTCCGGCGCTGAGATTCTCCTCTGCAACTTCTATCACCTGGCATTGCGTCCGGGAATTGACCTGGTTGCGGAGATGGGAGGGCTGCACCGATTCATGGGTTGGCCGGGGTCGATCCTGACCGACAGCGGCGGTTACCAACTGGTCAGCCTGGGCGAGCTCATCGAGCTCGACGATCGCGGGGTCACCTTTCGCTCACCGTATGACGGCGCCACGATCAAAGTGACCCCCCAAGTGGTGGTCGAGGGCCAGCTCAAGTTGGGCAGCGATGTGATCATGGTCCTTGACCAACCAGTGCCCTATGGCACCGCGGCCGAGCTGGTCGAGACTGCAACCCGGCGTACTCAACTCTGGGCGGCGCAGTGCCGAGAGGTGGACACCGGGGATTCCCTCATGTTCGGGATCGTTCAAGGGGGATTTGATGTTGGACTCCGGTCCCGCTCAGCCGAGGCAATTGCGGGCCTCGACTTCGACGGGGTGGCCCTGGGTGGGCTGGTATTAGGCGAGCCTCCGCAGGTGCGCCAGGTGGCCGTCGATGCTTGCGTCCAAAACCTGCCTGACCACCTCCCTCGCTACCTGATGGGACTGGGCACAGATCTGGATCTGCTCGACTCCATCTCCCGAGGGGTGGACCTATTCGATTGCGTGCTGCCGACCCGCCTAGCCCGCACGGGAACGGCCCTGACAACAGCTGGCCGAATCTCGCTGCGCCAGTCGAGATTCCGCAACGACTCGCGACAACTGGAGACTGACTGCGAGTGCCCAGCCTGCTCCAACTTCAGTCGCGCCTACTTGCGCCACCTCTATCTAGCTGGAGAGATCCTGGCGCACCGGATGCTCAGCCTCCACAACCTGCGTCACATGGGAGGACTCATGGCCGGGGCGCGGCGGGCCATCGAAAGCGGTCGGCTTCAGCCCTTCATCGAGATCCGCCGGCGGCAGCTGGCGGAAGGGACTGAAGGCTGAATCTCGAACCGGCAGCGGGAGGCCCCGCCTCGCCTCCCCCTAATATCTGAATCTTCATATGCAGGTGACTTCCCCGCAGGCGGGCCCAGACCGATGATCCGGATCACCAGGTGGTGGTTGCTCCTGCTCTTGCTGGTGGTCGTGGGCGCCATCTTCATCGACGCCTTTGGGCCTATCTACAACGTGGTGGTCAAGCACACCAGCCCCACCGCCACCCTGCCCAAAGGTGAGCAGCCGACACTCTTGGGGAACCCGATCTACATTCACGAGGGCCTGGACCTCAAGGGAGGCACCTCGCTCACCATCCAGATCTGCCAGGGCCCTGGCAATCCCCAGGGCTGTACTGCCGGTCTGCCAAAAGGGCGCACTCTGGCCGAGGCCCAAGCGGACACCCTCACCATCCTGGAGCACCGAGTCAATGCCTTGGGAGTGTCGGGGGCTCAGGTGCAGACCCAGGGCACCGACCAAATCCTGGTGCAGTTGCCGGGCGTCGGTCTGCTCAAGGCCGAGAATGCGCTGGGACAGACGGCGGAGCTCCACTTCGCGGTGCCGGTGGCGGGGAAACCCACGGTGAACAACTCCCCCGGTCTCTGTACCACCCAGACCTGTATCGACCAGCAGCAGCTAGTGCCTGCTGGGTGCTGGCCACCAGCGCATCCCAAGAGCAGCTGCCAGTTCACTAACTCCCTCTACTATCCGATCAATGCCACTACCGGACAGGCGTATCACTGGAAGATCGTCCCCAGCCTGACCGCCTCCGACGTCAGCGCTGCCGCGGTGGGGAGCGCGCCTGGCGGCGGTTACGCCGTCAACATCACATTCAACAGTCAGGGCGCCACGGTTTGGTCGAGGTTGACCACCGCGGCTTGTGCCAAGAACCCCGGCTGCAGCGCTAGCGGTGGCACTACCACGTCGGCGCCTCCGACCGCGCAATTGGCGATCTTCCTGGACAACCAGGTCCTGACCGCACCTGCCGTCGCCAGCCCGAGCAGCAACCAGACCCAGATCACCGGCAACTTCACGTTCCAGAGCGCCACCCAACTGGTCGACGACCTCAACGCCGGGGCATTGCCCGCTCCGATCACCATCGTTCAGTCCAGCTCGGTTTCGGCCAGCCTGGGCAAGCAATCGGTTCAGCAGAGCCTGGACGCGGGGGCCTTTGGACTCTTGCTGGTGGTGATCTTCATGCTGCTCTACTACCGCTTCCCGGGGCTGTTGGCCAGCATTGCGCTGCTGTTCTACGCGGCGATTGTTCTGGCCGTCTTCAAGTTGATCCCGGTGGTGCTGACTCTTCCCGGGTTGGCGGGCTTCATACTCAGTGTGGGCATGGCGGTCGATGCCAACGTGCTCATTTTTGAGCGCATGAAGGAAGAGCTGCGCGCTGATCGCCCCTTGGAGCTGGCCACCGAATACGGATTTAGGCGAGCTTGGCCGGCGATTCGGGACTCGAACATTTCCACCATGATCACCTGTGCCGTCCTCTACTTCTTCGGCTCATCGGACGTCAAGGGTTTCGCGCTGACGCTGTTCATCGGGGTCGCGGCCAGCATGTTCTCCGCCATCGTCATCACCCACTCGCTGCTGCACTACGTCCAGCGCTGGTTTGCCTTCGCCCGCAGACCTTCGCTGTACACCAGGATCATGCCGATGGACTCGCTGGCCAAGACCTTTCGGTCTGGCGGGCGATTCGATGTTGTCGGGCACCGCAACTGGTACTTCGCAGCGTCCCTGGTGGTGATTCTGCCGGGAATCTTCTGGATCCTGATCGCCGGCTTCAACCTCGGCATCGACTTCACCGGTGGCGACAGCATCACGATTAAGCCGATCAACCACACGACCGCCGCGCAGGTCCAGTCGGTGGCGCTCAAGGCGGATCCCAAGAGTCGAGCGACCGTGGTGCAGGCCGGCAACAGCTACGTCATTACCACCTTGCCGATCAGCGAAGGTCAGTTGGCCACCATCGTCCGAGCGGAGGCGAACCACGTCGGCCTGCCCAAGGACAGCGCCGGTAACCCACTCACCGAGTCGGTAACCACAATCGGCCCGACTATTGCCAGCAGCCTGGTGGTGGGTTCAGTCTTCCTGGTGATCGTCGCCGCGATCCTGATATCCGGCTATCTGGCGCTGCGCTTCGCCGGAACCCAGATCAGCGCTCGCCGGTTCAGCATCTGCGCCATGGCGGGCTTGCTCCATGACGTCTTCGTGCTGGCCGGGATCTGGGCGATCTTGGGCCATTTCAGCCTGCTCGGCCAGGTGAACACGCTCTTCGTAACAGCCATCCTGACGGTGGTGGGGTTCTCGGTCCACGACACCATTGTGGTCTTTGATCGGATCCGGGAAAACCTGCGCATCCAGGGAGCGCGGATGAGCTTCGATCAGGTGGTCAACTTCTCCATCGCGCAGACGCTGACGCGGTCTCTCAACACCTCGCTCACGGTGGTCTTCGTACTGCTCACTCTTTTCTTCTTCGGAGGATCTTCGGTTCAGGGGTTTGTGCTGGCGCTGCTGATCGGGATCGCCACCGGCACGTACAGTTCGATCTTCAACGCTGCGACTCTCTTGACAGCGTGGCGTGGTCTGGATCGCCGTGCCCCACGTCGCAGCGAATTGCGCGTGCCCGCGGGCGCTGCGACCGCGACCAGACACTGACCGCGCGCCATGCACCAAGGTTAGAATCCCGCTACAGAGGCAGCCTGGTGGATGGGCTGTGATCGGCCCCGGTTAGAATCGGGACCTCTGTAGCTGAGGCTGACATAAGTTGGTCCGAGCGTCGCCGGCGGAGGTGGTGGGGGAGTTGCTTGAGCCAGTGGTTCGACAACTGGGCCTGCAGTTGTTGGACGTGTCGTGGCATCCCGGCAAAGGTCATGCCGTGCTCCGCCTCACCGTTGACCGTCCCGGCGGCGTCACCGTCGACGAGTGCAGCCAACTGAGCGAGGCGGCGTCGGCGCTATTGGACCGCAGAGAGGAGTGGCTTCCCGGTCCATACGCGTTGGAGGTGTCGTCGCCGGGGGCGGAGCGGGCTCTCACCAGCGAGCGGGACTTTGCCACCGCACTGGGACGGCGGGTGCGGCTCACGGTGCAGGACGGTGAGAGCCAGACCGTGATTGAGGGGAAGCTGGTCGGGTTAGGGCCGCAGGATCTCGATCTCGAGCTGCGGCGCACCAGGGGGGGCCGGTTGCGAGCGTGGCGGGTGTCGAGAAGCCAGGTCGCCCAGGCGCAGGTGGTGGTCGACATATGAAATCGGTTGTCGAGCCCCTTCCCGCCGCCGACTCCAATTCGCACGCGGGCGAGCTGGGCGAGGTGCTCCGTACGCTTCGCGAAGATCACGGAGTGCCGACCGGAGGGGTGGTGGCAGCCATCGAGGCAGCCATCCCGGCAGCCTGGTCGCAGCTCGAGGCAAGCCCACCCCCAGTACAGGTCCGGTTAGATCCCGAGACCGGGCAGCTGCTGGTGGAGATCACCCGGCTAGTGGTGGAGGGCGATCCAGCCAGCGAGTCCGAGATTTCTCTGGAGCAGGCGCTCGAGATCGACCCCGGGGCGGAGGTAGGGTCCTCGATTCGGGAGTCGGCCCAACTGCCGAAGGCGGTAGCGGCCCGGGCGGCCCGGCTGGTGAAGGCGGCCATCGGCCAGCGAGTCAGAGAGGCGCGCCGGGGAAGGCTGGAGGGCGAGGCCGAGGCGAGTCGGGGGCTGCTGGTCGACACCATCGTAGAGCGCATCGAGGGCAGCACCGCCTTTCTTCGGGCGGGCGAGCTGCAAGTGTACCTGCCTCGAGAAGAGCAGATCCGGGGCGAGCGCCTCACCCGAGGCCGCCACTTGAGAGTGGTGCTGATGGAGGCCCGTCAGGCAGCGGGTGAGGAGGTGCTCGAGGTTCGAGCCTCGCGAGCCAATGCTCTGCTGTTGCGCCGCCTCCTCGAAGCCGAGGTGCCGGAGCTGGCCGAAGGCACGGTGGTGGTCAGGGCCATCGCCCGGGAGCCGGGCGAGCGCAGCAAGGTAGCGGTGGAGTCGCTGCGCCAGGGCATCGACCCCAAGGGTGCCTGCATCGGACCGAAAGGTGTCCGGATCCGATCGGTGGTGGCGGAGCTGAATGGTGAGAAGGTGGACGTCCTTGAGTGGTCGCCGGACCCGGCGCAGCTGGTGGCTCGCGCTCTAGCTCCGGCTCCGGTGCAATCCGTCGACCTCGACCCCGCGGCCCGCCGGGCTACCGCCCGTGTGGCGCCCAAGAGCCTCTCACTGGCTATCGGCAAGGAGGGTCAGAATGCTCGACTGGCAGCCCGGCTGACCGGTTGGCGGATCGACATTCGACCCCTGGAAGAGGAAATCTAGTCTCCGGCGCCCGAGCCCAGGGTCCGATCCGGACTTGCATCGGCTGCCGCGCCAGGGCGTCTCAGGCGGGCATGCTGAGGCTGCGCTGGGATGGGGTCCGGGTGGTACTCGAGTGGGGCGATGGGCGCGGACCCGGGCGGGGAGCCTATTTGTGTGCCAAGATGACCTGCTGGGAGGCAGCCAGGCGACGCCGAGCCCTGGGCCGGGCTCTACGGGTTAGCCGTGAGTCCATCGATCACCTGGCGTTGGCGGAGGAGGTGGAAGGTATGATCTCGGGTTCGCCCCGCCCCCAAATTAGCGAAATCATCGCCCCAGCCTGAGGAGGACACGTTCATCGCCAAGGTCAAGCAGGCGGCGCTGCCCGCCAACCTCACCGTCAAGTCGCTCGCTGAGGCCCTAGGCGTCTCGCCCGCTGAGGTCGCCAAGGTGCTGATGCAGAACCGGATCCTGGCCACTATCAACCAGAGCATCGATGCGGGAACCGCAAGACTGGTGGCCGAGCAACTTGAGATCGAGATCGCCGACACCGAGCCGGACGTGGCGGCTCCGGTGGAGCGGATGCTGGACCGCGACCAGTTCCAGGTTGACGCCCAGGCGGGCAACCTCCAGACCCGGCCGCCGGTGGTCACCGTGTTGGGCCACGTCGACCATGGCAAGACCAGCCTGCTGGACGCCATTAGGGAGACATCGGTGGCCAGCGGCGAGGCCGGTGGCATCACCCAACGGATCGGGGCGTCGGTGGTTGAGCGCGAAGGCCGCAAGATCACCTTCATCGACACTCCTGGTCATGAGGCCTTCACCGCCATGCGGGCTCGTGGTGCCAACATCACCGACCTCGCGGTTCTGGTGGTAGCGGCCGACGACGGGGTCATGCCCCAGACCATAGAGGCGATCAAGCATGTGCAAAACGCGGGCGTCCCGCTGCTGGTGGCGATCAACAAGATCGACCGGGATGACGCCAATCCCGACCGGGTCAAGCAGCAGCTGGCGGAGCACGGGGTTGTCGTCGAGGACTTCGGCGGCGACGTGGTCTCGGTCCCAGTCTCGGCTAAGACCGGCCAAGGAATCGGTCACCTGCTGGAGATGATCCTGCTGGTGAGTGACCTTGGCGAGCCTCGGGCCAACCCGGACCGCCCAGGTGAAGCGGTGGTGATCGATTCGCAGCTGCAGAGGGGCCAGGGCCCAGTGGCCAGCGTGCTGGTGCAGGAGGGCACCCTAAGGGTGCAGGACCACTTTGTGGTGGGCGCACTGGCAGGTCGGATCAGGGCGCTGTTCGACGATCGCGGCCACCGGACCGCGGCGGTGAGCCCCGGGTTACCCGCGCTGGTGACCGGGCTGCCTGAGGTCGCCACCTCGGGCGACCGCCTGCTGGTGATGGCTTCGGAGCGTGAGGCTCGGGCCATCGCAGAGGAGCGCCAGTTGGCAGTCCGGTCCGGCCGGGCGGACGCCAACCGGGTGAGCCTGGCGGAGCTCAGCAAGCAGTCCGGGGAAGGTATTCGCGACCTCGACCTGGTCGTCAAGGCGGAGAGCCAGGGGTCGCTGGAAGCACTGCGCAGCGCCCTGTTGAAGTTCTCGGATCCGTTAGTCCGCTTGCGTCTGGTCTCGGATGGAGTCGGGCCGATCTCGGAGGCCGATGTCGATCTGACCGCCGCCGCCAATGCCATCTTGGTCGGCTTCAATGTCCGCCCGGATCCGGGCGCCAAGGCGCTCGCCGACCGCCAGGGCATCGACGTTCGTACCTACGACGTGGTCTACCAGATCACCGAGGACATCGAGAAGGCGATTCGCGGCCTGCACGAACCCACCTTTGAGGAGGTGTTCGAGGGCCGTGCTGAAGTCAAGGCTCGGATTCGCGTCCCCCGGGTGGGGGTGATCGCCGGTAGCCAGGTGACCGAAGGGAAGATCACCCGCGGCTCGCTGGCGGTGGTCCAGCGGGACGGGCAGGAGATCCATCGAACACTGGTGGTCTCCCTGCGACGGTTCAAGGACGACGTCCGCGAGGTGGCCCAGGGCTATGAGTGCGGCATAGACCTGGGCGAATATCAGGACTTCGCCGAGGGGGATGTCCTCGAGTGTTATGTGGTGCAGCAGCGAAACCGCTGAGATCGCCGTCGCTGAGGACTTAGAACGATGGTGAAGCTGGCTCGGGACCAGAGCGCCAGCCACCGCCTGGAGCGGATCAACGTCCAACTCCGCCAGGAGCTGGCCCTGGCCATCTCATCGGACGTCAAGGATCCGAGGCTCTCGATGGTGACGGTGGTCTCGGTTGCGTGCGCTCCTGACCTCTCCTATGCCCGGGTCAACGTCAGTGCCCTCGGAGAGCAGCCCGAGCGCGAGCAGGCCCTGAAGGTGCTCCGCGGCATGACCGGATACCTACGGCATCTGCTCGGGGAGCGGCTTGAGCACATGCGGCGTGTCCCGAGGCTGGACATCCGGCTGGACGACTCGATCGCTTACGGAGTCAGGGTCAGCCAGTTGCTACGGGAGTTGGACGCTCCGGCGCACAAGTCCCGCGGGGGAGTGTCCCATGATTGAGGTGCTGGAGCAGATCCGTCAGACCGTGGCCGGTCACGAGGACTTCCTGCTGGTGGCCCACAAGGACGCCGACGCCGATTCCCTGGGAAGCGTGCTGGCCTTCGCCGATTTTCTGGGGAGCGAGGGCAAGCGGGCCTACCCCTGGGCGCCCATGCCGTTGCCGCGGGGACTCTCCTACCTCCCCGGCTATCAGGCCGTCAATCAGCGCGAGGCTCCGGCGGACGCAGTCGTGCTCGCCTTCGACGCTGGAAGCCCGGGAAGGTTCGGCAACCTGCGGGAGCGGATTGAGTCAGCTCCGATGACGGTGGTGATCGATCACCACGCAAGCAACGACGGCTTCGGCGACATCTCCCTGGTGAAGCCGGAGGCAGCCGCCACCGGCGTCATCGTTTTCAACGCGCTGCGCTCGTGGGGAGCGCACATAAGCCCGGAGGCGGCGACCAATCTCTACGCCGCCATCTTCACCGACACCGGCGGCTTTCGTCACGACAACACCACCGCCGAGGTTCTGCAGCTGGGCGCCGACCTAGCCCGGTTGGGGGCGGACCCAGCGTGGGTGGCGCACAACAGCTACAAATCCCGACCCGAGACCACCCTCAAGCTGCAGGCGCTGGCGACGGCAGCCACCCGCTACGAGCTCGAGGGACGGCTGGTCTGGAGCGAGGTCACCTTGGAGATGCTGCGACGTAGCGGCGCGGAGATGGAGGAGAGCGAAGGCATTATCGACGTTCTCCAGACGCTCGACTCCATGCTCTGCGCCATCCTTTTCAAGGAGGCGGAGGCGGGATTGACCCGGGTCAGCGTCCGGACTCGGGGCGCGCTGGAGGCTCACCAGCTGATGGCGCCGTTCGGCGGTGGCGGTCATCGACGGGCGGCGGGCGCCGAGGTGCGGGGACCCTTGGGCCAAGTGGAGGGCGCGGTGTTGGCGG
>JBAUWA010000116.1:0-9161 GCA_049583555.1 Candidatus Dormiibacterota bacterium | reverse complement strand
GCCTTTGAGACCGGAGCCAGTCCGGCAGAGATGGTGCGGAGTCAGGGACTCGGTCAGGTCAGCGATCAGGAGGAGATCGCCGCCATGGTGGAGCGGGTCCTCGAACAGAACCAAAAGGCGGCGGCCGACTACCAGGGGGGCAAGGATCAGGCGTTCGGAGCCCTGGTGGGAGCGGTGATGGCGATGTCGAAGGGGCGGGCCAACCCTGCGATCGTCAACCAACTTCTCCACGAGCGACTGCCGCGACCCGGAGGCTGAGGCTCTGGATCGAGGTTCTGGGACGGAGCCCGTGCCCGCCGCTCTGAGCTCGCCGGCCGTCCCCAAGCCTCGTGCAGGTGATGTCATCAGAGTGGCGTGTACCGAGATAGGGCATCGGGGCGTGGGGGTTGGCAGGCTGTCGGGGCTGGTGGTTTTCATCTTCGGAGCGATGCCCGGGGAGGAGGTGTCGGCCCGGGTGACCAAGGTTCACCGCCGCCACGTGTTCGCGGACACCGTCGAGGTTCATCGTGCCTCGCCAGAGCGCGTCGTTCCACCGTGCCCCTACTTCGGGACCTGCGGCGGCTGCCAGCTGCAGCACGTCAGTTACCGCTTCCAGCTCCAAAGTAAGAGAGAGGTGTTGGAGCGGGCTCTAAGGCGCGAAGGGGTCGATCTGCCGGCCGAGGTGGAGGTGGTGGGTTCGAGCGAAGAGTGGCGGTATCGCTGGCGGGGCGAATTCCACCGCATGGGTCAGGGACCCGATCTAGGCTTCAAAGCCCGCTCCAACTACCAAGTCGTTGGCATCTCCGACTGCCTGATCCACCACCCCAGCATTACCGCGAATCTGGCGGCGATCGGGGAGGCGGTGCAGCGCGCGGGGCCACAGGTGCGGACGGTCCAGATGACAGCGGGGGATGGCGGGAGGCAGCTGTTGGTAGATACCCGCCCGGACCGATCAGCTAGTGCGCGCGTGGCGGCAGATGCCTCGACATCTGCCGGAGAGGAAGTCGTGATCACCGACGAGGCGACCAGCATCAGCTACCGGGGCCGGGGTTTCCGAGTCTTCCCCGACTCCTTCATCCAGGTCAACCAGGCCACCCTGGAGAGACTGTATGAACCGGTGGTGGACCTCATCAGACCCGAGATCGCAGGTGGCCACGTCGTCGATGCTTACGGAGGGATTGGGATCCTCAGCCTGCGCCTCGCTGACGCCGGAGCCAGGGTCACCGTGATCGAGTCGAATCCGATTGCGGCCCGGCTCTGTCAGCTCCACGCGGAGATGTATGCGCCCGGGCGGGTCCAGGTCGTGTGCGGGCCTGTCGAGCGGGAGATCAGTGTCACCGCCCCGGCGGCTGCCGTGGTCGTCGACCCACCGCGAGCGGGCTTGGCTCCCGAGGTGCGCGGCTGGTTGAGTCTGGCGGGCCCCCCGGCTGTCGCCTACCTGAGTTGTGAGGTATCGGCCCTCGCTCGGGACCTGAAGACCCTCTGCCGCCTCGGCCCCTACCGGTTGACGCAGCTTCGTCTGGTCGACATGTTCCCCCAGACCTACCACTTCGAGGCGGTCGCGCTGCTGCGTCGAAGTTGAGGGCGGAGGCGCCGCCCAATCTCCGATACTGGGGACCACCCGGGGAGAGGACTCCCCCAACTTAGGAACTGTTCCGTCTCTATGCCGTCCGTCCCGTTCGTCCACCTCCACACCCACTCTGAGTACTCGCTGCTGGACGGCGCCGCCCGGATCAAGGGCCTGGTGCAGCGAGCCCGCGACCTGGGCCAGAGTGCGATCGCCATCACCGATCACGGCGTCCTCGCCGGCGCCATCGAGTTCTACGAGGCGGCGACTGCGGTGGGGATCACCCCGATCATCGGGTGCGAGGTCTACGTTGCCGCGAGGTCCCACCTACAGAAGGAGGGACGTCCTGACCGAGATCCCTACCATCTGATCCTGCTGGCTCGCGACCATGCCGGTTATTCGAACCTGGTGAAGCTGGTGAGCCGGGCCCACCTCGACGGTTTCTACTACAAACCGCGCATCGACCACGAGCTTCTGGCCGAGTACGCGGAAGGACTGATCGGGCTCTCCGGCTGCATCGGGGGCGAGGTTCCCCAACGGCTCCTGGCCGGAGATATGGACGGGGCGCTGGCGCTCGCCCGTGAGTACGCCCAGATCCTCGGCCCCGACAGCTACTTCCTAGAGATCCAGGACCACGGTATGGAGGAGGAGCGCCTGGTCCGCGAGGGACTGATCGAGATCGCCCGCCAGACCGACATCCCTCTCGTCGCCACCAACGACTGCCACTACGTCGAGCAGGACGACGCTCAGGCACACGATGTCCTGCTCTGCATCCAGACCGGCAGCCGCCTCGACGATCCCAAACGCCTTCGCTTCTCCGGACCGCACTTCTACGTGAGCTCGGCCGAGGAGATGGCCGAGAAGTTTGGCTACTGCCTGGAGGCGGTCAGCAACAGTGGGGAGATTGCCTCCCTCTGTCGCTTCGAGCCTCTGCTGAATCAACGGCTGCTGCCCCTCTATGACGTCCCCGAGGGCCAGGACGCCGAGAGTCTGCTCGAGTTGGTCGCCAGCGAAGGACTGCGGCGCCGGCGCCATGGAGAGGACCCTCCCGAGGAGTACCTGGAGCGGCTCAACTACGAGCTCCGGGTCATTCGCGAGACCGGGTTCGCTCCCTATTTCCTCATCGTCTGGGACTTCACTCGGGCCGGCCGGGAGGAGGGAGTGAAGATCGGGCCCGGACGCGGTTCGTCCGCGGGCAGCCTGGTCGCCTACAGCCTGGGGATCACCGATGTGGATCCGCTCCACTACGGCTTGATCTTCGAGAGATTCCTAAATCCCGAGCGGGTGTCGATGCCCGACATCGACATCGACTTCGACGTCGAGGGTCGGGGCTGGGTGATCGACTACGTCAACCGTCGCTACGGCAGTGACCGCGTGGCCCAGATCGTCACCTATGGGACCATGGCCGCCCGGGCCGCCGTCCGAGACGTTGGCCGGGCTCTCGACATCCCGCTTCCCGATGTCGATCTGTTGGCCAAACTCATCCCCACCCGGCCCGGGGTGACCCTGGACGCGGCGCTGCTGGAATCCCGAGAGCTGAAAGCCCTCTACGAGGGGGAGGCCTGGGTCACGCGGCTGGTGGACACGGCACGACGGCTGGAGGGCATATCCCGCAACGCCGGCACCCATGCCGGAGGAGTCGTGATCGCGCCCGGACCCCTGGTGGACTACGTGCCGCTACAGCGCGCGACCACCAACCGTGAGGCCGTCGTGACCCAGTTCGACATGGACGGGGTGCAGAAGATCGGTCTGCTCAAGATGGACTTCCTGGGCCTAGAGAACCTCACCATCTTGGAAGAGACGCTGGAGAACATCGAGGCGCGGACAGGCGAGCGCCCCGACATCGACGCCATCCCTCTCGACGATTCCGCCACCTACGAGCTGCTGGCCCGGGGCGACACCCTGGGGGTGTTCCAGCTCGAACAGCCGGGCGGTCGCCGGATCGTGATGGAGATGCGCCCGCGGTCGATCGAGGACATGGCCGCCGCGGTTGCCCTCAACCGCCCCGGCGTCATCGAGGGCGGCGCCACCGATCTCTACATGAAGCGGAGGCGCGGCGAGGAGCCGATCACCTACCTGCTGCCCGGCTTGGAGCCGATTCTCCAGGACACCCACGGGGTGATCGTGTACCAGGACCAGGTGATGCAAATCGCCGCTGAAGCGGCGGGCTTCAGCCTGGGAGCGGCAGATCTCCTGCGCGCCGCCATGGGCAAGAAGGACAAGCGGAAGATGGCGGCGCAGCGACAGCGCTTCATCGCGGGCGCGGTCGAGCGGGGAGTCCTCGAGAAGACGGCGGTCGATCTCTTCGACTACATCGACTACTTCGCGGGCTACGGATTCAACAAGGCGCACTCGGTGGCCTACGGCATGATCAGCTACCAAACCGCCTACTTCAAGGCCCACTTTCCCCTGGAATTCATGGCTGCTTTGCTGAACAGCAAGGCGAGTGACTTCGAGCGCCTCAAGCGCGCCATCCAGGACACGCAGGCCCGTGGCATCCTCGTCCATCCTCCCGACATCAACCGCTCCCAGGCGGCCTTCAGCGTTGTCAGCGAAGACCCGGTAGGCGCGGATGCTGCCGCTTCCGGAAGCGGGGAAATCCTCTACGGGCTGCAGCACATCAAGAATGTCGGGGAGTCGGCCGCCGAGACGGTGGTGGCGGTTCGCAACGAGGGCGGCCTCTTCCGCTCTCTGCTGGATCTCTGCACCAGGGTGCGTGGCCGCGATCTCAATCGCCGCGCCCTGGAAGCCCTGGTACGGAGCGGGGCTTGTGACAGCCTGGGCGACAGGGGCCTGCTCCTTGCTCAGCTGGACAGCGCCATGCGCCGAGCGGAGATCGCCGCCCGGGAGCGCGAGTCCGGTCAGATTTCCCTCTTCGAGTCGGAGCCGATGGAGTCGCCCGACTCTGCCCGGGAGCCCGGAAACGGCGCGGCGATGGCGATCCTGCCGCTCACCGAGGAGATGCAGCGGGAACGGCTCTCCTGGGAGCGTGAACACCTGGGGATTTACCTCAGCGACCATCCCTTGCAGCGCCTCAGCCAGGAGCTGCGCCAGCGGACCGACACCCTGGTGTCAGATCTTCCCCGGCTGGAGGGCAGCGTGGTCCAGGTGGGGGGATCGGTGCGGGAGTGCCGGCGGGTCCAGAGCCGGCGGGGCGAGGCCATGGCCTTCGCCCAACTCGAAGACCTTAGCGGGGTCTGCGAGGTGGTGGTCTTCCCCTCGCTCTACCAGCGCGCGGCCGGGCTTCTGCACGCAGATGGCGTGATCGTAGTTCGCGGCCGGGTCGAAGTCGGGGCGCGGCGCCCGGCTCCGAACTCAAACGGCGGCGGCTCTGCCCTGCCTGCTTGGGACCCTGAGGAAGCGGCTGAGCCGGCGGCGACCGAGGAGCAGGAAGAGGCCAGAGTCATCGCCGAAGAGGTGCTAGCTCTGGAGGACCCGGCCCTGCTGGGCTGGCGAGCCTCGGCCGTGATTCACGTTCGCGCCCATCAGGGCGGCGAGGAGGAACTGCGCCGTCTTTCCGAGGCCCTGAAGGCTCATCCCGGCGACTGCCCGGTGGTTCTGCATCTCCGCGACGACGATGGCGACCACGAGTTGGAGCTGGACTCGGAGTACTCGGCCGCCGCCGAGCCTGGCCTGGAGGCCGCCGTGGTCGCCATCTTCGGCGATGGCGCATACCGTGCCGATGCGGTCAGGGCGCTGGCGCCACCACCCCGCTCGCGAAGTGGGAGCCGCTAGGCGGGACTCCCGTCAGACCTGGTTCAGCCCCCGGAGGAGCGTGGGGAAGAGGAGCTGGGCGAGGGCGATGTAGACCACCACCGCCGCCACCAGGCCAATCACGGCGGCCATATCCGGCTGCACCCCGACCAGGCGTTGGATGGGATGGATGAAGCTGTCGGTGATCCTCCGGATCGACATAACGAAGGGATGCCAGGGGTCGACGCGGATGAAGGTGATCAGGACCCGGACCAAGAGCAGCACCAGGATGACCAACACCACCACCTCGATGAAATCGAAGACCACCTGGAACACCGCCCCCACCGGGTCGGCGAACCCTTGGGTGGCGAGCTGCTGAAGGAGCTCGGCGACTCCGTAAATCAAGACCAGGGCCAGCAGGGGCGAAAAGTCGAGTCCGGCAATGCTCGGCAGCACCCGACGCAGGGGACGGATTACCGGCAGCACCAGATCCTCCAGCAGGCGTCCCAGAGGAGTCGCGTAGGCGCCGGGAAAGAAGGACATCAGGGCCCAGGCGAGGATGCAGAGGGCATAGATGTCCAACACGAACGCGAGGTCATTTACGAGGGTCTCGGCAAGGTGCATCGGGGCGAGTATAGATCGGAGTCCAAAATGCCCCGATCTCCGACGCCAGCTTGGCGGCTTTGTGGTCCAGGCGCGATCGCGGACGCAGACGCCCCGTGAGCCTAGCTCAGGGCAGGCTCACCCGGGGGCGTCGCCGGGGCTCGCGGCGAAGTGGTCGAGCCCGGGGCGAAGCTCGCTAGGGCTCATCCCTCGACATAGCCGTCGGCAACGGTCAGCGCCTGGTCCAACCGAGAGATCCCGTCCTCCAGCTCCTCTTGGGTGATGATCAGAGCAGGGGCGACGTGGATCCGGTTGAAGTGACTGAAAGGCCAGAGCCCGAGGTCACGGCAGGCCGCAACCACCCGGTTCATCGGTTCCTTGGCCGCCCCGCTGGCGTTGTAGGGGACCAGCATCTCTCGGGTCTCCCGGTTCTTGACCAGTTCCACGGCCCAGAACAGGCCCCGGCCCCTGACCTCGCCGATCGACGGATGACGCGCCATCAGGGCCCGAAGGCGGGGCTCGGCGACCTCGCTGCCGAGCCGGCGGACGTGGTCCAACAGGTGGGTTTCTTCGAAAACCCCGATGCTGGCCACACCGGCGGCACAGGCGAGGGGGTGGCCGGAGTAGGTCAGACCCCCGGGATAGGGACGGTCGGCGAAAGTCTGCCAGATGCTCTCAGTCAGGATGACGCCGCCCAGCGGCACGTATCCGGAGTTGACCCCCTTGGCGAAGGTGATCAGGTCGGGCGTCACTCCCCAGGCGTCGACAGCGAACCACTCCCCGATCCGCCCGAATCCGACCATGACCTCGTCACAGGCCATCATGATCCCGAATTCGTCGCACAGGGCTCTGACGCCAGCGAGGTAGCCGGGCGGTGGCATCAGCACCCCGTTGGTACCCACCACCGTCTCCAGGAAGATGGCGGCGATACTAGCGGGACCTTCGAACTCGACCACCTCACGAAGGTGCGCCAGCGCGGCTACGGTCTCCTCGGTCTCGGTCTGGGCGCCGAAGGAAGAACGGTACAGGTAGGGCCCGAAGAAGTGAACGACGCTGGGTATGCCCGGTTCGCTACCCCAGCGGCGCGGGTCGCCGGTGAGGGTGATGGAGCCGCCGGTGGCTCCGTGGTAGCTGCGGTAGGCGCTCAGGATCTTTGCGCGGCCGGTGTGCAGGCGCGCCATCCGGATGGCGTGTTCGTTGGCCTCAGTTCCGGCGTTGGTGAAGAAGACGTAGTTGAGATCGCCGGGGGCCCGAGCGGCAATGAGTTCGGCCAGCTCGCTGCGGGCGTCGTTGGCGAAGTCGGGTGCCAGGGTGCACATCCGGTTGGCCTGCTCGGTGATGGCCGCGATCAACGCCGGATGCTGGTAGCCGAGGTTGGTGAAGACCAGCTGGCAGGCGAAGTCGAGGTACCGCTTCCCGGCACCATCCCAAAACCAGCAGCCGGCAGCACCCACAGGCTTGACCTGGCTGATAGAACGCTGCGCTGACCAGGTGTGGAAGACGTGGTCCACCGCGATCTCGGCTGGGGCTTCGGCTTGAATCACAACGCCCTCCATCAGTTGGCTGGAAACGAAAGGTTGATAGCTGGTCGCGCTGCACCGGACTCCGACCATCTGCCGGTCACCACCTTGGTCTTGGTGAAGAATCGGAGTCCGTCGAGGCCGTAAATGCGGCTGTCGCCGAAGAGTGAATCCTTCCAACCGCCGAAGGAAAAAGTCCCGACCGGAACGGGGATCGGCACGTTGACGCCGACCATTCCCACCTGGGCTTCCCGGCAGAAGCGTCTGGCGGCCGCCCCATCCCTGGTGAACACCGCGGCCCCATTTCCGTATCGGTTGTTGTTGACGACGTCGAGTGCTTCCTGGTAGTCGCCGGAGCGGACGACACAGAGCACCGGTCCGAAGATCTCGTCTCGATAAACCTGCATTTCCGGCTCGACCTTGTCGAGCAAGGTTGCACCCAGGAAGAAGCCATCGCTGTCAAAGTTCTGGGCCCTGCCATCGACCACCACCTTCGCACCCTCACGTTCTCCGATGGCCACGTAGCCCGCGACTCGGTCGCGGTGCTGGCCGGTGATCAGTGGGCCCATCTGCGACGAGGGGCTCTCGCCCGGGCCGATCCTCAGCTTCGCCATCTTCGCTGCTACCAACTCGACCAGGGGGTCGGCGACCTCCCCGACCGCGACGACCACCGAGATAGCCATGCAGCGCTCTCCGGCCGACCCGAACCCTGCCGAGACCGCGGCGTCGGCGGCGGCTTCGAGGTCTGCGTCGGGCAGCACCACCATGTGGTTCTTGGCGCCGCCCAGGGCCTGAACTCGCTTGCCACTCTGGGCGGAGCGGAGGTAGATAGCCCGCGCGACAGGAGTCGAACCGACCGAACTTACGGCCGCGATGTTGGGGTGGTCGATCAGCAAGTTGACGGTGGAAGCGTCCCCGTGGAGGACGGTCAGTAGGCCGGCTGGCAGCCCTGCCTCGAGGAAGAGCTCGGCGAGTCGAACCGTGGCGCTGGGGTCTTTCTCGCTGGGCTTCAGGATGAAGGCGTTGCCGGCGGCGAGGGCGTTGCAGATCATCCAGAGGGGGACCATGAGTGGGAAGTTGAATGGGGAGATACCGACCGCGACGCCGACCGGGAAGCGGTACTCCTCGACATCAATGTTGGAGGAGACCTCGGCGGACTTACTGCCCTTGAGAAGATGCGATAGCCCGCAGGCGAACTCCACGTTCTCGAGCCCTCGCGAGATCTCGCCCATAGCATCGGAGAGGACCTTGCCATGTTCCTGGGTGATGGCCAGCGCGAGCTCGTCCGCATGCGCGATTAGGAGCTCGCGAAAGGCGTAGAAGACATTCGCTCGTTGGGCCAAGCTGGTCGCTGCCCAGGCTGGCTGTGCCGCAACCGCCAGGCCCACTGCTTCGTCTACCTCGGATGCCGAGGCGATCGGGACGGTGCGGGTCTGCTTTCCGGTGGCGGGGTTGTAGACGGGCAGCGAGCCTGGCGAGTGCCGGGGTTGCCCACCGATGAAATGAGGAACCGCCACCATCTCGGTGGCGGTGGCGCCCTCGCTCTTTACAGTCACGCCCACCCGCACTTCCTCCACACCGCGATCGGACCCGCTCCCCAAGGGTAGCCGTCTCCGAGAGCCAGCGGAGGCAGAGCTGAGGATCTTCGGGGTCGTGACGAGGACGTTCGGGCGTGCCGCGACGGGCTCAGCGCGAGGTCCGCGCCGACCTGCAAGGCACTGGTGACGCTTGGGCTGACGTTGTCACGCCGGGAAACGGGTCGGAATCGGCGGCGACCTGGGGGCGGGTGCGGGCTATCC
>JBAUWA010000115.1:0-5604 GCA_049583555.1 Candidatus Dormiibacterota bacterium | reverse complement strand
CCCTGGGGCACCCGGGCCCACGCCTCGGCAAAGGCGGCGCTGCCCTGGTCCGAGCCGGCCACCGCGTCCGCCACCGCTCCGGCCACCTCGGGCGCATAGGTCTCCATCTCCTGAAGGAAGAGTTCGGCCCGCCAGGCGAAGAGGCCGGTATTCCAGAAGGAGTGGCCGTCCGCCAGCAACTGCTGGGCGCGGTCCGGGCCAGGCTTCTCCACAAAGCCCCGACCGTGTAAGAGCGGCAGCGCCCTCCCCAGTTGGGCCGGCCGGGGCACCTCCGTCCCGGCCTCGACATAGCCGAACCCCGGCGCGGCCCAGGTCGGCTTGAGCCCGATGGCGACCAGGACCGGGGAGAGTCGGGCCCAGCTGGCGGCGGAGAGAAGCGCGACGGTGGTCGCCCCGATGTTGGGCATGTAGTGGTCGGCGTGCAGGGAAACCAGCACCGCCTGGGGGCGGAGCTCAAGGGCCCTGAGCGCGGCCCAGGTCAGCGCCGGTCCAGTCCCGCGGGGCTCGGGCTCCAGCAGGAGCCGGCTTGGCTCCAGCTCGGGCAGTTCGACCAGCACCTGGGCGGCTTGGTCAGCCGCGGTTACCACCAGCAGCTCGCCCCCCAGCCTTGCGGCCCGGTCATAGGCATGCCGCAGGAGCGACCGGCCATCGGGCGCCGCCGTGCTCAGGTGCTTGGGTGCCCCCGCCCGCGAGTGGGGCCAGAGTCTAGTGCCGGAACCGCCGGCGAGGACCACCGTCACTAACTCCGGAGGAGTTTCCAGCGCTCCTTCCCCGAGGCCGCCGGACTCGGTCAGCTGGCAGCCCCAGCGCCAGCGCCCACTCCCACCTCCAAGCCAGCGTCTCGGGCCAAATCCTCGCGGTAAGGGGTCCGCTCCCAGGGCAAGTCAAGGTCGGAGCGGCCGAAGTGCCCATACGCCGCCACCTGGCGGTAGATGGGGCTACGCAGCGAGAGCTCCTTGATGATCCCGGAGGGCGAGAGGTCGAAGTACTCATCGATAAGGGCTTCGATCTGCTGCTTGGGAACCGCCTCGGTGCCGAAGGTCTCCACCCCAACCGACACCGGCTTGGCCACCCCGATGGCGTAGGCGAGTTGGACCTCCGCCCGCCGCGCCAGCCCGGCGGCGACCAGATGCTTGGCCACATAGCGCGCCCCGTAGGCTCCGGAGCGGTCGACCTTGGTCGGGTCCTTGCCTGAAAAGGCACCACCTCCGTGACGACCCAGACCGCCGTAGGAGTCGACGATGATCTTCCGACCGGTGAGGCCAGCGTCTCCCTGAGGGCCCCCGATGACAAAGCGCCCGGTGGGGTTGACCAGAACCCGGGTGTCGTCGTCGAAGAGGTGAGCCGGCAGTACCGGGGCGATCACGTGCTCCCGGATGCCCGCCTCGATCTCGGCCTGGGAGGCGTCCTCGGAGTGCTGGGCGCTCACCACCACGGTGTCGATATGGATGGGAAGCCCCGCCTCGTCGTACTCGACGGTCACCTGGCTCTTGCCGTCAGGGCGGGCCCATTTGAGGGTGCCGTCCTTGCGCATCTGCGCCAGCCTGCGGCTGACCCCATGGGCGTACTGGATCGGGGCCGGCATCAGCTCCGGGGTCTCGTCGCAGGCGAACCCGAACATCATCCCCTGGTCGCCGGCCCCCCCGATGTCGACACCCCGGGCGATATCGGGGGACTGGCCCTCGATGCAGACCATCACCCCACAGGTCTCGAAGTCGAATCCGTACTTGGCACGCACGTAGCCGACGTCACGGATGGTCTGGCGGACCACCTTGGGCATGTCGACGTAGCAGTCGGTGGAGATCTCCCCGAGGAGGATGGCTGTCCCGGTTGTGAGGGCTGTCTCACAGGCCACCCGGGCCAGTGGATCCTGGGCCAGGATGGCGTCGAGGATGGCGTCGGAGATCTGGTCAGCCAGCTTGTCGGGATGCCCTTCGGTGACCGATTCCGAGGTGAAAAGGCGTCGATTGTAGCGGTGGGTCACGGGGTACTCCTCCCACCCTCACCGGAAGCCACCCGTTGGTCTGAGCGGGCCTTCTCCTGTCCGAGGGTCGCGGTCATCTTAGCCAAGAGCGGCGGCTCGAGATCGGCCGCGGACTCAGTCGGTGCCCTGCTCCCAAGAGCCCAGATAGGCGACTTGTTCGGCGCTGAGCACGTCGATGTCGACCCCCAGGGCGGCTAGCTTGAGCTTGGCCACCTCCTCGTCAATCTCTTTGGGGACATCGTGCACTGCCGCCTCCAGCTCCCCGGCATGCTGGGCCAGGTAGGCGGCCGACAAGGCCTGGTTGGCGAACGACATGTCCATCACCGAGGCCGGATGGCCCTCGGCCGCCGCCAGATTGAGCAGCCGACCCTCCGCCAGCAGGTAGATCCGGCGACCGTTGACCAAGGTGTGCTCGGAGACCAGTGGGCGCGCCTCGGCCACCCGGGTGGTCAGCTCGTCGAGCGCGGCCAGGTTGATCTCGGAATTGAAGTGACCACTGTTGGCCACCAGACAGCCGTCCTTGAGCGCCTCGAAGTGGCGACGGTCCACCACATTGCAGTCCCCGGTCACGGTGATGACGACGTCGGCTCGGGGTGCAGCCTCGAGCAGGGTCATGACCTGGAATCCCTCCATCACCGCCTCCAGGGCACGGGTGGGGTCGACCTCGGTGACGATCACCTGGGCGCCCATGCCCCGAGCCCGCGAGGCCAAGCCCCGACCGCACCAGCCGAACCCGCAGACGACCAAGGTGCGGCCGGCGAGGAGGACGTTGGTAGCCCGGATCAGACCGTCGATGGTCGATTGCCCCGTCCCGTAACGGTTGTCGAAGAGGTGCTTGGTCAAAGCCTCGTTGACGGCGATGACGGGGAAGCGCAGTACCCCCGCCTTGGCCATCGCCCGCAGCCGGATCACCCCAGTGGTGGTCTCCTCGGTGCTGCCGATGACGTGCTCGGACTGAGCCCGATCGCGCTGGTGCAGGAGGCTGACCAGGTCGGCGCCGTCGTCCATGGTGATCTGGGGCCTAGTCGCCAGCACCGATTCCAGGTGCGAGTAGTAGACGTCATGGTCCTCGCCCCGCCTGGCGAAAACTGAGATCCCCTGACCCACCAGGCTGGCCGCCACTGGGTCCTGAGTCGAGAGCGGATTGCTGGCACAGAGCGCCACCCGGGCGCCGCCCGCGGCTAGCGTCAGGGCCAAATTGGCGGTCTCGGCGGTGATGTGCAGGCAACCGCCCACCTGTAGTCCTCGGAATGGAAGTTCGGAGGCGAACCGGTCCCGGATCTGGGCCAGGACCGGCATGTCTCGGGCCGCCCAAGCCACCCGCTGGTCGCCCTGGGCGGCGAGCTTGATGTCGCTGACGTCGTAATCGGCGGCCACCGCCGTCCTCGCCTCAGCCAATCCAATCTCCTCGCAAATTAGAGCGCCAGCAACGCCTCCACTCGGTGGGACGCCAGCCGCGCCCGTCCCTCCAACGCCAGCAGCTCCACCACGAACCCAAATCCCACCGCCACGCCACCGAGCCGGGTGATCAAGTCCAGCGTCGCCAGGGCGGTGCCGCCGGTCGCCAACAGGTCGTCCACCACCAGCACCCTGGTGCCCTGGGCGAGGGCGTCCTGATGCATCTCCAAGATCGCGTCGCCGTATTCAAGATGGTAGCTGGAGCTGATCACGGCCGCGGGCAGGCGTCCCGCCTTCCGAACCGGGATGACCCCGACGCCGAGCTCAAAGGCGATCACCGCGCCGAAGGTGAATCCGCGAGACTCGATGCTGGCCACAGCACCTACGTCCTCGTGCCGGAAGAGCTCGGTAAGCCTCAGGCAGGCAGTGCGGAAGGCAGGCCCGCTCGATAACAGAGGGGTGATGTCCCTGAAGAGGATCCCCTCCTGCGGGTAGTCGGGGACGTCGCGGATGTAGGGCCGGAGATCCAAGTCATGGTCAGGGACGACCTCCGGCACCCGGGAATCCTACTACAGGGTCCTGGCGCTCCCGATCAACGCTGTAACGAGGGTCGGGAGCGGTACCCCTCCTGGATCAAAGGGGCTGGCGGTGCACGAAGCCCTCGTCGCGGCGATGCCAGAACCCGACCTCAGGCTCACCTAGTCGCCAGCAGAGAAGGATCGGCTCACCTTCCAGCTGGGAGGGGAAGTCGACCAGGCCGGTCTGGGGGTCCCGGAGCAGGATTGCATGCTCGCGGAGGAATTCCATCTCCCGCTCCAGCCGGCGGCCCGCCCGCAACATCGCCGAAGCCGCAGCGCCTCCTCCGTTGTGGCCCTCGGTATCGCGGACCTGGCGCAGGGCTTCCTCATCGGTGGCCTCACCCAGCCCGGCGAGCAAGGACTGCAGCACCTGAGTCAGCGCCGGCAGCAGCTGATTGGCCTGAGCCACGGTGTAAAGACGCTCAGAATCCGCCACCGAGAGATTGTCGCTGCGCCAGTTAGCCCCGGAGAGGCTTTTCAGGCGAAAGCGGGCAGAACCTCGCTGGCGAGCAGCTCCAGGTGGTCCAGGTCGGTTGGATCCAGGAACTGCAGGTAGATCCGGTCGCAACCCAGGCTGCCGTACTCAGCGATCCGCTCGATGACCTGGTCGGGCGAGCCGGCGGCTCCGATCTCAGCCAACTCCTCGAGGTCGTGACCGATTGCGCCGGCACGCCGGTGCACCTGCGCCTGATCGCGGCCGCAGCAAACGATCAGAGCGGCCGACAAGCGCATCGGTTCCGGGTCGCGGCCTTGCACCCGACAGGCTTCGCGCACCACCTCGAACTGGGCGGCTGCGGCGCTGAGGGAGACGAAGGGGCAGTTGAACTCATCGGCGAAGCGAGCCGCCAGCGCCGGGGTTCGCAGCTTCCCCATCCCTCCCATCAGGATCGGCGGACCCGGGCTCTGAAACGGTTTGGGCAAAGCGGGAGACTCTTCGAGCTGATAATGCCGGCCCGCGAAAGAGAAGGTGGCGCCCAGCGGCGTCGCCCAGAGCCCGGTGAGAATCGTCAGCTGCTCCTCGAGTCTCTCGAAGCGCGATGCTGCGTCGGGGAAGGGGATGCCATAGGCCCGGTGTTCGGCCGCGTACCAGCCCGCCCCGATCCCGAGATCCAGACGACCCTGGCTGATGTGATCTACCTCGGCGACCGCTATCGCCAACGGGCCCGGCAGGCGGAAGGTGGCGGACGTCATCAGCGTTCCAAGCCGGATCCGCTCGGTCTCGACTGCGAGTCCGGCCAGGGTCACCCAGGCGTCGGTCGGGCCGGGTAGGCCGCCCTCGCGATCGATCGTCATGAAGTGGTCCGAGCGGAAGAAACCAGCGAACCCGGCCGCCTCGGTTGCCCGCGCCAACCGCGCTAGCTCGCCGTAGGTGGCTCCCTCCTGGGGCTCCGTGAAGATATACAGCTCGGGCACCAGCGAGTCAGGCTACAAGAGCAGGCGCGACTGCGCCTAGCCGTGCCTTCGCCCAGGGGAAGCCAGCAGCAGCCGCCAGGGTGTCGGGGCTGCCCAGCGCGTCAGGTCCACGGGTTCGACCTTCCGACGCGCCATGATCGCGCGCCTCTCACGCCGTGACTGGGGAAGCCGCCGGACGGCGTCCACGGCGCCAGCCACCGCCGAGGGATGGCGCACCGCCGCCCGGGCGAC
>JBAUWA010000114.1:0-4780 GCA_049583555.1 Candidatus Dormiibacterota bacterium | reverse complement strand
GCTCGAGGGCGCCCTCTATCTCCTTGCTGCCGTCGGCTCGCTCCTGCTCCTCCACCTCACCCAGGACGTCACCAGGGGTGCTCCGATCCCGTCGTACGTGCGTCTCTCCGGGTCACTCCTGCGGGACCTCCACAACGAAGCGACCCTGATTGGAGTGTTGTCCTTCTACCTCGGCGCCTCGATGTACTACTACCTCTTCTACCGGTCGCGGTTGGTCCCTCGGTGGCTGTCGGTGTGGGGGCTGGCGGGAACAGCGCTGGGTGCCGTCGCCGGGTTGCTGGTGCTGTTCCGGGTGACCGGCTACATGGCGGCACCTCAGGTGGTGTTGAACGTCCCGATCGGTGTGAACGAGATCGTTCTCGCGATCTGGCTGCTGGTCCGGGGCTTCGATCCGGGTTCGACCCTAGACACGACCCTGCCGAGGTGAATGAGGCCGGGGCTAGCAAGGCCGGCATGGGCTGGGAGCATGAGCCGCTCATCGGTCCCTAAGGGTTTCCTTATGGACGGCCTGCAGGTCACACCGTCCTCTGAGAGAAGGTCCGCTAGTGAGCTAGGAGGTTGGTAATCGCCGACGCAATCCCCAGCGGCGCTGCCTTTTTTCTTCCGGATGCATCAGGCGGATTGTCCCCATGCCGTCGCAGGATGCGCTGAGTCGCACCACTGGATAGCCCGGAATTGGCTCCTCGAGGGTGCTATTGACAGTGGCGCTCCTCCTCCCCACCTGTCGGACGTCGAGACCCCGAGGAGCGATGACGGTGATCGACCCCATTTTCGTGATGCGGACGACGATCTCGACGTCCCAGCCATCGAACTCGGCTTCGGTCAGATCAATGGTCACAGCGCCCATCCCCACGCGGATCTCGGTGAGACGGCCCACCTGCCAGCGGCCCTCGAGGCGAACCTCGCCCATCGAGGTGGAGATCTCGAGCGGCTCTTGACGCCTCAGCGCCGCCGGAGTGAATTCGACCGGGGGCGGCAGGCTGCGAACCACGGAGACGAAGTCGGCACGGGTGGGGGCCCCCAACAGCCCATCGAGGGCTCCTTGAAAGTGGTCCAGATCCACCTTGCCGCTGGCCAAGAGCCCCTGCAGGACGTCGATCTCGCGTTGCCGCAGCTCCTCGGAGATCGGAGTTTCGGTCTCGACTGGGAGCCTGTCGTCGCTCACGCCAGCACAATATCGTCGGATGCCCGTGCTGCCGCAAGCGCGGGGCGCGCGCCTTACTTCTGGGAGTCCGAAAGGATTGCCTTCCAGACCAGCCAACAACCACTACCGCCGTGGTAGGGCTTGGCGCGGGCCTGGCCCCCGGTGAGCCTCAGGGAGGCTTCAGGCAAGCGCTCGCCTTGCACCTCGATCAGCGCTAGCGCTACGCCGATTTCCGCCAGGTTATCAGGACTCTGGGGCACCTGGACGAGGCTCTGCGAGAGGAGCTGAAGGGTGACCGACCCATCCTCAGGGAGCTAGCGGAGTCACCGTGAAGGCGTCCGCCTCCAAGGGGCGTCCGTACCAGTACCCCTGTCCGAAGGCAACACCCAGAGACTTAACGGTTCTGGCCTCGTCCCGAGTCTCCACGCCTTCAGCGATCAGCTGGCAGTCAGTGTTTTTCGCGAAGTGACATAGGGCGACCACCATGGCCTGACGCGCCAGGTCGGTGTCGACACCGCGGACCAGGCCGATGTCAAGCTTCACAAAATCAGCCTGCAGGTCCACGATATGTGCGAAGTTGGTGAAGCCCGCGCCGGCGTCGTCGACGGAAATGCGGGCGGGACTGAAGTGTTGAAGCGCCTCGCGCACGTCGCTGTAGTCCGGTATCAGCTCATGCTCGGTGATTTCCAGGACGAGCGGACGGTCGGCCTGGTCCAGGGCGGCACGGATCTCGTCCGGGTGCGTCAGCAGCCTGGGTGAGAGGTTAACGCTGAGCCAGCGACCGGGAGGCAGGGCTCGGGACGCGAGGATCGCTCGACCCAGAGTAGCCAATTCCAGTTCCACTCCCGATCCCACGCTCCAGGCGGCGGAGAAACGAGCACTGGGGGGTTCCCCGTCCGCGAAACGGGTGAGAGCCTCGTAGCCAACAACCTGGCCGGTGGCCAGATCGACGATGGGCTGGAAGACTGGATGGAACGCTCCGCTTCTAACTATCTCCTGGAGCCTGCCACGGAGCTCATCGGCCAATTGGTTCGCGTGCAGATCCACACCCAGAAGGGCACTGGCCGCAGGGCCAAACTCGGCGATCACCGGAAGGTCGTCGTGGACGGGGTCACCCTGTTCGCGATGTAGCGAGCCCACCGCCAGCAATCCGAGCGTTCTGTCCGCGTAGCGAATCGGAGCGTAGGAGAAACTGTGGACCCCGGCTCTGGCCAATGGCGCAGCGTAGTCGCCGTCTTCCGGGCGGATCTGCCACCGCTCAACCCACGGTCCCATGGCTGCTCGTTCTCTGAGGTACAAGCTGCGAGAGGCAGGCCCCGGCGCTGAAACCTCGCGGCGGATGTCATCAGGCGCCTGGCTTGCTAGCACCGTGGCGCTGCCGTCGGCGTTAAAAGCCACCACGGCCGCGACGTCCACGCCTCGCAGGCCACGTAGCTCAGTGCAGATCGCGAGCGCCGTCTCCTCTGTGGACCCGCCGGGTTGAAGTCTTGCGATTCCCTCAGCCGCGCCCGCCCGTTCTCGTATCTCTCGCTCCAGCTCCGTCACGGCAGCCCGGTCCTGGGTGATGTCTTGGCCCAGAAGGGCAGCTCCAACGTTGGTCCCGTATTGATCCTGAAGCAGGGTGGCGCTGACCGCGAGGATCCGAGTTTCGCCCGACCGGGTAACGAGTTCGGTGGTGCTCAGTCCCTTAAGGTTCCCAGCCCAGAATTCGACTGAGAGGGGCTGATTCTGGCTCAGAGAGGCGGCGGTAGGGAAGAGGTCGCCGACGGGGCGACCGATCAGCTCTTCGACGCTCCATCCTGTCAAGGTGCTCAGCGCAGCGTTGGCGTAGGAGATTCGCGCCTCGCGGTCGATCGTCGCTACCAACAGATCGAAGCGCGTCACCATCTGGCTGTACTGACCTTCAGCCAATCCACCCTTGTCCGCGGCACGGACTACCGCGAGAGTCCTGCCATCCGCCAGTCGGCGTTGCTGGATCTCAACGTCAATGGGCGATCCATCCTTGCGGCGAAAGCGTGCTTGGGATACCAGGGATCTCTCCGTGCCTGTGGCGGCAACGCGGTTCCGCTGCGCCTCCCTGTCCTCCGGCGCGACGAGCTTTGAGATCAGGCTTCCGATCAGTTCGGAGCGCTTGTATCCGGTCAGACGCAAAGCGCCGGCGTTGACATCGACGATGCGGCGGGCACCTGCATCGGCCAGAAAGATCGCATCCTTGGTTTGATCGGCCAGGACGCGATAGCGTGCTTCCCCGTCCAGGAGATGAGGGATGGACGACTTAGGGCGTGCTCGGGATGATCGGGTCGCCTTCCCGGCAAGCGTCTCACCTTGGGGCGACTTCCGCATGAGTGAAGTCTTGCTGCCCGACTTACCGAGGCCGGGCAGCTGGTTTGAGCTGCCCATAAGGCGAGCCTGAGCGATGACTTGGCAATCGCCCGTCGCCAATTGGTCACGGCCCCATCTCAAGTGTGGTATCGCCTCACTAGGGAGCAGTGCCGCTGGGACCTAACAGGACAATTCTCCTGATCGCTTTTACGCGGGCGAAGGCCTCTCCACCTCTGCTACCACACGGCTTGAGGTTGGCCGTCTCGTGGTTAGCCCGTAGGCCGCTGGCGAGCCACCGTTTTTCCGCCGGTTTTGAAAACCGCTGGGGCCGCAAGTCTCCCCGGGGTTCGAGTCCCCGTCCCTCCGCCATTTTTGAGATCAGGATGCTGTCCCGTGCCTAGTCGATCGTCCCGGTAATAGCTAGACAACTAGGCTTGTCGGGTGCGAGCTTGCTGGTCGGAATGCGGCTGATCTACTCGTGAAGAGACTGGCCCGCCGCGTCGTGGCTGCCGCAGTTGCCGCTTCCCTAGTCGTCCTGGTCGTGTGTGATCTGTTGATCGGCAGCTTCCAGGGCTGGTGGGAGCGTCATTCCCTTACGGCTTCAATCGTGTCGAGCTTGCTAGTCCTCGCGGTAACCGCACTCATCTTCGACGAGATCGTTGCTCGCCGCCAGCGCAAAGAGCGAGCCATATCGGTCGCTGTCCAGGCGATCATCGTCTATGGGCAAGGTCAACGAACCTGGAATGCCGTCAAATCGAGCGGGGTTGACAGAAACGGCAGAGGAGACGGCGCCGGCAGCGCCCTCGAGGACCTCGAAGAGTGGAAAGTGCTCGCCAACATGCTGCTAACCGCCTCGCCCGCGTTGTTCGAAGATCCGGAGGCTCGGAGGTTTCTGGAGGAACTGGAGCGATTCTCTGCTTTGGTCGTCAGCAGGGTCCGCAGGTCGGACGGAACGCTTGCCGACGATGACCGCCAGCACCTCGAGGCTGAGTTCTCCAAGGTCGAGCAAGCCGTGGGCCCGCTCAGGGCAAGGTTGCCCACAGCGGACGACTCGCTCCTCGAAGGCCCCCGAGCCAGAACGACGTAGCCTTCACGGCCTTCTTGTCGCAGTTTGACTGCCAGGCTGCGTGGACTGTACGGCCCCCTGCTTCATCAGCGATAACCACGACAGGGAAGGCGCTATAGGCTGGTGGCACATGGTCGCCAGCCCGGAGATGGCGCTTGGTGACCTTGATTAGGCTGAGGCGAAAGGGCCGATAGGTTTGGGAAAGCCCAGCACTATCCCCGCGCGATGGATGTACTCAGCGCGATCCA
>JBAUWA010000113.1:0-23402 GCA_049583555.1 Candidatus Dormiibacterota bacterium | reverse complement strand
CAACAAATCCGAACTTCTGTTGGGCTACAGCACCCTCTGGGGTGACGGTGCCCATGCTCTCAATCCCCTGGGCGATCTCTACAAGACCCAGGTCTTCCAACTCGCACGGCATCTCAACCTGCCCCCGCAGATCGTGGCCAAGGTGCCGTCGGCCGACCTCTTCGCCGGTCAGTCTGACGAGGCCGATCTCGGTTTCACCTACGAGACCGCGGATCGCATCCTCTTCCACCTGATCGACGAGCGCCGATCCGCGGCCGAGTTGGCGGAGCTCGGCCTTGACCCGGATCTGGTGGCGGTGGTGTGGCAACGGGTGCGCGAATCGCAGTTCAAGAGACGGCCGCCGCTGATCGCCAAACTCTCCGGCCGCAGCGTGGGCCAGGACTTTCGCTATCCCCGCGATTGGGGGCACTGAGGTCAGTGGCGGGTGTGCTCTACGTGGTCGCCACTCCTATCGGCAACCTGTCCGACCTCTCACCGCGGGCCGTCGAGGTCCTGGGCCAGGTGGGGGCGGTGGTTGCCGAGGACACCCGGCGAAGCGGCACCCTGCTCCGGGGCTTGCCGGCGCGCCCCCGACTGATCTCGTTGCCAGGGGAGCAGGAGGAGCGTCGCATCCCCTTGGTCCTGGAGCAGCTCCAGCTCCACGACGTGGCACTGGTCTCGGACGCCGGCACTCCGGCCATCAGCGATCCCGGCCGCCGGCTGGTGGCGGCGGCTAGAGATGCCGGCTTCGAAGTGGTGGCGGTGCCCGGTCCCTCGGCCCTCGCGGCAGCCGTCTCGGCCAGCGGCCTTCGAGCAGATCGCTTCGTTTTCCTGGGATTCCTGCCCCGCACCAAGTCGCGAAGCCAGCGCCTGCTGCAGGCCGCAGCCGGCTGGGCGCTGGTGTTCCACGAGTCCCCCCACCGACTGGCGGCCACCCTCGAATGGGCGGCGGAGGTAGTAGGCGAGCGTCGGGTGGCCGTGGCCCGGGAGATCTCCAAGCTCCACGAGAGCTGGTATCTGGGCACGGCTGCAGAGCTGGCCGCGCAATTTCGCGCCGACCCGCCCCGGGGCGAGTGCACGGTGGTGGTCGAGGCCCCGCCCACCAAGAGGTCCGGCGAGGATGGCTGAGCGCGAGGCAGTGCTGATCGATGCCCACTGCCATCTGGACGAGCTAGAGAAGCGAGGGACCGATGCCCGTGGTGTCGTGGAGCGGGCCCATGACGCCGGGGTCCACCAGATCGTCACCAGCGGCGACGGGCTAGCGGACAGCCTGGCGGCCCGCCGCTTGGCGGATACCTATCCCGAGGTCTTCTTCACCGTCGGCTGGCACCCGGTCAACCCCCTGCCGCCAAGCGACGCCGAGCTGGGCCAGATGGCGGAGCTCCTGGGCCATCCCAAGGCGGTGGCGGTGGGGGAGGTAGGCCTCGACTACTTCTTCCGACCCGGCTACCTGGAGACGCCTCCGGAGATTCAGCGCCAGGTCTTCAGCTCCATGCTGCAACTGGCCGCTGATCTCTCCAAGCCGGTAGTCATCCATCAGCGCCGGGCCCAGGTCGACCTGCTCCACGTGCTCGACGCAGGCCCATCGGTCACCGCAGTCCTGCACTGCTTCAGCGGAGGCCGAGCCTTCGCCGAGGCGGCGGTGGGACGGGGTCTCTATTGCTCGTTCGCGGGCAACGTCACCTTCAAGTCGGCCCACGAGCTTCAGGAGGCGGCTCGGTCCGTCCCCTCTGATCGGCTGCTGATTGAGACAGACGCTCCCTTCCTGGCTCCCGAGCCCCATCGCGGCCAGAGCTCTGAACCAGCCATGGTCCGGGCCACCGCCCAGTGGTTGGCAATGCTCCGGGGCGATTGTCTGGAATCGCTCTCGGCGGTCACCACCGAGAACACCCGCCTGGCCCTGCAACTTCCCGCTCCTTGAGCGTCCCCGACCTCTGCGCCCCGGGCACGGCCCGCGCTGTGGCCCGCAGATTCGGGATCAGCCCTCGTCGGGAGCTGGGCCAGAACTTCCTGGTGGACCGCCAGGTGCGAGAAGCCATCGCCGACGTGGTCGGTAGTGCCGCGGAGGTGCTTGAGATAGGCTCGGGTCTGGGTGGTCTGACCCAGGGACTCCTGGAGCGGGGCCTGCGGGTGATCGGGGTGGAACTGGATCCCCGCTGTGTCGCCGCCCTGGGTCTGCTTCGCTCCGCGTATCCCTCTCTGACGGTGGTCGAGGCAGACATCCTTGAGGTGTCTCCCCAGCAGCTGGGCCTGAACGCCCCGACCGTGGTCGGCAACCTGCCGTACCAGATCACTGGGGCGCTGTTGCCCTGGTTGGCTGGCTGGGATCCGCCGCCGTCGATCTGTCACCTCCTGGTCCAGCGCGAGGTGGGTCGGCGCCTGGCCGCCCCCCAGGGCGACTGGTCCCTGGCCACCCTGGCGCTGCGCATCGCCGCCGAGGTGGAGGTGGAATTCGACGTGCCGCCGTCCAGCTTTTGGCCATCACCTCGGGTCTTCAGCAGCCTGATCACCGTCAGGTCGCGCCACGAGGCGGATCCTCAGCTCCGGGCGGCGCTGATCGACCTAGCCCGGCCGATGTTCCAGGCCCGACGCAAGCAGATCCACCACGGGCTTGCCCGTTCGCTGGGGGTGAGCTCGGCGGATGCCACCCTCCTGCTGCGGTCGGCGGAGATCGATCCCACCCGAAGGCCTGGCAGCCTGGACCTCGAGGAGTGGCGCCGGCTGGTCGCTGCGGTCAGAGGGCGTGCAAGTGCCGGAGACGCCCTGACCGGGTGATATATTCGCCGCCATGCCGGTCGAGGCTCCTCGGGCGACCACCGCCGAGGCGATCGAGTCCAGCACCACCGGCTTTCGCGATGCTCTCCGCAGCCGGGACTTCCGCTTCCTCTGGGCAGCCCAGGTGGCGGCTCAGTTGGGAGACAAGTTCTTCGCCTTCTCCCTGCTCCTCTCGATCTACTCCCTAACCCATCTCTACCTAAGCGATTCGGCGCTGCTGCTGGCTTACACCATCCCCGCGGTCTTCCTTTCGATCCCGGCCGGAATCTTCGCCGACCGCTACGACAAGAAGACCCTGATGATCTGGACCAACCTCTCCCGGGGCCTGATGGTGCTGGGGGTCCCGGCACTCGAGCTCACCGGGGTGGCTCAGCACCAGGTCCTGCCTCTGTACGTCATCACCTTTGTCTTCGCTGGGGTGGGCCAGCTCTTCGCCCCCGCCGAGGCGGCCAGCATCCCGCGCCTGGTCCGGCGCCAGGACCTGGCCGCGGCGACCTCTCTCTTCACCATCACCATCGTCGTCACCATCGTCATCTCGGTACCGCTGGCCTCCCTGGCCCAGGGGCTGCTCGGTCTCGAGGGGCCTTACTACTTCGGTGCGGGGCTGTTCGCGGTGGCCGCCGGCGCCATTTGGCTGATCAAACCCAAGCTGGCGGCGACCGCCAGCCCCGACGGCCAGCAAATGCGGGCGCCCTGGAGCAGCACCTGGTCCGAGATCCGGGGCACCCTGACCGTGATCCGGGCCAGCAAGGTGCTCCCCTTTGCCTTCGCCATGCTGACTCTGGCACTGGTGATCGTGTTCACGATCTTTGCGCTCTCGGCGGGCTACATGCAGCACGTCCTCTTGCGCAGTCCCCACGACAGCTACATTCTGCTGATCCCCGCCACCATCGGCATCCTGGTGGCGGGCACGGTGGTGAGCCGGCGCACCCTCTCCGGCGATCCGGCGCCCAGGACGGTGGTCCTGGGACTGGGACTGGCGGGTGCCGCCATGCTGGTGCTGGGGGTACTGCCCCCGATCCTCGACCGCCTTCATGTCGACGCCGCCCTGGTGCCCCTAGCGATCACCCTGGCGGTGATCTTCGGGATAGGGCTGGGAGCGGTTCTGATCCCCTGCTTCGTCCTGATTCAGGAGAACACCGAGGAGGCCACCCGGGGCAAGATCTTCGGCGGCGCCTTCCTGGCGATCAACCTGGCCATTGCCCTCCCTCTGCTGGTGGCGGGCGCGGTCGCCGACCTGGTCGGGGCCAGCGATGTGGTCGGGGCGATGGGAGTTGCCCTGATCGTGACTGGGGCGGTGGCCTGGAGGCGTTCCTGGGGCGCAATCCGCGGGGCGGAGACTTCGCGAACGGTTACGAGCGCGTAGCGAGATGTGGAAGTCTGTCGGCGACGGTATCGACTTCGGGCTGGGCCGTTCTAAATGACGGTATGCGTGCTGTCGTCACTTGCGAAAGCTGCGGACTCCGGCAGGAGGTGGCCCGAGCCATCCCGGAGCCCACGACCTTCCACATCGTCTGCCACCGCTGCGAACTGAGTCTCCTAGTCACCGTGACCCAGGCCGACATTCTGACCGCGGAGTCCGCGGTCGGCGCCGGCTCAGCCCGGCGCTAGACCTGCTGCTTCAGACCGCCCAGCGAGAGAGGCCACGAGGGATCTCCTCGCGGCCGTTGTCCAGCAGCGCCAGGCCCAACTCTTCGCTCTCCAACTCAAGCCGAAGCTGACGGGCCAGGGGGAGGACCCTGCCAGAGCGGGCCCGCTCCCGCAGGCGGGCCCGACGATCAGGGTCGAGGCTGGAGCACTGGACACTGCAGTACTTGGCGGTCTGCTTCTTCACAAGGGCGCTACAGCCGGCTCGGGCGCACTGCCTGGGGGTCGCTGGAGGGATGCGGGATGGGTGCGCCACGGAGCGATATTAGAGACTCATTAAGTGCCTGTGTCAACCGGTAAATAGCTATAAAAGTCGATACTTTTTGGGTAGAGTACCCCCGATTTGGGTTGTGCCCAGTATCCCCACCCTAAGCTGTGGAAAAATTGTCAGAAACTCGACCCGCCTTGGGGTAGAGCGTCCTCTCAGGTCTGGCCAAAGCGGGATCGGAGCTCCCGCATTGGAGAAGGCGATCCGCAGCCTGATTGCCGTCGAAGGCGAGGGCAACTGACCTTCAGCAAAGCGTTCGGCGAGGGGACCCCTGTTGGTGGGCGCACCAGGAGTCGAACCTGGGGCCTCTACCGTGTCAGGGTAGCGCTCTAACCACCTGAGCTATGCGCCCTCTCGGGGTCGGGGTGCCCGGATTATAGCCCGGGTCCGGAGCCGACCTTGAAGTGCTCGGGCGCTCTCATACAATCGCCGGGAATCATGGCTGAAACGACTGTCGACCTCGAAATACTGCGTCACAGCACGGCCCACCTGATGGCCGCCGCCGTCTGCGAGCTGTGGCCAGGAGCGGAGTACGGTATTGGCCCCTCGATTGAGGACGGCTTCTATTACGACTTCCTGCTGCCCGACGAGCACCGCTTCAGTGATGAGGACCTTCCTCTAATCGAGGCGCGGATGCATGAGATTGCCAGCCGCAGGCCCGAATACGTCCGCCAGGAGCTGACTCGTGAGGAGGCGCTGGCGGAGTTCCGGCGCCGGCAGCAGCGCTTCAAGGTCGAGCTGATCGAGAGGATCCCTGAAGGCGAGGTCATCAGCTGCTACAGCACCGCTGGCTTCTTCGACCTCTGCCGGGGGCCCCATGTCCACGACGCCGGCCAGATTCCCGCCTTCAAGTTGACCCATCCCGCCGGCGCCTACTGGCACGGAGACGAGACCCAACCGATGCTGCAGCGGGTCTACGGCACCGCCTGGAACTCGGAGGCGGATCTGCAGCAGTACCTGGAGCGGCTGGAACAGGCCGCCCTGCGCGACCACCGCAAGATCGGCCGTGAGCTTGACCTCTTCTCGATCTCGGAGGAGCTGGGTCCAGGTCTGATCCTCTGGCATCCTCACGGGGCCACGGTCCGGACCGTGATCGAGGACTACTGGCGCCAGGCTCACCGCCAAGCCGGCTATCAGCTGGTCTACACCCCCCACATGGCCCGGGAGCAGCTCTGGGAGACCAGTGGTCACCTCGGCTACTTCGCCGACGAGATGTTCGGGCCGATGGAGGTGGAGGGCGACCGCTACCGGGTCAAGCCGATGAGCTGTCCCTTCCACATCCTCATCTACAAGTCGAGGGGACGGAGCTACCGGGAGCTGCCGGTCCGCTTGGCCGAGGTCGCCAGCGTCTACCGCTACCAGCGCAGTGGGACCCTGCACGGACTGCTCCGGGTGCGCGGCATCACCCAGGACGATGCTCACATCTTCTGCGCCCCGGATCAGGTGGACCAGGAGGTGGTGGGGGTGCTGCGGCTGGTGCGGGAGATGTACCGGCGCTTCGGCTTCGAAGGGGTAGAGGTTGATCTCAGCACCAAGCCGGACAGGGCGGTGGGCGCCGACGAGCTCTGGGAGCGCGCGGAGTCGTCGCTGGCCCGGGTGCTCGAGGCCGAGGGGCTGGACTACAAGCTGAGTCCCGGCGAGGGCGCCTTCTACGGACCCAAGGTGGACGTGCATATCCGCGACGCCATCGGTCGGCGCTGGCAGTGCGCGACCGTTCAGTTCGACTTCAATGAGCCGGCCCGCTTTGGCCTGGAGTACGTCGGGCCCGACGGCGGCCCCCATCAGCCGGTGATGATCCACCGCACTCTGCTGGGATCGCTGGAGCGCTTCTTCGGAGTGCTGATCGAGCACTACGCCGGGGCACTTCCGCTCTGGCTCTCGCCGGTGCAGTTGCAGCTGATCAGCGTCAGCGATGACCAGCTGGACTATGCTCACCGCGTGGCGTTGAGGTTGGAGCAGGCGGGATTTCGCACCGAGGTCCCCGATCGCCCCGGCGATCGCATGGGAGCCAAGATCCGCGACTCCCAACTGGCCAAGGTTCCCTACGCCGGGATCGTGGGTAGAAAAGAAGTCGAGGCCGGCAACGTCAACCTCCGCAACAACCGCACCGGTGAGGAAGGCCCAATCTCGGTCGAGGAGCTGATCGACCGGCTCGGCTCAGAGGTCGGCTCCTGAAGGTCGGGTTTTCGGGCTGGAACGGCCGGGCCGAGTGTTAGCATCCGGGATTCAATTCCCGACCTGAGGAGGTAGCGTCCATAGCGTTTCGCGAACTGCGTATCAACGACCAGATCCGAGTTCCTTCGGTTCGACTTTTCGACGACACCAACGACGAGGCCCTGGGGATCGTCTCCTTGGCAGACGCCCAGGAGCTGGCCCAGGAGCGGGGCCTAGACCTGGTCGAGGTTGCGCCCCAGGCACAGCCCCCAGTCTGCAGACTCATGGACTACGGGCGCTTCAAGTTCGAGGCCCTGAAGCGGGAGAAGGAGGCTCGGCGGGAGCACAACCAGATCCGGCTCAAGGAGATGAAGCTCCGCCCCAAGATCAGCGAGCATGACTTCCAGACCAAGTACGGGTATGTGCGCCACTTCCTGGAGGAGGGCGACAAGGTCAAGCTCACTATCATGTTCCGGGGCCGGGAGCTGGTCCACCAGGAGATCGGTCGAGCTCTGCTCGATCGGCTCGCTGAGGAAGTCAAGGACGTGGCCCAGATCGAGCGCTCGCCCCTGGTTGAGGGGCGCAATATGATCATGATCCTCAACCCGGTCGGGAAAAAGTCACCCAGAGGAGGCGCCAGCAACCATGCCCAAGATCCGCACCCACAAGGGAACCCAGAAGCGGTTCCGCCTGTCGGGAACGGGTAAGCTGCTGCGCCGCGGCGCCTTTCAGTCCCACATGCTCGAGCACAAGTCGGCCAAGCGCAAGCGCGGCTACGCTCAGATGCATGAGGTAGACGCTGGCGACGCCAAGGTAGTGAGGCGGAACGCGCCTTACCTCAAGGACTGAGCGGTGGCCAGGGTCAAGCGGGGAGTAGCGGCACGCAAGCGCCACAAGAAGGTCTTGGAGCTGGCCTCGGGGTTCACCGGGACCCACAACCGACTCTTCCGGCCCGCCAACGAGGCGGTAATGCACTCGCTGGCCTACCAGTACCGTGACCGTCGCAAGCGCAAGGGTGACTTCCGCCGGCTCTGGATCGCCCGGATCAACGCCGCCTCCAGACAGGCCGGGATTCCCTACAGCCGCTTTATCGCGGCGCTGAGCAAGGCTGGCGTCGAGCTCTCCCGCAAGCAGATCTCGGAACTGGCGATTCACGATCCCGCGGCCTTTGCCAAGCTGGTTGAAGTAGTGCGGGAGGCCGCGCCCGACAAGTGACTGACGGCGACCTCCAGGCACTCGGCGAGAAGGCCCTGGAGGAGATCGCCGGGGCGGTCGATGCGGACCAGTTGGAGCAGGTGCGGCTCAAATACCTGGCCCGACGCGGGGGACTGATCAGTGGCGCCGCCCAAGGTCTGGCGAAGGCCCCGGTCGAGCAGCGAGCAGCGCTGGGCAGGGCCTTCAACTCGGCCAAGAGCGCCGTGGAGGCGGCCCTGGAGCGACGGTCAGCCGACTTCCGGGCGGCGCAGCGACAGGTGTCGACCGACGAGCGTTGGCTGGACCTGACCTTCCCCAGCGTGCCCCTGGACCGCGGCCATCAACATCCGGTGGGCCGTTTGGTGCGGGAGATCGAGGACATTGGCGCCGCCCTCGGATACGAGTCGGTCAGCGGGCCCGAGGTCGAAGACGACCGCTTCAACTTCGAGCTCCTCAATCTGCCTCCCGACCACCCCGCGCGCGACAGTCACGACACCTTCTACCTGGAGGGCGGCCGGGGATGGCTGCTGCGCACCCACACCTCGCCGGTCCAATTGCGGACCATGATGGCCGGGCCGCCGCCATATCGAATCCTGGTACCGGGGAAGGTATACCGCCGGGACAATCCCGACCCCACCCACAACCCGATGTTCCATCAGGTGGAGGGGCTCTGCGTCGCCGAAGGGGTAAACCTGGGCGACCTTAAGGGCACGCTTACCTACTTCATCGAAGCCCTGTTCGGCAAGGACCGCAAAGTCCGGTTGCGCCCCAGCTACTTCCCGTACACCGAGCCCAGCTTGGAGGCGGATGTGTCCTGCTGGTTCTGCAACGGCGCCGGTTGTCGCAGCTGTCTGGGCAAGGGCTGGATCGAGATCCTGGGCTCGGGAATGGTGCACCCCAAGGTGCTGGGTAATGCCGGAGTCGATCCCGAGCGCTACAGCGGCTTCGCCTTCGGTATGGGCCCGGATCGGATCGCCGCACTCAAATACGGCCTGGAAGACATTCGCGATCTCTACGAGAACGATCTCCGACTCCTGGGGAATTTCTGATGAGAGTCAGCCAGGAGTGGCTCAGTGAGTTCGTCGACCTCGAAGACCTCGCGCCCACTCGGATCGACGAGCTCCTGACCATGAGTGGCACCGAGGTGGAGCGGTTCGGTCAGTTCGGATCCGGACTCGACCAGGTGGTGGTTGCCCAAGTGGTCGACCTCGCGAAGATGGAGGGTAGCGACCACCTGTGGCTGGCGAAGGTGCGTGTTCCTGACCAGGAGCCGGAGGACGTCGTCTGTGGCGCGCCCAACCTCACCAAGGGAGCGCTGGTGGCCTGGGCCCGTCCCGGAACTGAGCTCCCTCAGGGTTTGAAGCTGGCTCAGCGCCGGATCAGGGGAGCGGTCAGCAACGGCATGATCTGCTCCCCGGACGAGCTGGGGCTCGGCTCCGACCACGAGGGGGTGCTGCTGCTCCCGACCGGGGAGGTGGAGCTGGGCGAGCCGTTGAGTCAGGTCTTTCCCCCGGACACGGTCTTCGACCTCGAGATCCTCAGCAACCGTGGGGACTGCCTCTCCCACTGGGGGGTGGCGCGTGAGCTGGCAGCGGTTCTTGACCGCCAGTTGCGGGATCCGGATCTGACCGAGCCAGTGCGGAGCGGCCCACCGGCTGAAGAGTCGGTATCGGTGGGGATCGAAGCTTTTGGTGACTGCTCGCTCTACACCCTGGAATGCATCGATGAATTGGGCGAGGGCCCGACTCCGCTATGGATGTTGCGTCGGCTCTTGGCGGTCGGAGCGCGCCCCATCTCTCCGGTGGTGGACCTAGCCAACTACGTGATGCTGGAGACCGGTCAGCCAGTCCACACCTTTGACTTGGACCGTATGCGCGGCGCTCCCAGCCTAGTTGCCATCGGGGTAAGGCACGGTCTCCGCGGCGAGTCTTTGCAATGCCTTGACGGGGTGGTTAGACCACTTGACCCTGACTGCCTGGTCATAACTGCCGGGGATCAGCCTGTCGCCATCGCCGGGGTGATCGGCGGCACCCAGACTGCAGTGGAACCGGGGACCAAGAGAGTCGCACTCGAGGCGGCCAACTTCAACTGGGTCTCCATCCGCAAGACCTCGCGCCGCCTGGGCCTCAGGACCGAGGCATCATCCCGATTCGAGAGACATCTCTCTCCAACCCTGGTTCCAGTCGCTCGGCAGCGCTTTCTCCACCTCATCGGCCGAGTCGCCGGTGGTAGGGTCAGACCCGGTCCGGTGACCGCCGGCGAGCTCCCCCAGCCGTCCGAGCCAATTCTGGTTTCCTCCCAGCGCGCGTCCAGGCTCCTGGGCATCGAGGTCAGGCCCGAGGAGGCGGCTGCGGCACTGAGAAGGCTTCAGTTTCAGGTCGACGTCTCAGGGGATGAGCTCAGGGTGGCGCCGCTTGCGGTTCGTACCGATGTGAGCATCCCCGAGGACGTAATCGAGGAGGTGGGTCGCGTCCTCGGCTACGAACGGGTGCCGGCAACCTTGCCGACACTGCGGACCCCGCCCAGCGGTCATCCCGGCCTGGCTCGGGCCTCCCGGCTGGCTGGGGAGCTCTGCATCGGCGCCGGCTTCACCGAGGCGTTCACCTCCAGCCTGGTGAGCGATGAGCAGCTCGGGGCGGTGCAGGGTATGGGTCGGGGTTTCATTCCACTTCAGATTGCCAATCCGCTTTCGTCGCAGCTGGGAAGCCTCCGAGTCAGCTGTCTTCCCGGCCTATTGGACGCGTGCCGGCTCAACCAGTCCAGAGGAGGGGAGTGGACGCGACTATTCGAGTGGGGCCACGTCTTCTGGGGTGCGGCCAATCCCTCGGAGCGGCCGGAGGAGCCAGAGGTCTTGGCACTGGTGGACCACAGTTGGGGACCGGCCGCCAGTCCGGCGGCGGAGCGGATCGACCATCTTCTTCAGGTGGTGCAGGCGCTGGGGGAACGCGGGAGCTTGGATCCGGTCGAATTCTGGCCAGTCGAGATGAGCGGCTTCCGGGAGGGCCGCTGTACCGAAGCGCGGGTCAAGGGCGCGGTGCGCGGCAGGCTTGGCGAGCTCGATCTCCCCGCCGACACGGAACTCGAGCTTCGCGGCACCGTGGTTGTGGCCGAGCTTAGGGTCGACGGATGGCTGATCGACGGGGGCCGACCCGGACGTGGCATGGCACTCGCCAAGACCCCTCAACTATCTCTTGATCTTGCCGTGACCGTGCCGGAGCAGACAGGCCTAGGCCCGGCACTGGCAGCTGTGCGGGCAGCCGGCATCAACGAGCTGGAAGAGATCCGATTGGTGGACCGCTACTGGGGCAGCCAGCTGCCACCTGGAACCAAAGGCTGGACCTTTCGGTTGGCGTTTCGTCACCCCGAGCGAACCCTTACCCACCGCGAAGGGGAGCAGTTGCGAACCAGGGTTCTGGCGGCGCTGGGCTCGGCAGTTGGCGCCCAGGTGCGCCAGGGGCCCGAGTGAGCTCTGCCGATCCGGGAGAGGACAGGGAGTTCTGGAAGGGCTGGCAGGAGAGCTGGGATCAGCAGCAGACCCGGGCGCTCCCGGACCGCGAGGAGCGCTTCTCGGTGCTCCTCGCGCTGATCGGGGCGATCTCAGGTGACTATCCGCCCCGGGTGCTCGACCTGGCTTGCGGCTGTGCCTCCATCACCAGCAGGGTCCTGAAGCGATTCCCCTCGGCGTCGGTGGTGGCCGCCGATCTCGACCCGGTCCTGCTACGTATCGCAGAAGGAGTGTTCCAGGGGGATGACCGGGTCAGCTTGGCGGAGGTTGATCTCCGACGCGATGATTGGGCCGCCTCGCTGCCGCTAACGGAGTTCGACGCAATCGTCTCAGCGACCGCTCTCCACTGGTTGGCGCCGGAGCGGTTGGCGGCGGTCTACGCCAGCTCGGCTGGCCTGCTCCGGGTCGGCGGGCTCTTGGCCAATGCCGACCAAATGCCTCTCCTGGAGACTCCTGCGCTCGAGCAGGCGGCGGAGTCTTTGAACCCGCCTCCAGGTCGAGCCGGTGAAGAATGGCCCGAGTGGTGGCAGCGGGTGGAACGCACCCCACGATTCGCGGCACTCTTGGAGGAACGCGCCCGGCGCTTCGGAGGAGTGCTGCATCCTGAGGAATTCACACCGTCGGCCGCCTGGCACATCGAGCACCTGACCTCGAGCGGCTTTTCCGAGGCGGGTGTGCTCTGGCGGCGTGGCGGAGCCGCGGTGGTGGCCGCGCTCCACTGACGGTGGCGAGACTGCCGCTGAATCCTGAGGATCGTGCCCGGACGCCCTCGGACCGACTTACCCGAAAGTTCTTCGCCCGTCCAAGCCCGCTGGTGGCACGGGAGTTGCTGGGCTGCTTTCTGGTCCGGCAACTGGAGGATCTGACCTTGAGGGTTCGGATCAGCGAGACCGAGGCCTACCTCGGCCTGACCGACCCCGCCTCCCATGCCTTCCATGGCCGAACCCCGCGCAATGCGCTCATGTTTGGGCCGGCCGGCTTCGCCTACGTCTACTTCATTTACGGAATGCATCACTGCTTCAACGTCGTCACTGGCCGCGAAGGCGAGCCCGAGGCGGTCCTCATCCGCGGCGCCGTCGGCGGCACTCCCGAAGCGCCCCGGATTCTGGGCGGCCCGGCCTTGCTCTGCCGGGCCTTGAGCATCGACCTGAGTTGCAACGGTGGCGATCTCTGCAGGCCAGGTCTCAGCCGGATCTGGTTCGAGTTCGATTCCGGCTGGAAGTCCTCCCCACTGGTCACTGCCAGAGTGGGGGTAAAGGATGAGCGGCCGCTCAGGTTCCTGGAGGGTGCAACAGAGCCGACCGGTCCCGTTCGACCGCTTCCGCAAAGAAAGCGAGCCCCGAAGGGCTCGCTCCATGGTTAGCCGGTGCCTTGGCACCGCGTCCGACGGATAAGTCGGACTCAATATCAGGTAGTGAGACGCCCCTCCCCGGGGCCGCGTCGACCGAACCCGACGCAAATCACGGCCCCGGAGGGCCGATCACTCCGCCCGAGTGTGCCTCAGGTAGCTCCAGACGGGTCGCATCGTTGACACCTCCGTCAGGATCGGACCTACTGCTCCACCCTACCACCGCCCGAACGAGAAGTGTCAAGTGGTTTTCAACTGGCTGGCATGGGACCTTCGGATCGCGGCGGTGTGCGCCTCAGACACCGCCTCCTTGGAGTGGTCGCCGAAGGGGAGGGAGTCGACCTGCCCTTTGCCTCCAATCAGTAGGTGTAGTCGGTGCCCCAATTGAACGCGACTTGCTCGCCGCCGTCGGCGCAGGAGTAGGCGTAGTAGGTGCTGCCCCAGGCGCCAGCCCAGGGGGAGCCGGCGCCCTCAGTAGTCGGGGCGCAGGCAAACCCGGCGGCGCTATAGGCGCTGCCCCGGGCACTGTCAGCTCCGCCTGCCACTGAGTCCGCCACCGCGCAGGTGGTGTTGGCCACTGCGATTTGGGCGTAAACCGACCCGTCACTCAACCTCACCGCCTGACAGTCCCCTTGCCCCAGCGCCGCGGGCTGGAGAGCGCCGGAACTTGGGCTCGGCGTCGGTGTGCTTGACCCGGACGAGCTGGACCCGTAGGTGTAATCGGTGCCCCAGTTGAAGGCGACCTGTTGGCCGCCCCTTGCACACGAATACGCGTAGTAGGTACTTCCCCAAGCTGCGGCCCAGGGCGATCCGCTCCCCGCCTCCTTGGTGGCGGAGCACGAGAAACCCGACGCGGTATAGGCTCCGCCCTTGGCGGAGTCGGATCGGGAGGCCACCGACGCAGCTACCTCACAGTTCGTCTTCGCCAGGGTGACCTGGGCGTAAACGGAGCCATCGGAGAAGCGCGACGCTGGACAGAGCGCGCTGCCCACGGCGGCAGGTCGGAGCGCGTTGACAGTGGGCGTCGACGTCGGGGTAGGGCCGCAGGCGGTCAAGACGACACTCAAACCGAAGAGCAGTAGACTCGCGGGCCAAGCCAACCCGGCCGCGCTCAATCGCACCGGCAACCGACCTCCCCTCGCAACCGTTCTGGACGCCGCATTATTGCAGATCGAAACCTGCGTCAGCGGCTAGATTTCCAGGCCTAGTTGCCTCGAATGAGTCTGCCAGCCGGCTCTGTGCACTGGCGATTCGTTATGCCGCCACCGCGCCCTCGCTCGGCGCCGGAATCGTCCGTCTAAGTGGCGACGGCAACCTCTCGCTCGTGCGCCGTCGTCACCAGGCCACTAGGCGTTGCCATCGGGCTCACCCAAACCACCTGGCCTTCCCGGAGCCGGAGCGCAGGCAAGGACGAGCGCGCCAGTTGCACCCAAAAGGGCGGCTCATCGGCCTGGCTCAGCTCGACTCGGATCTCAAACCCGAGATCGATAATTCGGGCCACCGAAGCCTCCAGTGCCCCGGGATCAGCCGTGAGCCGGAGCTGCAGGTCGTGGGGGCGAACCCAGGCTCCTTGGAATCTGGTCGCAGGCCCTAGGAACCTGAACACGAACTCGGTGGCGGGATGGTCGTAGAGCTCGGCAGGGGTGCCCTCCTGAGCCAGGCGACCCTGATCCATGACCGCCAGTCGGTCGGCCACCTCCAGGGCTTCGTCCTGATCATGGGTCACAAGGATCGTTGTGATCCGGACCCGCTCGTGAAGACTGCGCAGCCAGGCGCGGAGCTCCTTGCGCACGGTAGCGTCGAGGGCTCCAAACGGCTCGTCGAGGAGCAGTACCCGGGGCCGAACGGCGAGAGCTCGAGCCAGCGCCAGCCTCTGCAGTTGCCCTCCAGAGAGCTGCGAGGGATAGCTGCTGGACTCACCGTCGAGGCGGACCAGATCTAGCAGATCTCCCACCTGGTTGCGGATCTTGTCCGACGGCAGGTGGCGGAGCCGTAGCCCGAAGGCGACGTTCTCATAGACGCTGAGGTGTCGAAAGGGGGCGTAGTGCTGGAAGCAGAAGCCGATATCGCGGCTGCGAGCGGGCATCCGAGTGACATCTACGCCATCGATCCGGATCGAGCCGGTGTCCGGACGCTCCAATCCGGCGATAACCCGCAGCAACGTGGACTTGCCACCTCCGCTGGGACCAAGCAGCACGAAGAGCGTGCCCTTGGGCACCTCCAGGCTCACCTGGTCGAGCACGCTCCGGGACCCGAAGCGCTTACTGACCCCTTGGACCACGACGCCGCTCATCGAACTGCAGCCCCCCTTCGCACCAGGCTGAGGCCGGCGAACACTACCAAGCACAGCAGCGCCAGAAGCACGGCACCTGAATACGCGGCCACGTGCTGGAAGTTCTGGTACTGATCCTGGATCAGCAGAGTCATGGTCTGGGTGTGGCCGACGATGTCACCCGAAACCACCGTGACAGCGCCGATTTCGCCCAGCACTCGGGCGGTGGTCAGGCTCACCCCGTAAGCAAGGCCCACCCGCACCGACGGCAGCGTCACCCGCCAGAAGATGCTCCACGCTGACGCCCCCAGGGTGGCGGCAGCCTCCTCCTGTTCGATGCCCACTTCCTCGAGCACCGGCAGCACCTCGCGAGCAACGTAGGGGAGTGACACGAAAGCGCAGACGATGACGATCCCGGGCCAGGCGAACACCAACTGGATACCGTGTTGCAGCAGCCACGAGCCCACCAATCCGGACTGGCCATAGGCGAGGAGGATCACCAGCCCTACGACCACGGGTGAGAGTGCCAGGGGCAGGTCCACGACGGCGCCAAGTACCCGGGTAAGCCAGCCGGGATGGCGCGCGATGAGGATGGCGATCACCAGACCGAAGGCGGCGTTCAGCGGCACCGCGATGGCGACCGCCAACAAGGTCAGGCCCAGAGCATGGAGCGCGATAGGGGTGGTCAGTGCCCTCCAGGCCGGGCCAAGACCTGAGCTCAGGGCTCGCCAGAGAATCGCGCCCGTCGGGGCCGCGACCAGCAGCGCCACGTAGCCGATCGCCAGAGTCCTCAGGGAGAGCCGGCTCACGCGGGAAGGCCCCTGAACGGCTGAAGCCGATACCTGAGCCACGCCAGTCCGAGCAGCACTGCGAGGGCGACAACCAGGAGCACTAGCGCCACCGCCGCCGCCGCCGGCAGATCGTAGCTTTCGACTAGACCGTAAATGCGGACCGAGGCCAGCTCGGTCCGGAAGGGGAGGTTCCCGGAGACGAGCACCACCGACCCGTATTCGCCCAGGGCTCGGGCGAAACCGAGGCCAGCGCCGGCCAGCATCGCTGGCACCAGCTTGGGAAGGAGCACTCGTCGGAAGATCGCCAGCTGCCCTGCGCCCAGAGACGCCGCCGTTTCTTCCTCGGCGGGATCAAGGGCGGCCAGCACCGGCTGGACTGCCCGTACCGAGAAGGGCAGGGTGACGAACGCCAATGCCAGCAGGATTGCCCACCTTGAGAACGCGAGGTTCAGCCCGATTGGGCTCTGTGGACCGTAGAGGCTGAGGAGGGTCAGGCCGGCGACTACCGTGGGCAGCGCTAGCGGCAGGTCAATGATTGCGTTGAGGATGCCCTTGCCGGGAAAGGCGTCCCGCACTAGGACGAACGCCACCAGCAATCCGGTTAACGCGTTGGCGGCGACCACCGCGCCCGCCACTATCAAGGAGAGCTGCAGCGCAGCCAGTGACTCCGGCTCAGTTACCTCTTGCCAGAAGATCGCCAGGCCACCTGTGAACGCGTTCGAGAACAGGGCAGCCAGCGGTAGCAGGACCAAAAGGCTGAGATAGCCGACCGCCATCCCCGGGGCGAGGAGCCGGGGAGCCCGCCATCGCTGGCCCGGTGAGCGTGCGTCGAGAGTTAGTTCAGCCACTCGATGTCGACTGACCTACCGCCTGCTCCACCTTGGCCACGATCCCACTCGCGGGATCGAAGAAGGTCTTGACCACGCTAGTCCAGCCTCCCAGATAGGAGATCGAGAAGAGCTTCTGAGGCTTGGGGAAGTTGAACTTGGCGGCGACCTTGGGGTCGACCGGCCGGAAGCCCTCCTGCGCCCAGATGGTCTGACCGGCGGCGGAGAGCAGGTAGCTGTCGAAGGCCCTGGCCGCCGCCGGATTGGCGCCCTTTTTTATGACCGCCAGGGGGTTCTGGATCAGGATGGTTTGAGCCGGGATGACGTATGAGATGTCGGCGCCAGACTTCTCGGCCAGGATGGCGTCGTCCTCGTAATCAAGAACTACATTGCCCGTGCCGCCCAGGAAGTCAGCAAGCGCCGCCGAAGCGCTGGCGTCCTGAGTAGGTACGTGCTGGAAAAGCTTGAGTAGGTACGCCCGCGCCTGCGCCTTGCTCTTGCCCAGCTCCCGCTGGGCTCCGTAGGCGGCCAGGATGTCCCAGCGGGCCCCGCCCGAGGTGAAGGGGTTAGGGGTGAGGACCTTGACTCCGGGCTTGACCAGGTCGGCCCACGTCTTGATGTGGTCGGGGTTGCCCTTGCGGACGATGAACACCACCACCGAGTCAGTGACCATTCCTCCGTAGGAGCCCTTATCCCAATCTGGAGAGACGTCTCCCGCTGCCACCAACTTGGCCATGTCTGGCTCCAGAGCCAGATTGGCGAGGTCAGCTGGCTGCCCAGCGATGACGTCAGACGTCTCGGTTCCCGACGGGCCAAAGGACACGTCGAAGGTGACGTTCTTTCCCTCTGCCGTCTTCTGATAAGCGGTGGTCAGCTTGGCAAAGGCGTCCTTTACCACTGAGTAACCGACGATGTTTAGGGTCACCGGTGCGGCGGCTGCCTGTGCCACCAGCGGTCCGGCGGCAGCCAGAAGAATCGCCGCTGCCAGAAGGCCAACGGCCCGCTGGCACTGAAATGGTGGTTGGTGCCGCGAACGCTCGATAGGAGCGTCCGATCGATCCGGTTCTTGGTACAAGGCGGTCCTTCCTTTCGGCTCATTCGTCGATAGCCGGGTCAGTGTTCGGAGTCGCTTAGGTCAGGTGGGTCGAGATCGGCCTCTTGGTGTGACCGCCGGAGGACGTGCCACTCGGTGGCGTTCCTCGTGCGTGCCAACGCGAGTCCAGACGGGCCCAAGTCGCCACAAGACCGCCAGCTTGTGAACGGATCGACCAGTTGGTCTAAGCACGATGTCGTTGCCCAGGGGGGAGGTGGATCCGCTCAACCGTGGAGCCCGCACTCGGTCTTGTCGCTGTCGGACCAACGACCTGCCCGAGGGTCCTCGCCCGGTGACACCGGGCGAGTGGTGGGAGCACATCCGATCGAGAGGTATCCCTGGGCCAGGAGCGGATGGTTGGGTAGCTGATGCTCCTCGACATAGCCGGCAATCTCGGCATCTGTCCAGGCCGCGAGTGGATTGACCTTGACCATTTGCCGGGTCTCGTCCCACCCCACCACTGGGGTGCTGGCTCGGGTGGGAGCATCACAGCGCTTGACGCCGGTAAGCCAGGCCGACTTGCCTTCCAAGGCCCGAAAGAGGGGATCGACCTTGCGTCGCTGGCAGCATTCCGCGCTACCGCAAGGCCACGGATCCGCCGACCCGTCTGGATGGGTCACAGTCAGGTTGAGCTGATAGCGGGCCCTGATCAAGTCGACGAATTCCAGGGTCTCAGAGAAATGGAATCCGGTGTCGAGGAAGATCACCTCGATCTCGGGGTCGACCTTGGTCGCCAGGTCGACGATGACGCAGTCCTGGAATGAGCAGGCCAGAGCCAGCCCGGGACCGAACCGCGACACGGCCCAGCCAATCGTCTCCTTTGCCCCTGCTTTCTCGAGGCGGGCGGACTCCGCCGCCAATTCGGCAGCGTCCATCCGAACTTCGCCGGGGATAGACATGCACGCCTCCGGTTGGAATCAGTTACCGTTGTCTGGGTAAAATACCACCATATTGGTGGAATTACCCTAGGAAGAGTATCAAATGGCCCCTCCGCCTTCAACTGCCCGCCTCACCCCAGCTCGATCCGGGGCCCACGGAAGCCCTGTCGGAGAATGACTTGCTGACAGCCGCAAAGCCAGCCACAACTCCGGGTCCGGTGGCGCCGAGCTCTCGGTCCGATCTCGACTATCTTGAGGTGCTGGAGAGCCACGCCGTATTCGTGATGCGCGAGGTGGCCACCGAATGCCGCCGGCCTGCCCTCCTCTTCAGCGGCGGCAAGGACTCCGCGGTCCTGTTACGGCTGGCGGAGAAAGCGTTCGGACCGAGTCCGATCCCGTTCCCCCTGGTACACGTCGACACCGGACACAACTTCCCTGAAACACTCGAATTCCGGGACCGGAGAGTAGAGGAGTTAGGGGCGGAGTTGGTGGTAGCCGCGGTCCAGGACTCGATCAATCGCGGGCTTGTGGCAGACCCATGGCCGGCCGAGTCCCGCAACCGGATCCAAAGCGTGACCCTGCTAGACGCCATCAACACACACGGGTTCGACGCCTGCCTCGGTGGCGCGAGGAGAGATGAGGACAAGGCCAGGGCCAAGGAGCGGGTGCTCTCGGTGCGCGAGAGTGATGGCGGTTGGGTGCCCGAGAGCCAGCCTCCGGAACTTTGGAACCTCTACTACGGCAGAGTCCGCCCCGGTGCGCATCTTCGGGTCTTCCCGCTCTCGGACTGGACCGAGATGGATATCTGGCGCTACATCCAGCGCGAGCGAATAGCACTGCCGACCATCTACTACGCGCATCGCAGGCAGGTAGTCGAGCGCGGGGGCATGCTCCTCGCAGTTTCGGAGTGGGTGGTCCCCCAGCCCGGTGAGTCAGTGAAGGAGCTCTGGGTGCGTTACCGCACAGTTGGTGACGCCACCCTGACCGGTGCCGTGCGGTCCCACGCGAGAACCGTGGACGAGGTGATCGCCGAGCTTGCCAAGTCGAAGGTCAGCGAGCGAGGCGCCACCCGCGGTGACGACCGCTTCTCGGAGAGCTCGATGGAGGATCGCAAGCGGGAGGGCTACTTCTGATCCCCGAGCAGGCCGAAGACGTCCCCGCCTTCGGACGCTCGAGCGCGGTGGCTCTGCTGCGCTTGGCCGCAGTAGGGGCGGTAGATGATGGCAAATCAACTCTGATCGGACGGTTGCTCCACGACGCCGATCAACTCACCAATGACCAGTTGCAAGCCCTGGAGCTCGCCAGCCGGGCTCGAGGCCAGAGCGGCCTCAACCTCAGCTTCGCCACCGATGGCCTCCGGGCCGAGAGGGCCCAGGGAATCACCATCGACGTTGCCTACCGGTATGCCCTCACTCTGCGCCGCAAGCTGGTGATTGCCGACTGTCCTGGCCACGTGGAGTACACCCGCAACATGGCGACCGGGGCATCTACCGCAGACCTCGGTTTGGTGGTGGTGGACGCCACCCGGGGATTACGCGAGCAAACCCGCCGGCATACGGCCCTGACTCTGCTTTTCGGTGTACGCCACCTGGTCCTTGCAGTCAACAAGATGGACCTTATCGACTGGGACGAAGGCCGGTTCCGTGGACTAAGCAAGGAGATGCAGCAACTCGCCGACTCACTAAATGGCGCCACCGTCGAGGCGGTCCCGATCTCGGCGCTCTACGGTGACAACGTGGTCGAGAGGTCGAAGCGCGCGAATTGGTATCAAGGCCCGACCGTCCTTGACGCGCTGGAGCGTGTCCCCACCTCAACTTTCGCCGCCGATGGAGCTACCGGGATGCGGCTCCCGGTTCAGCTGGCGGACCGGAGCAGGGACGGGGCAACGCGGGTTGCGGGGATGCTGACCGGCGGAGGGGTGCAGGTCTCGGACCAGGTCGTCATCCTGCCCCGGGGTCGCCAAACCAGGGTTTCCGCGGTGGAGACCCTCGCCGGATTTGTGTCATCAGCCTCCGCGCCGCTATCAGTCCGGCTAACTTTGATGGATGGCGACATGGTGAAGCGCGGAGACCTGATCGCCACTGCCGCCGAACCGCCCACGCCAAGCGACCGTCAGCTGGCCACCGTCTGCTGGTTCGCTGATTCCCGCCTCCGCAAGGGGCAGACGTTCGTGGTGAAGCACACGACCCGGCTGACCACGGCGGAGGTGATCGATGTGAGGAGCAAGCTCGACCTCGATACCCTCCAATTGACACCCGCGAACACGCTCGGGACCAACGACATCGGGGTGGTGCGCTGGCGGATGGCGGAAGCCATTGCCGCCGACCCGTACCAAGACAACAGAGTCACCGGTAGCTTTATCGCTATCGACCCCGAGACCAATGTGACTGTTGCGGCAGCGATGGTCGGGGCTCCCGTGGCCCGCTAGGCGGGGGAGCTGCTGGCGGCCATAGTCGTGGCCCGATTTGCAGTTTCTATCGGCCTGCGACCCCAGCTGCGCGCGACTGGCCCCGACCGTTCCGTTAGAGTGGCGCGGTCAGCCTAGGGTAGGGACAGGAGAAAATTCTCGCCATGATCGCGAGACCGATGCCATTGGGTCGGCGCCACCAATCTGCGACCTGCGTCCGAAATCAGCTCTTGTTGGAATGCCCGTTGAGGGCACTGCCATGAGCGGGCTGGGCCGGAACGTGGTCATGAAGTTCGGAGGTGCGTCGCTGGGCGACGGCGAGCGAATCCGACGCGTGGCTGAGATCATAGAGGCACATGCCGCCGAGGTCGCGACCGTCGTGGTTGTCTCGGCCATGGAGGGAATCACTGACTCCCTGCTGCAGGCGGCCGCGGCGGCCAGCCGCGGCGAGTCCGACACCTGGACCGAACTGGGCGAGATTATCAGGGAGCGTTATATTCAAGCCTGCGATCAGGTAGTCCCATCGGCCGAACGACCAGCCGTGCGGGCAAAACTCGACCTCGAGCTGGCGAGGTTGAAGAATTTTTGTACTGGGTTCGCACTCATTCAAGAGCTCACTCCCCGCTCGCTCGATGCTCTTTCCTCGATAGGGGAGGTGATGTCAGCGAGTCTGGTCGCGGCCACTCTGCGCGATCGAGGAATGGAGGCGGAGGCGGTCGACGCCGTCGAACTGCTTGTGACTGACGAGGCGTTCGGCCAAGCCGATCTGCTTTTTGAGCCCAGCAAAGACCAAGTCCAGAGACGTCTTCGTCCACTGCTGTCGCGAGGGGTGGTTCCGGTAGTAACCGGCTATCGGGCGGCCACGCTCGAGGGGATCTGCACCACTCTGGGCCGCGGAAGTTCTGACTATACCGCCACCATTTTGGGCACTGCCCTGCAATCGGACCAGATCCAGATCTGGACCCACGTCGACGGCATGATGACAGCTGATCCGCGTCTCGTCGCAGACGCGCAAGTGGTACCTGCGTTGTCTTACCGGGAGGCCGCGGAACTCTCCTTCTTCGGCGCCCGGGTGCTTCACCTGAAGTCGCTCGACCTGCCCTCGGCTGCTGGCATCCCGGTCTGGATCAAAAGCAGCTTCCACCCCAGTTCTCAGGGAACTCGGATCGGTGGTCCCCAGCCGGGGCGGCCCGGGGTGCGCGCGATTGCATCTATCTCGGACGCTGGGATGTTCACCATCACCGGGGATCGCGCGATGCCGCACGGCCGCTTAGCGTCGCTTGTCTTGGGATGGCTGGGCGCGGATCGTATCCAGACTCTAGTGGTGACCCAATCCTCGGCCGAAAACGTGATCTCGTTCGCGGTCGACGGCCGGGAGGCGGGCCGAGTGCGAGCGCGGCTAGAGCGCGAATGGAGTTGGTCTGGCGAAGGTCACTTGATCTCCAAGGTAGAGGAGTTGCCCGATGTCGGAGTCGTGGTGGCGGTAGGTGAGGGGGTCAGAGCGACACCCGGAATCGCTGCCAGGCTATTCGGGGCGCTCGCCAGCGTCGACATCAACGTGCTTGCCATCGCCCAAGGCTCCTCCGAAGTCAGTATTTCCTTGCTCGTCAACGCCGCGGATGTATCTTCGGCGGTGGCGGCAGTGCATCGTGAGTTCGCGCTATCAACGGCTCATCCTGCGCAGGCACACCTGGAATCACACGAGTCTGGTGAAGTCGCACCAATTACTACTCGGCTGTCGGAAACGGACAGGGGATCAACAGCCACACCTGGCCAGCTTGGCTTAGGCGCGGGAGAGCGAATCTCCTAAGGATTCCAGCTGGTCCACTTCAGGGTGCCAGACCTCTAGCAGCCCGCGAAGTCTTTTATGTATTCAGCTTCTGCTGCTGGGAAATTAGTGATCACCGACGAGTTTGCTGAGAAGTAAGCCTGCAAGTCGACGTCGTTTGCAGGGTTGCGGACGATGCTGGCGATGGTGTCGATGAAGGACGGGTCATTCAAACCCATCACGCCCCATTCGTCGAACGAAACCGGCTTGCCAACGCTATGCGCAAAGCTGATGATGGCGGGGACATTGGCATCGTCGTTCCACCAGTCGTAGACATCGATGCCGACGTTCGACACGTAGGCGTTTCCCGGGTAGGTGTCGAATTCAGTCCTACCAGGCTCGACCGTGCCTGCGGATAGGTTCCAGACGTAGGTGAAATGGTTTCCGGGCACCGCCGCGAAGGCCTGTTCGGCCGTCTGGTAGGCCGAGATGTACT